>CAMOTB010000006.1 GCA_946625485.1 uncultured Bacteroidales bacterium | reverse complement strand
CGGCGCCCAGGGCCTGTTTCATCTCCGGTGCGGCACCGTGTCGGTCTTCGGCGAAAAGCAGGGCCACCAGTTGCGGATGAACCTGCTCCACGGAGCCGAAGTCACCCCGAAGGAAACGGCTGATCAAATCCCCATAGACCGGAGCGTCGTAGCGCGGGAAATGGATGTAGCGGAGGGCCTTGCAACGGCTCTCAAGATAAGCTTTCAATCGCTTGACCTGGGTGGACTTCCCTGCCCCGTCAAGGCCTTCGAGGACAATCAGCATGTGGATCGGCTTTTGCAATTGTACAAATATATACATAAAATTCTGTATTTTTGTCTTCCGATGAAAGCGATCGATCCACATAGGCCGATCCGCGTGATGGGGATCCTCAACCTGACACCGGATTCGTTTTACGCCCCCAGCCGCCACAACCTGGCCATCCTGGAGAGCGGGGCCGACCTCATTGACATCGGCGCCTGTTCGACGCGGCCGGGCAGCCGGCCCGTCGGGGCCAAGGAAGAATGGCGCCGGCTCAAGGCCACCCTCCGTCTCATCCGGGAGGAATATCCGGGCCTCCCGCTCTCGCTGGATACGTATTGGGCGGAGGTCGTCCTCAGGGCCTACGACCTGGTAGGTCCGTTCATCGTCAATGATGTCACGGCCGGAGAAGCGGATCCGGCCATGCTGCCCGCCGTTGCGGAATTGGGGCTGACTTATATTCCCATGCATCATGGCCCGGCATCGGATGCCGAGGAAATCCTGGACTGGTACCGAACCATCTCCCAACGGCTTGATGACCAAGGGATCCGGGACTGGATCGTGGATCCCGGCTTCGGATTCGGAAAGGACGTGGAACAGAACTTCGGTGTGTTCCACACGCTGGGGCAGTTGAAATCGCTGCAGCGGCCGCTGCTGGTCGGTATTTCGCGGAAAAGAATGGTTTGGATGCCGCTGGGGCTCACTCCGGAGACGGCAGGCGAAGCCACGCAGCGCCTGCATTTGGAGGCTCTGCGCCTGGGTGCCGACATACTCCGCACCCACGACGTCGCCGCCACCCGCGCGACCGTCGCTCTCTACCGGCAATCTGCCGGCGCAGGAACGCTGTGATGCGGGGCGCATTCCCCCGAAGGGGTTAAACCTTCGCGCCCTGCATCACAGCGTCCCTGCGTCTGAAGCGCTATTTCGTATCGTCGGGGATGAGATAGACATCATCGCCGGGCTCGGCGAAAAGGAAGGTCTCCCGCGCAAACTTCTCCAAGGTATCGCGGTCGGTTGACATCGCCTCGATCTGCTTGTCCAAATCGGAGATTTCCTTGTTGTACCACTCGATCTGCCGCTCCTGCTTCCGGATCGTGAAACCCGCCCGGATCCACCGGATCAGGTTGTCATGACGGAAAAACAAGATGATGACGAGAAACGCCACCGTCGACCAGAGAACGTATTTCAGAAGCGGGCTCTTTTTCATATCTGCAAAATTAACTATTTTTGTGAATCTTTAAACATCACATTCTATGAAACCTACACTTCTTGTACTTGCAGCCGGCATGGGCAGCCGCTACGGCGGACTCAAACAGATGGACGGACTCGGCCCCAGCGGCGAGACCATCATTGATTATTCCATCTACGATGCCGTCCAGGCCGGATTCGGCAAGGTCGTATATGTTGTCCGGGAGTCCTTCCGCGAGCAGTTCGAAGAGAGCGTCCGCACGAAATACAAGGGCGTCTGCTGCCCCGACGGAGAGCCCATCGAATTCCGGTTCGTCACCCAGGAACTCGACAAGATTCCCGAGGGATTCACCCCCAACCCCGAGCGCAAGAAACCTTGGGGGACGGCCCACGCCGTACTGATGGCCCAGCACGTCATCCAGGAGCCCTTCGCCGTCATCAACGGCGATGACTACTACGGCAAGGCTTCCTTCCACATCCTCGCCGACTGGCTCCGCGAGCACGAACAGAGCGAGGGCGTTTACAGCATCGTCGGGTTCAAGCTGGACCATACCCTTTCCGAGTCCGGCGGTGTCTCCCGCGGCATCTGTGCCTACGACGAGGACCTGCATCTGACCGACGTGGTCGAGCATCTGGACATCAAGAAAGAGGAAGACGGCGCCGTCCGCGGCGACAATTCCCTGACCGGCGAGCACGTCGACCTGGACGGCGAAGCGCTCTGCTCGATGAACATGTGGGGCTTCACCCCCGACTATTTCGCCAAGAGCGAAGAGATCTTCAAGACTTTCCTGGAGAGCAATGCCGCAGAACTGAAAAAAGAGTTCTATATCCCCTATGCCGTCGACCTGATGATCCGTCTGGGCATCGGAAAGTGCGACGTCCTTTCGACTCCCTCCCACTGGTTCGGCGTCACCTTCAAGGAAGACCGTCCGGCCGTCGTGGAGAAATTCAAGGAATTCGCAGAAGAAGGCGTCTATCCCACCCCGTTGTATCAATAAAAACCGAATATGAACCAGAAAAGACGCCATGTCCGCAGTTTCAACATCTTCGCCGGACATGCCTTCTACACGCCCGCCATCAAGGGCATGTTCGTCCTCCTGTTGCTTCTGCTGGCCGGCGCCCTGATCGGCTCGATGATCACCGCCCTGCTTACGCTGATCTATGGAGCCTCCTTCGCGACCGAATACGGCACCCTCGTCTCCTATCCGATCATGTTCATCCCTCCGATGATGTATGCCGGATACAAGAGCCGCAGCAACGCCGTCTTTGAGCAGGGCTACGCCTTGGACAGCAAGCATTTCGGCAAGAACGGAGGATGGATCTGCGCCCTGATGTGCACGGCCGCCGTACTGGCCGCGGCCTTCATGACGGATTTCCTTAACGCGCAGATGCCGCCGATGCCGGAATGGCTCGAAGAAGCCCTTACGTCGATGACCCAGGGCACGCTGTGGATCAACCTGCTCTGCGTCTCCGTGTTCGCTCCGCTGTTTGAAGAATGGCTCTGCCGCGGCATGGTGCTGAGAGGCCTGCTGAATGCAAAGAAAGCGGACGGCAGCCGCCGGATGGCTCCGGGCTGGGCCATCGTCATCTCGGCCCTGTTCTTTGCCGTCATCCACGCCAATCCCTGGCAGGCCATCCCGGCCTTTATCCTGGGCTGCCTGTTCGGCTATATCTACTACAAGACCGGTTCCCTCAAGCTGACCATGCTGATGCACTGCGTCAACAATACCTTTGCCGTCATCTGCGGGCAGATTGAATCCCTGCAGGAAATGGACAACTGGATGGACGTGCTCGCACCGAAGCAGTACTGGGTCATCTTTGCCGGCTGCGCGCTGCTGCTGGTCCTGATTGTCAGGGAATTCAGCAAGATTCCGCTCCAGTCCCCCGCCGGCAACTGCAATCCCGTTTCCGAATAGTATGGAAAGACTGGAAAAACTGTTTCAGGAGCATTTCGGAAAGGCAGCGGAAGCCATCGTCCCGCTGCCTTCATCCGGCAGCCACAGGCGCTATTTCAGGATCAGCGAAGGGGGCCGCACCCTCATCGGCGTGATCGGCACCGACCCGGACGAGAACCGCGCCTTCATCACGGAGGCCCGGCATTTCCGCAGCAAAGGCATCCGTGTACCGGAAGTGTACGCCGTCTCCCCGGATGAAATGTCCTATCTCCAGGAAGACCTCGGAGATGACTCCTTGTATGAGCTGATCGCGGAAGGACGGAGCACCGGCGTCTATTCTGAAAAGGAAGCGGTGTTGCTCTGCAAGGCAATCCAGGGCTTGCCGAAGATCCAGTTCGAAGGTGCGCAGGGCTTGGATTTCAGTATCTGCTATCCGGATTCGGAGTTTAACGCGCGGATGATCGACTTCGACTTCAACTATTTCAAATACTGCTATCTCAAGACGGCCGGCATCGAGTTCAAGGAGATTCCGCTTCAGGACGATTTCGACCGCCTGAAGGCCGATCTGCTGGAGACGCACACCGACACCTTCCTGTACCGCGACTTCCAGACGCGCAACATCATGATCCGTGACGGAGAGCCCTGGTACATCGACTTCCAGGGTGGGCGCAAGGGACCGATCTGGTACGACCTGGCGTCCTTTATCTGGCAGTCCCGTCCCCGCTTCCCCAAGCCCCTCAAGGAACGGATGATCCGCACCTACCTGGATGCGATGAAGCCCTATTGCGATATCCCGGAAGAGGAATTCCGTCGTAAACTGCGCCTGTTTGTCCTGCTGCGCACGCTGCAGGTCCTGGGCGCTTACGGCTACCGGGGAAAGTATGAGAAGAAGGCTTATTTCATCGAGAGCATCCCCTACGCGATGGGCAACCTGCGGGAGATCCTCGAGACGCCCTTCGACCGCTACCCTTACCTGGATTCCGTGCTGCGGAAGCTTTCCACCCAGGATTCGACGGCGTTGGAGACCGATGCGCTGGAAGTGCATATCTACAGTTTCGCCTACAAGAAGGGAATCCCCTCCGACGAGTCCGGCAACGGCGGCGGCTACGTCTTCGACTGCCGCGGCATGCACAATCCCGGGAAATACGACCGCTTCAAGAACTCGACCGGACGCGACCTGGACGTGATCGCATTCCTGGAAGAGCACGGCGAGGTGCAGGAATTCATGCGATCCGTCCAAGCGCTCATCTTCCCGCACGTCGAGCGTTACATCGCCCGTGGATTCAGCCACCTGCAGGTCTGTTTCGGCTGTACCGGCGGCCAGCACCGCTCCGTCTATTGTGCGGAGACGCTGGCCCGCACCCTCCAGCGGAAATACCATATCCGCATCCGCCTCACGCACCGCGAGCTCGGTCTCGATACCGTACTGGGATGAAGGCGATGATCTTTGCCGCCGGACTCGGAACCCGGCTGAAGCCTTTCACGGAGGCCCATCCCAAGGCTCTTTTCCCCGTAGCCGGCGTGCCGCTGCTGAAACGGGTCGCCACCCGCCTGTTTGAGGGAGGGATCGAATCGCTGGTCATCAACACGCATCACTTCGCCGGACAGATCGAGGAATATGTCTCCCGGGATCCGCTGCTCAGCACACGCTGTACCCTTTCCCCCGAGCCCGGGTTGTTGCTGGAGACCGGCGGCGGCATCCTGAATGCCCGCCAGTATCTGGAAGGCAGCGGTCCGTTCCTGGCCCATAACGTCGATGTCCTGTCCAATCTGGACCTGCGCCGTTTCATCGCGGATCACCGTCCGGATGCCCTGGCGACCCTGGTTGTCAGCGAGCGCAAGACCAGCCGCTACCTGCTGTTCGACGAAGAAATGCGCCTGACCGGCTGGACAGACTTGAGAACAGGGGAAGTCAGAAGCCCCTTCCCGGGTTTGGATCCCGCCCGGAACCGCATGCTGGCTTTTGCCGGCATCCACCTGCTTTCCGACCGGGTCTTCTCCGCCATGGAGGCGTGCGGTTTCAGCGGACGCTTTTCCATCATCGACTTTTATCTGCAGGCTGCAGCCAGGTATCCCATCTACGGCTTCGTCCCCGAAGGCTTCCGCATGATGGATGTCGGCAAAGTCGAGACGCTCGGGCAGGCCGAGGCCTTCGCCCGCGCCTTGGACGCGCGCACGTGATGTTGCGATTCCGCCGAAAAGTACCTATATTTGTAAGTTATGATGAGTTTTTTCTCCAAGATCTGGTTCCCGGCTGCGCTGGTCAGCGCCGTGACACTCCAAATGAGCGTGTCATACCGGCCTGTGGAGACGGAGGAAAGCCTCATCGCCGCCACGTCAGACGCTCCGGCCGACTTCGCGGACACGGTCAAATATCCGCGTAACGGGTATAAGAAATTCTGGACGCCGGAAGAAAAGGCGAGCACCTATTCCATCGCAGACTCCCTGCTGAAAGGGGGCGCCGACGGATTCGGCGAAGGCGAAGATACCATCGTCAAGGTCCGTCCCGCAGCCCTCGACTCCCTCATTCCTCCGGACTCCCTCCTGCGAATCGACACCTTCCGCTACTACTATTTCGCCGCCCTCAACGATTCCCTCGCCCATGTCTGGGTCCGGGACTCCCTGATCCGGATACAGGACACGCTCAACTGGATGAAGCTGGACTCCCTGTATGCTGTCGATTCCGTGGCACGCGCCAAGGCTGCCTACTGGGCCTGGTATGCGACCCTGGACAAGGCAGGCCGCCGCAAGGCGGATTTCGAACGGGAAATGCCGATCAAGCAGGCCCGGCTGGACAGCATCAAGAATGCCAAGGAGGAGCGTCAGGCCATCAAGGACAGCATCACGGAGAATACCCCCCGTATCCTGGAAACCTACATCTTCAAGGACTCCCTGCTCTACAAACGGATCCTGAAATGGACCCACGAGCGGGATTTCCACAACATCACGCTCCTGTCCCAGGAAGATACCAACTACAACTACCGTTTCTACGACTATCCTTTCTTCCGGGAGGACGTCAACGCGACCTGGCTGGGCGTAGCGGGCTCTCCCGTGCAGTATTACGACTATTCCAAGCGCAAATCCAAGGAGGGGGTTTCCTTCTATGACGCCCTGGAATCCTGGTCCTACTCGCCGTCCACCCTGCCCATGTACAACACCAAGACTCCTTATACGGAGCTCTCCTACTGGGGCACCCTGCTGGCCGGCGACAGCAAGGAGTCGGACAACCTCCACCTCCTGACGACCCAGAACATTACCCCGGCCCTGAACCTGACGATGTTCTATGACCGCTTCGGCGGTGCCGGCATACTGGCCAATGAAACGACCAAGAACAAAACCGCCGTCGTCGCAGCCAACTACATCGGCAAGAAATACCTGATGCATGCCGGATTCATCTACAACATGATGTCCCGCACGGAGAACGGCGGCGTCCAGGATATCGGCCTGATCCGGGATACCACGATTGAAGTCCGCGAGATCGCCGTCAACCTGGCCAACGCCAGCAGCCAGGTCAAGAAGAATACCGTCTTCCTGGACCAGCAGCTCCGTATCCCCTTCTATTTCATCGAGAAATGGAAGCACCGCAAGGATCAGCCGGATACGGCCGGGCTGACGCCGCTCCCCCTGCCCGATCCGGAGAATCCCGAGGCGCCGGTGACCGCTCCGGAAGAGGAAACATCCGAAGAGACGGCCCAGGCAGACACGGTCCGGATCGATGACAGCAAGATCACCACGGCCTTCATCGGACACAGCTCCGAATATTCGATCTACCGGCGGACCTACAAGGACGTCATAAGCGATGCGGCTGGGAAAGCGTTCTACGACAACGTTTTCAACTACCATCCCAGCACTTCCTATGATTCCCTCCGGGTCATGCGGCTGGAGAACAAGGTCTTCCTGCGCCTGCAACCCTGGACGGACGAAAGCATCGTTTCCAAACTGGATGTCGGGATCGGTCATCGTCTGATGAATTACTATGTCTTCGACAAGACCTATCTTTATCAACCGTCCAACCATCATTGGAATGCGACCTACCTCTATGCCGGCGTAGAAGGTCAGCTGAGACAGTTCTTCCAATGGAATGCCCATGGCAAATACGTATTCCTGGGAGACGAGATCAATGACTTCGACATCGGCGCCGATGCGCGGATCAACCTCTATCCGTTCCGGCGTCACAAGACCAGTCCCGTCAGCATCTTCGCGAGTTTCAACACCTCGCTGGATGAGCCGGAATACTACCAGCAGCATCTGTATACCAACCACTTCCGCTGGGACAATGCCTTCACCAAGATCTCCACGACCAGCGTGGAAGGCGGCATCAGCATCCCGCACTGGCAGCTGGGCGCCAGGGTGGCCTACAACCTCCTGGCCGGGAACCTCTGGTACGGGACGGACGGCGTGATCCGGCAGAACTCCGATCCGATGAGCGTCCTGTCGGCATCCGCCTTCAAGAATTTCACCATCGGAAACCTGCTGCACCTCGACCACAAGGTCCTCGTCCAGCTTTCTTCCCGGCAGGACATCATCCCGCTGCCGCTGCTGGCTGCCAACATCCGCTATTACATCCAGTTCCCGATCGGTCCCGTCAAGGCCATGACCATGCAGCTGGGTGCCAATGTCTGGTACAACACCTCGTGGTACCTGCCTTCGTGGAACCCGGCTTTGGGTGTGTTCCACAACCAGGAGGAGGTCAAATACGGCAACGCTCCTTTTGCCGACCTGTTTGTCAACATGCAGTGGAAACGGGCCTGTATCTTTATCAAATGGGAGAATGCCAACATGGGATGGCCGCTGGAGCGGAACGACTATTTCAGCGCCGACCGTTATATCCGGACGACCCGGGCCGTCAAGTTCGGCCTCTACTGGCCTTTCTACACCCAGCCGGCCAAGAATTCCGCAGCGGCGCAGAATGCAGGCCAGAAACCCAGGAACGACGAATGAACAGAAAGAAACGCACCGCCACGATGATCGCAATCCTGCTGGCCGGAGCTGCGGTGGTTTCCGTATTCTTTTCCCACCACATCCGATACAGGGAGTCAGCCTGGGCCGGAGATCCCTTTACCGGGCGGGAAATCCATTGCGCGCTCAACATCGGACGTACGGACGATTCGACCCGGGTCCTGATCACGGGCTACAACTATGCACTCCTGAAAGCGTTTGCGCACGATATCGGATCCACGGCCAGCATCATTCCGGCCCGCGACACGGCCGTCAAACTGCTGGACTCGCTGCTCGCCGGCTCCCTGGACATCCTGGTCCTCCCCTTCCGGCGGGGTAAAGAGCTCCCGGAAGGCACCCTGTCATCGGTCGACATCGACAGCCTGTCGGTCTGGCTGGTCAAGGAGACCAACCTCCACGGCCTGCGCGACATCAACGCCTGGCTCAACCAGTATGAAAGGTCTCCCCTGCACGACAAGATGGAGAAGACCTATATCCAAGCCCTGTACGATCCTTTCCAGCTCGTCGAATCCGGGCGGACGAGGAAAGAGCTGAGCCCCTACGACAGCCTGTACAAGGCGTACGCTCCCTCCCTGGGCTGGGACTGGCGGATGCTGGCGGCCCTGTCGTTCAAGGAATCCAAATTCCGGATAGACGCGCATTCCCACATGAATGCCTTCGGGCTCATGCAGGTCGGCGAAAGCACCGCCGCCAAATATGGCCTGGTGGATCAGATGGAACCGGAAGGCAATATCCGCACCGGGGTCAAGTACCTCTCCTTCCTCCAGGGCGTCTTCTCCAAGCGTGTCCCCCAGGGGGCTTCTTCCGACCTGACCAAGTTTGTCCTGGCCGCCTATAACGGAGGGGAAGGGCGCCTGCTGGACTGTATCGACTTCGCCCGGCAGCTGAATGTCTATGACAGCACCTGGGCCAGTCTCCAGCATCTTCCCGAGATCGCCCAGATGTCCCATGTCGAGACCGATTCGCTGAACCTGAGGAAATACAATCTCAGCCAGATCGCCGGCTATGTCAACGACGTTCTGGACACGTACGCCGCCTTCCAGACCATCTGCCCGTAAGCTACTGGGCCCGGACCGTACGGGCGGGATCCACTTTGGAAATAAAGAGGCAAGGGATCAGCAACAGCAGCATGATCACGGCGTAAGCAAGGACGTCGGCAAGCAGGATCATGGGCAGGTTGACGGAAACCGGTACAAAGGAAACAAAGTAATTGGCCGGATCCAGCTTGAGCAGGTGAGTCGTACCCTGGACCAGGCAGAACAGCAGCGCCGCGGCATTGCCGATCAGCATTCCCTTCAGGACCAGATGAGAGGACACCCGCAGGAAAACGGAAGAAATGTTCCGGTCCGTCATCCCCATGGATTTCAGGGTACCGATCGTAGAAATATGCCGGAACAGCAGGATCAGCAAACCGGAAATCATGTTGAACCCGGCAACGACCGTCATCAGGACCAGGATCAGCAGGACATTGAAATCAATCAGGTTAAGCCAGTTGAAGAGCTGCGGATACTTCCGGATCACGGAGGTGGCGACTGTCGCATCATCCAGGTCTGAAGAACGGAGCATCGCCAGCGTCCCGATCCGGGAACTCATTTCTTCGATCATCGACGGGCTCTTGTACCCCTCCGCCAGCGTTACCTCCAGCGCAGAGACCTCCCCTTCGTCCCAATCGTTCAGACGCTGCAGGTCCGGCAGGGAGGCCAGGACCATCAGCGACTCGTCGGATTCGATGATGCTGGGATAAACCTCCGTCACCACGAAACGGCGTACCTTGATCCGTTCTCCGATGAAATAGGTCAGCATCTTGTCTCCGACCTGCAAGCCCAGGATCTCGGAGAGCCGGGAAGGGATGCTGACGCCGAGCGAAGCCGTGTCGGCGCGCTCCGGAATGCCTTTGAACAAGACTCCCTGGATCTGGTCACCCTGCTTGACGATTCCGGCACGGTACACGACCGGCGTCACGGAATGTACGCCGGGCAGGGAGTCTATGGCCGGAAGGAAGGCCGGTTCGGCAGAGACAGGATCCGCCTCGTTGACATAATTGAGGGCGGAAGGCGTCAGCTGGACATCTCCTGAGATGGACGATACGCCGGTCCGGATCTCCCGGCGGAAACCGGAAGAAATGGCTACGGCAATGATCATGATAAAGAAAGAAAGGGCGACGGAACTGACCGCAATCTTTCCTTTGAACCGGAGCTTGGAGGCTATGAAACGAGGTGCATTCATCCGTCGGTTACTTCAAGGCTTCCAGACGTATTTTGGCGGAGGCTCTCTCCACCTCATCCGGACTGACGCGCTGAAGCATCTGGAGATACTTCTTCTCCATCTTCTTGTTGCCCAACTTCCGCGCTGCCATCACGCAATTCCGGATGGCGGCATAATTGTCAGGATCCAGCTTGAGCGTCTTGGCGTAATACTTCTGCGCCGTCTTGTAATCTTTTTTACAGGCCAGGTAATAAGATCCGACATTGTTGATAAACTCCGTATCCTTGGGAGAATAGGCCAGCATCTTCTCCGACACGGACTTGAAGGACTCGAAGGAAGCCGGCGAGGCGATGCGGTAAAGCACGAAGCAATACTCCAACATGGACGAACGGAAATCCTCTTCCGAGAAGGCCTCTTCGCCCAGTTTCCATACGGGATGGGAGCTGTAATGATAGTCGATCAGGCTCCGCAGGGACTGGGTCGCCATGTCCGGAGATTCCTTCTCATAGGAGAGGAGCGAGGTGATCTTGGTGAAACGGAGGCGGATGTCGTCCGGCCGGAGCCGGATCGCCTTGTCCAGCGCCTGGGAAGCCAGGCCGTACATCTCGTCGTCAAAGTTCACTTCGGTGAAATAATTGACCTTGGCACCGGTACTGTCCTTCAGCGACAGGACGGGATCCGCTCCCAGATAACGGTCCTGCGGCTTGGACACGACCTCGTTGTTCTGGCTCTTCGTGAAATAAAAATTGTATTTGGCGCACAGCATTTCAACATCGTCCGGGAAATCCGCCTCCCATTTGTTGACCAGGGTTTCAACGCCCAGGCCGGCAAGGCCCACCTTTCCGATCAGCAACTGATAACGGGAGAGATACTCCTGGGCGCTCATCTGAGCGAAAAGGCTTGTCGCGAAAAGAAGAGACGCGACGCTCAATAAAACTCTTTTCATATGCAATCATTGATATCCATCAGGATCCGCCGTCCCTGCGGATGCAGGTTATTGCAGCGGGAACCGACATTCTTGACAAAGCCCAGCGGCAGTCCGTGAAAGGTCATCAGGACAAAGCCCCTGGGGGCATCCGGCAGGACCAGGACATCCCGGTGCAGGAAATGGAGAGCGGTCTGCCGGTCCAGCTCCCACTCCGGGAAACTGCCCCGCTCATACGACAGGCTCAGCGCCCAGTCCGGATCCGGGACGAAATCCTTCCCTTTCCAAGTCCCTTTCCGGACGCCTTGGCGCAAGGGATGCAGTTTCTCCAAGGACGCGGCCGGAGCCCGAGAGGGGGCCGGTCCCTCCCCTTTCCGTACCGCGGCGGCATACTGTCCCTCTCCGGGCACGAGGCCGGGCACAAGCAGGTAACCGCAGGCCGTGCCCAGAACCCCTTCATCATCACAAGCCGGACGGATGACCTCTCCGCCCAGGGTCTCAGCCACCCAGCTGACATTGTCGTCGTTCTCAGCCTGGGCGAAAGTACAGGTCGAATAGATCAGCAGCCCTCCGGATCGCAGCGAAGGCCACATGTCTGCCAGGATCCGCCGCTGCCGGGAAGCGCAGAGGCGGACCGTGTCCTCGGACCATTCAGCCACGGCGCGGGGATCTTTGCGGAACATGCCTTCGCCCGAACAGGGAACATCCGCCACGACGACATCGAAGAAGCCTTCCAACGCGGCAAAAGCCTTGGGGTCCACACTGGTGACCGTCACGTTCGGGTCGCCCCAGATGGCGACATTGTCAGAAAGGACCGCGGCGCGCGAACGCATCACCTCGTTGGCAACCAGCAGGAAACGGTCACCGTACAGTTGCCGGAGCGTCGCAGCCAGATCCGTGGTTTTCCCACCCGGTGCAGCGCATAAGTCCAGCACACGGACCGGACGGTCTGCCGGCACATCCAACGTTCCGGCCAGACGGCGGAACAGGGCGACCGGGAACATCGCGGAACTGTCCTGGACATAATAGGCCCCCGCATGGAACAGGGGATCCAGCGTAAAGACGGGACGGCGTTTCAGGATCCGTCCGAAGGGACTCCAGGCGACAGGGACCGCGTCTTCCAAAACCGGATCCGGGGAAGACAGCGGCTTGAAAGGGTGCAGGCGCACGGACGCGGGGCCGGGCTGCTCCATGGCTTGCCGGAAACGGTCAGCGACGGCCGTCCCCAGCGAGGCAGACAAAGTCGATATGAATCCCTCCGGAAGCATCTCAGCTGTTGAATCCCGGGAATTGCGAAGGATCGAAGCCCTCCGGCATACGGCCTTCCGAAATGTCCACCAGGGAATCCACGATCTTATCCAGAGCTCCCTGGATCTTGCTGCCCAGCAGCATCTTGAGCATGAGATTCAATTCCGCCTGAACCTCCAGGTGGAAGTCCGTCTTGCCGGGATGGTCCGCGGCGTCGAAATGCAACGAAACCCGGAAATGGAACGGCGCATCATGGTCCTCCAGTTCGATCAGGGAATAAGGGACCCGGGAACGGACTTTCACCCCTACATGGAATCCCTGGACCGTGGTCTCGATCGTGTCGAAATCCGCCGTCACGCCCTGCCGCTTGTCTTCAGGAAGCATGTTGAGAAAATTGCGCATGTCCGCGAAGGACATGTACAGTTCGTACGGAGGTCTTGAGACGATTCCGTGTTTGCTGCTATATTGTGATGCCATAACTTCTCGTTTGTGAAAAACAATATTAACTTTGCGTGTCTTTCTTGCAAAGATACAAATATAATGCGCAAAATTTATTTTGAAAAACGCTGCATCGTCATCTGCGCCCCGGATGACCAGGCGCTGGCGGATCCCAATGCCGTCGTACTGCACCTGGGACGGAAAATCGACATCCACGACCTGGTCCGGATGTTCGAGTTGTCGGACACGCTCCAGAAGATCTACATCCCGGACGCGGACACGGAGGATACTTACCGGAGGCTCTGCGCAGAGTTCAAGGAGGTGAATGCAGCCGGCGGACTGGTCAGCAACCGGCGCGGAGATTTCCTCCTGATCCGCCGCAACGGTCTTTGGGATCTCCCCAAGGGACACCAGGAGGCCGGAGAAGACATCCGCGTCACGGCGCTGCGGGAGGTCCGCGAGGAGACCGGAGTCGATGAATTGGAACTCCGGGACCTGATCTGCATCACGGATCATTGCTACATCCGGAACGGGATCTGGCACCTGAAACACACCTGGTGGTACCACATGCTTTATACGAAACCGGTAGACCTGACCCCCCAGAAAGAAGAAGACATCGCCCAGGCGGCATGGGTCGCGAAATCCAGCCTGCCCCCCTTTCTGAAAAACACTTACCCCTCGATTGTTGAAGTATTCCGCGAAGCGAAGGTGTGAAACTTTTTGAGCAACCAGTCCGTATATTAATAGTACACGCATTGATTGTATATGAAACTTTCCCAATTCCAATTCATCCTCCCCAAGGACAGGATCGCACAGGAACCTCCCAGATGGCGTGACGAGTGCCGGCTGATGGTTCTTCACAAAAAGACCGGAGAAATCGAGCACCGGCTGTTCAAGGATATCATCGACTATTTCGGCAAAGGAGACACTTTCGTGTTCAATGACACGAAGGTGATGCCCGCCCGGCTCTACGGCAAGAAAGAGAAGACCGGCGCGGATATCATGGTTTTCCTGCTGCGCGAACTGAACAAGGAGCAACGGCTTTGGGATGTGATCGTGGATCCCGCCCGGAAGATCCGTATCGGCAACAAGCTCTATTTCGGAGAGAATGACAGCCTGGTGGCGGAAGTCATCGACAATACGACCTCCCGCGGCCGGACCCTGCGTTTCCTGTATGACGGTCCCTATGAGGATTTCAAGGAAGTCTTGTTCAGCCTGGGAGAGACTCCGATCCCCATTTTCATCAAGCCCAAGGTTACCCCCGAGGACAAGGAGCACTACCAGACCATTTTCGCCCGGCATGAAGGTGCCGTCGCCGCCCCGGCTGCCGGTACCCATTTCAGCCGCGAGCTGTTCAACCGCATGATCCTCAAAGACATCAACAAGGCATTCATCACCGTCCACATGGGTATCGGACAGTTCCGCAAGGTCGATGTCGAGGACCTGTCCAAGCATCGTATGGATGCCGAGCGGATGATCATCACGGAGGAAGCGGCCCAGATCATCAATTCGACCAAGGCCGCCGGCCACAAGATCCTGGCTGTCGGCACGACGACGGTCCGCGCCCTGGAGACCTATGTCACGACCGACAAGGAAGTCAAGGCCAACGACATCTGGACCAACAAGTTCATCTTCCCGCCGTACGAGTTCTCCATTCCGGATGCCATCGTGACCGGATTCCATATGCCCGAATCCACGATGCTGATGTCCGAGGCGGCTTTCGGCGGCTTCGAGAATGTCATGCACGCCTACCAGGTCGCCCTGGAAGAAGGCTACCGTTTCGGCCCTTACGGAGACGCGACGCTGATCCTGTAAAAAAAGCGATATTCCTTTAAAAAAGATAAAAACTTCCGGACGCTGCCTGTTTCCGGAAGTTTTTTCCGTTTACTTTCATTATGTTCGCCCGGAACACTAAACCGGACAACGATGAAAATTTCGGAACGGGAACGGGCCGCCACATGTACCCTCAACCGCATCTTCGGCTATGAGCCCGTCATAGCTCACCGCCTGATCGAAGGACTGGGATCCGCTGCAGCCCTGTTCGGGCTGGACCACCGCTCCAAGACCGATCTGCTCGGCCCCTTCTCCAAACATCTGCATGAAATCACGGAAGAGGCCCTGGAAAGGAGCTCCGGGGAACTGACGGAGCTGGAGCGCCGGGGATGCCGCTTCCTCTGCATGACGGAAGACGGGTACCCGCAGCTCCTCAAGGAATGCGAAGATGCTCCCGTCGGCCTGTATATCCGCGCGGATTCTCCGGATGAGAAGATCTTCTTTCAGGGCCGTCCTTCCATCGCAGTCGTGGGGACACGGGACTTGTCGATGAACGGGAGGGATTGGTGCAGGAAGATCGTGGAAGCCATGTCCCGCAGCCGGAACAGACCGGCCGTCGTCAGCGGTTTCGCCCTCGGGACCGACATCGTAGCCCACTCCACAGCCCTCGCATGCGGGTTACCGACCATCGCGGTCCTGCCCACCGGCATCACGTCCGTATATCCCCGCCGCCACTGGAAATGGGCCGAACAGCTGGCAGCCACCGAAGGCTGCGCCCTGGTGACCGACTATCCGCCCGGTACGGAGGCGATCGCCATCAACTTTCTCCGCAGGAACCGCATCATTGCCGGCCTGTGCAGCGCGACCGTCCTGATCGAATCCAAGCAGAAAGGCGGCGGGTTGATTACGGCCGATTTCGCTTTCAACTACGACCGGGACGTATTCGCCTTGCCCGGACGCCCGGATGACGTGCGTTCGCAGGGATGCAACATGCTGATAAAAAGGCGCATAGCCGAAGCCATCCTGGATCCGGACACGCTGATGGAAGAGCTGGGACTGGGCATGCCGTCCCGCCGGTCGGCCGAGCGACTCAAGGATGAGATCCGCTCCCTGTATGAAGGCTCGATGAGTCCGGACGAGATCGACTTCCTGATTGCCGTGGCCGGCTGCGTCAAGAAGCAAAGGGGCATCACGCAGGAGGAGATCGCAGCCCTGATGCGTTGCCCGCAGGCCAAGGTCGCATCCGCGACGGGACTGCTGGAGGCGGACGGCATCCTGGAAGCGGATCTGATGCGAGGCTTCGGGATACGGACAAAAGTCCGATAAAAATGCGTACCTTTGTATTTCGACATGGAATACATCGACACACATACCCATATCGCGGACGAAGCTTTTGCCGGAGAAGAGGAAGACTATATCCGGCGGGCCCTGGAGGCCGGCGTGGGCAAGATGCTCCAAGCCGACATCGATTCGAAAGAACGGGAGAGGATGTTCTCCCTCGTCGAAAGGCACCCCGGCGTCCTCTTCCCCATGCTGGGGCTGTACCCCGGCTCCGTCGATGCGAACTGGCGCGACGAGATCGATGAACTGGAGCGGTGGAAGGACCGCCCTGTCGTCGCCATCGGGGAGATCGGACTGGATTATCACTATGGCGCGGACTTCGCCAAAGAACAGCGGGAAGCCTTCCGCATCCAGCTGGAATGGGCCGCAGCCCTGAATCTGCCCGTCAACATCCACCTGCGGGAGGCGACGGAAGATTTCCTCGCCATCGTCAAGGATTGCAGCCACCTCGGACTGCGGGGAAACATGCACGCCTACAGCGGAAGCTATGAGACCTTCCTGCAGCTCCAGCGCTACGGGGACTGGAGGCTGGGGATCGGAGGTGTCGTCACCTTCAAGTGCGCCTCCCTCGCCGAAGTCGTCCGGAAAGTGCCCCTGGACCGCCTCCTGTTGGAAACGGACGCACCGTATCTGACTCCGGTCCCCCACCGCGGCACGCGCAACGAAAGCGCCTACATCCCGCTCATCGCCGCCAAGATTGCAGAACTGAAGGGCACGACCTTGGAAGAGGTCGCAGCCCGGACCACCCAGAATGCCCAGGAATTGTTCGGAATATGATAAAAAAACACAGATCCTCCCTATTGATCATCTATACGGGGGGAACGATCGGCATGAAAGCCGACGCCACGGACCAGACGCTCAAGCCCTTCGATTTCAGCCAAATCCTCGAAGAGGTGCCGGAACTGGCCAAATTCGCCTTCAAGATCGATTCCTACACCTTCGATCCGCTGATCGATTCCTCCGACGTGGAGCCGGGACTCTGGCAGAAACTCGCCGCCGTCATCCGGGATCACTATGACCGTTACGACGGATTCCTGGTCCTGCATGGGACGGACACCATGTCCTACTCGGCGTCAGCTCTCAGTTTCATGCTGGACGGGCTGTCCAAACCGGTTATCTTTACCGGCAGCCAGCTGCCCATCGGCATCCCGCGGACGGATGGCAAAGAAAACCTGATTTCCGCCGTAGAGATCGCTTCCGCCCGGCGGTCGGACGGGACCGCCGTCGTTCCGGAAGTCTGTATCTACTTTGGTTCCAAGCTGTTGCGCGGCAATCGGACCACCAAGATCAGCGCCGAACAATTTGATGCCTTCGCCTCCCCCAACCTCCCGCCCCTTGCCGAGGCCGGGATCAACATCCGATACAACGAGGCGCTCATCCGCCGTCCGGAAGAGGGCGAGCCTTTCCGGATCGACACGCGGCTGGACACGAGGGTTTCCATCCTGAAGATCCATCCCGGCATCACGCCCCAGGTGGTGAAGAACATCCTGCTCGGAAGCGAGACGCGTGCCGTCATCATAGAGACCTATGGTTCCGGCAACGCCCCCACCGCCGCATGGTTCCTGGACATCATCCGGGAAGCCAACCGGATGGGGAAAGTCCTGGTCAACGTGACTCAATGTCCCAGCGGATGCGTCAACATGAACCTCTATGCGACCGGGAAACCGCTTCTGGAAGCCGGTACGGTTTCCGGCTATGACAGCACGACGGAAAGCGCCCTTGCCAAACTCTTTCACCTGCTGGGGAAATACGGGGACAACGGACAGGTCAAAGCACTTTTCGACCTCGACTTGAAAGGAGAAATCACCAAATAATTATTGTGATTTGGAAATAATTTGCTAAATTGCACAGGTTTTATAGGCGCATATAAGTAAGCCTATTGACACGAAACATAGTAACTATTTAATACTTTATTAATTAATCTCACAAAAACATTATGAAAAAATTTTTCATGGTTTTGGCAGCTATGACCCTTCTGGTCGTCTCTGCTAACGTCGCTTCCGCTCAGGACGGACAGGCCGCTCCTGCCGCCGCTACCGAGCAGGTTGCAGCTCCCTCCAACGAGGTCAATCCTTTTGACGTCAAGTCCGAGGTCCCTCTCCATCAGGCCCTGAAGACCAAGTTCATCGAGGGTGGCGCCGGTTTCATGTCCCTGATCATCATCTGCTTGATCATCGGTCTGGCTCTCGCCATTGAAAGAATCCTCTACCTCACGTTCGCGAAGACCAATGCGAAGAAGTTCGTCTCCCAGGTCGAGGACGCTTTCAAGAAGGGTGGCGTTGAGGCTGCCAAGGATCTCTGCCGTGAGACCCGTGGCCCTGTCGCCCGTATTTTCTACGATGGCCTGCAGCACTACAATGAGGGCATCGACGTCGTCGAGAAGCACATCGTTTCCGCCGGCTCCGTCGAGCAGAGCAGACTGGAGAACGGTCTGAGCTGGATCTCCCTCTTCATCGCCATCGCCCCGTCCCTCGGATTCCTCGGTACCGTTATCGGTATGATCCAGGCTTTCGATGCTATCCAGGCTGCCGGTGACATTTCCCCGAACGTTGTTGCTGGTGGTATGAAGGTCGCTCTGATCACCACCGTCGGCGGTCTGATCGTCGCTATGATCCTGCAGGTGTTCTACAACTACATCCTCGCCAAGATCGACTCCATCACCATCGACATGGAAGAGTCTTCCATCGACCTGGTCGACATCCTTACCAAGAAATAATCTTTCTGATTGACTGATTGAAAAGCACAGTTCATAATGAAGAACTATAACAAATTATTCAAACTCGTGATGTGGGTGCTGGTCGTTATCAGCGTCGTCCTCTTGGTTTGGGGGTTCCTTACGGGCTTCGAAGCCAATGATGGCAGAGCTGTCAACGTCCTCCTCTATTGGGCCTACGCCATCCTCGGCCTCGCCATCCTGGCCGTCGTGGTATTTGGCCTGATCATCAGCGCCAAGAACGATCCGAAGAGCCTCGTCAGGCTGGGTGTCGGCCTTTTGGTCATCGCGGCTGTGTGCTTCATCGCATACCTGATCGCCCCCGGCAAGATGCCGCTCCAGTGGACGAATGCGAAACTGCCTACTGCCAGTGAGCTCAAACTGACTGATACCATTCTCAATCTGACTTACTTCACCGGTGCCCTTTCGATCATCGCTATCATTTTTGGCGAGATCATGATGGCTATCCGCAACAAAAAGTAATTAGGCTATGGCTAAAAAGAAAACACCCGCAATCAACTCCAGCTCGACAGCCGACATTGCGTTCCTGCTCTTGTGTTACTTCCTGATGACCACCACTATGGGATCGCAGACGGGTCTTTCCCGTCGTCTCCCTCCCATGCCTGAGAAAGACCAGAAAGTGGATGACCAGAAGGTGAACCGCAGAAACATCATCATTGTCAAGATCAACTCGGCTGACAGGCTTCTTGCAGGTAGTGAACCCATTGACGTTAGCCAGCTTAAAGACAAGATCAGAGAATTCCTCACCAACCCCACCAACGACCCCAACCTCCCCGAAAAGGAAGAGATTGATATCGAAGGTTATGGCAAATATCCGGTCTCCAAGGGCGTCATTTCCCTCCAGAACGACCGTGGTACGAGCTATCACGCTTACATCGCCGTCCAGAACGAGCTGGTGAAAGCGATCAACGAGTTGCGTGACGATTTTGCATTCAAGAATTACGGCAAACCTTTCATCCAGCTCACCGAGGAGCAGCAGGATATCGCCAAGAAAGCGATCCCGCAGAACATCTCCGAGGCTGAGCCTAAGGATGTAGCCAAGAGAAGATAAAATAGGAGGATAAGATTATGTCAAGATTTGGTGGAAGTAAAAACAAAGAGGTACCTGCAATTACCTCCAGTTCCCTTTCCGATATCGTCTTCATGCTTCTGTTCTTCTTCATGGTTACGACGCAGCTGCGTGAGACCGAGAACAAAGTCATCGTGAAGCTTCCCGAAGCATCCGAGGTTGTCAAGCTCGAAAGAAAGGATCTGGCTTCTTACATCAACATCGGAACCCCGACGAAGAACTACCAGGCCCAGTTCGGTACGGATGCCCGTATCCAGCTGAATGACTCTTTCAAGTCCATCGACGACATCCGTGACTTTATCGCGGCCGAACGTGAAAGCATGAGTGAAGGTGACCGCAGTTTCATGCAGACGGTCATCCGTGCCGACGAAGACGTCAGAATGGGTATCATTACAGATGTGAAGCAGGAGCTCAGAAGATGCTCCGCGCTGAAGATCATGTATGCATCAAGAAAGACGGAGTAAAGCTCCGTACTTTCCTCACATAAAAAGAAAAACGGCTGGATTATTTCCAGCCGTTTTCTTTTACATCTTCCGGCCGCAGCAGCGCGGAGCAGGCTACTGGGCGATGAACTGATACACGATATTGCCGATCTGCTTGGGCGGTGCCGAAGACGATGCGGAGAACTTGGAGAGACGGGCAGCCCGGATCGCAAAATTGCGCAGACAGCCATCCGGAGAAGACAGGGCATCCTCAACTTTTGCGTTGATGACATTTCCCTGCGGATCGACGGAGATGATGACGGTCACCATTCCGGCCCCCATACAACGGTAGGCCGGGATGGGAAGCCGGCTGGCCTTCCGGCCTTCAAGTTCCCAGGAAACGACGGAAGGACCGCTGTAGCTCGATTCCGAGGACTTCTTGGGGCCTCCGGTTTCCGTTTTCTTATACTCGTACACCAACTCATCCTTGGGCAGCGGAGCACCGTTATTAAGCTCTTGCTGCAGGCGTTCGGCATCCTTGTAGAGTTCCTCGGCATTGGTCCCCCGGTCATCCTTGAGCGCTCCCCTGTCCACGGCGATATTCCGGATCGGAATGCTGCCCGCAGCAGAAAGCATGCGCTCGATCCGTTCGGAGATATCTTCCTTGAAGACTTCCTCCTTCTGGGTCTTTTCGGCCTCCTCCTGCTTGGTAAAATCCAGGACAAACGAGTTCTCCTTGGCGATGGAAAATCCCAGTTGCGTAGCCAGCAAGACGATCAGCACTGCGAGATGGAATATCACAGTGATATAGAGGCCTGCCTTATCTTCCTTACTGAACCGGGACACGGGATAAAGGGTTTATGCGCCGATATTCAGATACTTCTCGATCGTTGCAGAAATCACGTCGATCGCAACCTTGTTGTGACCGCCCTGCGGAACGATGATGTCGGCAAAACGCTTGCTGGGCTCGATGAACTGGATGTACATCGGCTTGACCGTTTTGCTGTACCGCTCGATCACCCAACGCACGTCCTTGCCGCGCTCCATGATATCCCGGGCCATGACACGCATCAGCCGGTCATCATCATCGGCATCCACAAAGATCTTGACATCCAGCTGGTCCACCAGCTCCTTGCAGGTGAAGATCAGGATTCCTTCGATGATGATCACATCGGCGGGATCGACTTTCACCGTCTCCGTCTTGGAACGGGAGCAGGAGATATAGGAATACACCGGCTGATGGATCGTCTCACCGTTTTTGAGGGAGGCAAGCTGCTGGCAGAGCAACTCCCAGTCGATTGCTTCCGGATGGTCGAAATTGTGATTGCGCTTTTCTTCATCCGACGCATCCGACAGGTCCTTGTAATAGGAGTCCTGCGGGATGACGACGACCCTTTCGTTCTGAAGCCTCTCCTGGATAGCGCGGACCACGGTTGTCTTGCCTGATCCGGATCCACCGGCGATTCCGATTACCAACATGGCTGTTTCGTGTTTGTGGGTGGAACTGATAACTAAAATTCAGCGTTTTTGGGCGTACGCGGGAAGGGGATGACATCCCGGATATTGGTCATGCCCGTCACGAAAAGCAGAAGACGCTCGAAACCCAGTCCGAAGCCGCTGTGAGGACAGGAACCGAAACGGCGGGTATCGATATACCACTCGAGGTTCTTACGGCTCATCTTCAACTCGTCGATCCGGTTTTCCAACTTCTCCAAGGAAGCCTCACGCTCCGATCCGCCGATGATCTCGCCGATCTTCGGGAAGAGGACATCCATGGCGCGGACCGTCTTGCCATCTTCGTTCTGCTTCATATAGAAGGCCTTGATATCCTTGGGATAACCGGTCAGGATGACGGGCTTTCCGAAATGTTTCTCAACCAGGTAACGCTCATGCTCGCTCTGGAGATCGACACCCCAGGAAACGGGATACTCGAACTGGACACCGTCAGCGACGGCCTGCTCGAGGATCTTGATCCCTTCCGTGTATTCCAGGCGTACGAAATCCGTCGAAATGACCCCTTTGAGCCGGTCGATCAATTCGTTGTCGTACCGGTCATTGAGGAACCGGATGTCATCCATGCAATGATCCAACGCATACTGGACCAGATGCTTGATGAAGTCCTCGGCCAGATCCATGTTGTCATTGATATCATAGAAGGCCATTTCCGGCTCGATCATCCAGAACTCGGCCAGATGACGGGGCGTATTGGAATTCTCCGCACGGAAAGTCGGGCCGAAAGTGTAGATTTCGCCCAGGGCCGTCGCACCGAGCTCCCCTTCCAGCTGTCCGCTGACCGTCAGGCTGGTTTCCTTGCCGAAGAAATCCTTGGTGAAGTCCACCTGTCCCTTTTTGTTCTTGGGGATGTTGTCCAGATCCATCGTCGTGACATGGAACATCTGGCCGGCACCCTCGGCATCCGATGCGGTGATCAGCGGCGTATGCAGATACACGAACCCCTTGCCGTGGAAATACTCATGGATCGCGAAAGCCATCTGGTTGCGGATCCGCAAGACAGCACCGAAGGTGTTGGTCCTCATCCTCATGTGCGCGACGCTGCGCAGATATTCAAACGAAGTATCCTTTTTCTGAAGCGGGTAGCGCATCGGATCACACTCTCCGTAGATCTCGATCTCCCGAGCCTGGATCTCGACGGCCTGGCCGCTGCCGACCGACTCGACCAGGGTCCCGGTCACACCGATACAGGCTCCTGTCGTTATCCGGGGAAGCAAATCCTCGGGGAAGAGGGTCTTATCGACGACAATCTGGATATTATTGATCGTTGAACCGTCATTGAGCGCAATGAATGCGATGCCTTTGTTTCCTCTCTTGGTCCTTACCCAACCTTTGGCAAGCACGACTTGACCCGGCTCCTGCAAGAGCAGGTCCTTGACTTTGGTTCTGATGTTTTTTTCCATAATCCGTTTATGCTATAACTTGGCAAAATTAGCGTTTTTGCTGATATTAATCAATAGAATGGGGCTTGAGCGCCTCTTCGATCACCGTATCGTAGTCCAGGAACAAGTGGTAATAGGCTTGGTCGCCCAGCTTCGAATAGCGGCCGACCAAGGCCCGGACCTGCGTCATCAGATAGGGCACGGTCTGCTGCCACTCCTCCTCGGAAGAAGGGGAAATCCCGTCCCGCGTCGCAACAAACTGCCGGAAAGCGCGATCCAGCGAGGCTCCGTCCAAATAACGCAGCAGGGCATCGAAGGAATCGATGGCGGTCAGCTCTGCCTTGTGCGAGTCGAAATAGTACGACGCAAAGCGCATGGCCGAAGCCTTGGAACGGACCTTCATGTAATAATCCGTCACCTTGGTGGTGTCGACCGGGACGAAAACATCCGGGACGATACCGCCGCCGCCATAGACCTTGCGTCCTTTCAAGGTACGGTACTCTTCGTCCTTGTTGACCTTGATACTGTCCGCGTCATACATTTCTCCCTTCTCGTATCTCCGGTAGATATCGTATTGATAATCTTCACTGTATGGCTTCTGGATGCAGCGTCCGGAAGGCGTATGGAAACGGGCGACGGTCAAGCGCATGCCGGATCCGTCGGAGAAGAAATAGGGTTTCTGCACCAATCCCTTGCCGAAGGAACGGCGGCCGACGATGATCCCCCTGTCATTGTCCTGGATGGCACCAGCAAAGATTTCACTGGACGAGGCGGAACCTTCATTGATCAGGACCGTCAGGCGCGTCTTCTTCATGAATCCCTTGCCATCCGCCTTGAAGTCCTCCCGGGGACTGTGAAGCCCTTCCGTATAGACGATGGTCTGTCCTTTATCCAGGAACATCTTGGACAGGAGCAAAGCCTGGTCCAGATAGCCGCCGGTATTGTCCCGCAGGTCAAAGATCAGATGCTTCATGCCGTGGCGGAGCAACTCCTCGGAAGAGGTCAGGAACTCCTTGGCCGTATTCTTGGCGAATTTGGAAAGACGGATATAGCCGGTCGTGTCATCGATCATGAAAGCCGCATCGACGCTGTGGACGGGGATCTTGCCGCGACTGATCTCGAAAGGGATTTCCACCCCGTCGCGGCTGACCGTAATCGTCACCTTGGTCCCGGAAGGTCCCTTCATCCTGCGGACCATGCTGTCCTGCGGGAACTTGACGCCCGCGATGACGGTCTCGTCGACCTTCAGCAGCCGGTCCCCCTGGAGCATTCCCACCTTCTCGGCCGGGCCTCCGGGGATGACTTCCAGGACGATGGCCGTATCATTGGGCACGTTGAACTGGATGCCGATTCCTTCGAAATTGCCCGCCAGTTCCGTCTCGCTCGCTTCAAGTTCGACCGGAGGCATATAGACCGAATGAGGGTCCAGGCTGGCCAGGGCCTCGGAGACGGCCGCTTCCGTCACTTTCTTGTAATCGATCGTATCGACATACTCGTTGCTGATGGTCTGGAGGATCAGATTGAGCTTCTGCCACTCTCCATTGGAAACCTTCAACTTTCTGGCAGAGCGGGCCTGATTGACCGTCACGCTCAGCAAGACCCCGACCAGGATGCCCAAGAGGGCAACCACCAGGGTATATGCGTCTCTTTTCTTCATTTAATCCACTTTTTCTACGGCGATCCCGGCCCGGCGGAGCAGGTCGATGCCATCCGTCAGTCGGTATTCGTCCCGGTAAACCACCCGCTTGATGCCGGATTGGATGATCAGTTTCGAGCATTCCATGCAGGGTGAAGCCGTCACGTACAGCGTGGCACCTTCACTGCTGTTGCCGGATTTGGCCACCTTGGTGATGGCATTGGCCTCCGCATGGAGGACATAAGGCTTGGTTGCGCCGGACTCGTCCTCGCAGACATTCTCAAAACCGGACGGAGTCCCGTTGTACCCGTCGGATATGATCATCTTGTCCTTGACGATCAGGGCCCCTACCTGGCGGCGTTTGCAATAGGAATTCTTCGCCCAGACGGCGGCCATTTCCAGATATCTCTGGTCAAATTTCACACTCATCTCTGATACAGGTAACGTTTGATGCTCCGCTTGGGCGTCCGCTCGAAGTCCTCGGGCATAAACTCGATCTTACGGATCTGCGCGTAATTCGGGAGCTGTTTGTTGATCTCGGGAAGCGCCTCGTTCAAGCGGTCCTCCAACTGGCTGCGTTTCAGACCGTCCAGATCTCCCTGATGATAGTCCGGATAAATCAGGGCGACCAGGTTGCCGCCATCCTCAATCACCAGGGAATCCACCACGTAGCTGATATTGTTGATCACGGCCTCCAGTTCCTCCGGATAGATATTCTGGCCGGAAGGGCCGAGGATCATGCACTTGGAGCGCCCCCTCAAGAAGACGAAACCATCCTCGTCGATAATGCCCATGTCACCGGTCCGGAGCCAGCCATCCTCGGTAAAGGCCTGCCGGGTGGCTTCCTCATTCTTGTAGTAACCCAGGAATACGTTTTCACCCTTGACCTGGATTTCACCGGGAATCCGCGCCGGATCCTCGGAATCGATGCGGAGCTGGCAGTTCGGAATCACCTTCCCGCAAGAGCCCAGCTTCGTCTTGTACCACTTGCAATAGGTGATGAGCGGGGCGCACTCCGTCATGCCATAGCCTACCGTAAACGGGAAATTGATCTTGCGCAGGACACGCTCGACTTCGGGGTTGAAGGCGGCACCGCCCAGGATCACCTCCTCAAAGCGCCCGCCGAAAGCCTCGATGAGCTTGCTGCGGATCTTCTTGTATATCATTTGGTTAGCAATGGGGAGGCTCAGGAAGGTCTTGTTCCGTTCCAACACAGGTTTGAGCGAATTCTTGTAGATCTTCTCGATCACGAGCGGAACGGTGATGATGATATCCGGCTTAACTTCGGCCAGTGCATTGAGGATCACCTTCGGGCTGGGCACGCGGGTCAGGAAGTGCACATGGGCGCCGATCGTCATCTCGAAGAGGAATTCGAACATCATTCCGTACATGTGGGCGGAAGGCAGCATGGCCACTACCTCGGAATCGGCATTCATCTGCGGCTCGGCATATTCCCCGGCCAGGAGGATATTGGCATACAAGGCACGATAAGGGATCATCACGCCTTTCGAGAAACCGGAGGTACCGGACGTGTAATTGATCAGCGCCAGTTCTTCCGGCTGGTCTTCGTAATAGTCGATGTCGCCGGGCCCGAACCCAGAAGGGAACGCCTTGGCGAAGGTATCCGGCAGGTTATTGCGCACGGAAGCCAGGTCCTCGTTGCGTGAATACAGGTATTTCAGGGTGTTCATCTGGACGATGACCTGCAGGCCCGGCATTTCGGATTCGAGCAAGCCTTCCCAGATCACGTCATCGACAAAGAGAACTTTCGCATCCGAGTGATTGACAAGGTAATGGATATTGCCCGGCTTGAACTCATGGAGGATCGGCACAGGCACGGCGCCGTAGGTCAGGGCCGCCAGGAAACAGACGCCCCAGTTGGCTTGGTTACGGGAGCAGAGGGCGACTTTGTCTCCTTTCTGCAGCCCGCATTCCCGGAAGGTGATGTGCAATTGCTGGATCCTGCGCGCGACATCCTTGTAGCAAAGCGTCACGCCATGATAATTGGACAGGGCCTCACGCTCCCAGTTTTCCTTGAAACTTTTCTCGAGCAGTTTGTTGACTGACTGAAATTGCATAACGGTTCAGATTTAGTATTCAATGTTCTTGATCGCCTTGCCTTTCAGGGGTTCTCCGCCCCAGAAGTCATAGACGCGTTCGCCGCCGGCGGTCTTGACGACCCAGACCCGATTGCCGTCGGCATGGGCCAGGACGGGCAGCGAAAGGATGGTATCTTCACAGGTGATTCCCTTCCACGAAGCCGGCTGGACGCCGTGGAGATCATACATCCCGATGGAATTGTCCCGATGGAGGACCAGTGCCGTATAGCCTTTGGCCCCCGAGAAATCATACGCCGCAGGACCGAGCAGGATTTCCTTGCCGGTCTCGACGGGGAAGCCGCTCACGAAGCGTCCCAGGCGGTCGATCAGGTAGAGCTGGCTGCCGGCCGCAAAAAGGAACTGCAGTTTCCCGTTGGCGAAATAATCGACACAGGAAACGGCCCCGCAAATCGGCTTGTCAAAGGAAATGCCCCATAATCCCTTCCCGCTGTCTTTGTCTTTCAGGCAAAGGGACAGGTTGGGAGCCTGATAGAAGAGGTTGGTCTTACCCGTGCCGCTGTTGGTCACCTCGAACGGTCCCGCCGGCACCTCGACATCGGCTTTCCGGCCCGGCGTGCTGCCGCGCTTGGCAGAAGCCTTGCGCTCCGCGTAATCAACCGGACGGCTCGCTTCCAAGCTCCACCCTTCGTCGCCGCAGCAAAGGACCACCGGCTCGCGGATCACCGCTTCCAGGGAAGACTGGAGATTGTCCGACAGCAGCGGGCGGAACCATTCGGAGAAACGAGGCTGCGCGTCGGAGACCGAGAAATAGGCCAGCGCCTTGACTCCCTTGGCCGGGATCATACGGGACTCGGACACATCATCCAGCGCTGTCTGGAGGCTCCCCCGCTCTTCCAGCAAGGATTCCCAATCTGCCAGCGCGGACTCCGAACCGACACACAGCCAGTCATCCTGGACCCGGGACACTTTCCCGGGAGACCGGAACGCATCGCCGAAAACGAGGGCGGGAAACGCCTCATAGGGAAACGCTTGTGAACCGGACCCGTTCCCGGCATTGCCGGACATGCGCATCAGCAAGAGGGACAGCTCCTTCCCTTCGGAAGAAAGCCAGGAGACCTTGGCGATCTCGCGGATCCCGGAGCGGGCAAACCATTTCACCGGATCCTCACCGGTGTGAGCCTTGAGCGTGTCGCAGGAGCGACGGAATTTCTGCAGGGATTGGGAAGCATCGAGCCACTTCTCATAGGCCTTGACATAGGCATCGAAGTCCGGCAGGGACAGGGCCAGCGCCGTCATGGTCCGGGCCGGAGCGAGCCGGGCAAACCGCGATTCGCCGGCCGGCAGCGCCGCCAGCAGATTGGCATAGTATCCCGGACTCCGGCCGGATGTACTCCGCCCCGTCATTCGCAGGCGTTTCTGGCCGGATTCGCGGATATCGAAGCCGGTCCACTCGGCGGCTCCCTTCAAGAAGGTGGAATAAGGATACAGCGGTTTCTGGCACAGGGAAGAAATCAGCTTCCCCATATAACTGTGAGACAGGAAAAGCACTTCACGCGCGGACAGCTGGGATGCCAGATCCGAGAAATAGGGATCGTCCAGTATGGACGTACGTCCGTCGAGGTGCCGCGAAGAAGACTCCACCAGCGTCTCGGAAGGAGAAAGCAGGACGAAACCGTATTCCTCTCCCTTTTTCAAGGCCGTCTGAAGGCCGCAGGACTGGGCGTAAGCCAGCAATTCCCGCTCAAAGTCCGTCGTATCGGACGCATGAGTCGTCTTGACGATCATCAACGGGACCAAGGTCTCCGAATAATGAACGGAAACGGCCATTGCGTGCGCCTTGAACGCGACGGAATCCCTCACCGTAGCGGCAAAACGCCCGAAAGGTACATTGCCGCCAAGCAGCGAATGAAAGACCTGCGAACGGTCGTCCAGCATCGCCAGCCCGGTCCGTGCATTGTCGAAGCAGAACACCAGCGCGGCATCCGAAGGCACGGCCTGGAGAAGTTCGGCATGGGAAAAGTGCTCACCCTTACCGTCAGCAGCCGGCTTGGAAGAATACAACTTCTTCACTCCCACGCAGATAGCGCCGAGGAGCAACAACGCAACGCAAATGCAGATGATCAGACTTTTCTTACTCACTTCACACAGGCATGAGCCTTATGGCACATGGGTACAAATTTAATAAAAAACCCTGACATTCCGCGTCATGACACAGGGCTATTTCGCCGGAGCCGGTCCCCGGTCGATCATGATGAAAAACAGGGCGCTGACCGCCAGGGCGAAGGGATAATACAAACGCGGGATAATCTCAAGCGCTGAAATGCCCGCCAATCCGGAAGCCATCAGCAACTGAGCGCCATACGGGATCATACCCTGCACGACACAGGAGAAGGTATCCAGCAGGCTGGCCGTCCGTTGCGGAGAGATTCCGAAGCGGTCCGAGATGCGTTTGGCGATCTCGCCGCTGGTGATGATGGCAATGGTATTGTTGGCGGTACAGAGGTTGGCCAGGCTGACCAAGGCGGCGATGCTGAGCTGCGCCATTCCGGGTCCTTTGATCCGGCGCGTGAGGATCTCGACGAGGTAATCCAGGCCGCCGTTGTGCCGGATCAGGGCCAGCATGCCTCCGGCCAGCAGCGTCACGATGATCAGGTCGGCCATGCCGGAAATGCCGGAACCGATGGAGACCAGCATGGAACTCCATCCCATCGTCCCCGTGACGAAACCCAGCAGGGCATTGGCCAGGATGCCCAGGCCGAGGACCAGGGTGACATTCAGCCCGCAAAGGGCGGTACAGATCACGAGCAGATACGGCAGGAGCTTGTACCACTGGGAGACAGAGGCCTGCGGAATGGTTGAAAGCGTCTGCCCCTGAAGCAGGTAGATCAGCAACACCACTGCGAAGGCAGGCAGGACGATCAGCAGGTTGGCCTTGAACTTGTCACGCATCTCGCACCCGGCCGCCCGGGTCGCCGCAATGGTCGTGTCCGAGATGAAAGACAGGTTGTCGCCAAAGAAGGCGCCTCCCACGATGACGGCCGTCAACTGGGCCGGATCCATCCCCGTCTCTCCGGCAATGCCGGTCGTGATCGGGACCAGGGCGACGATGGTGCCGACGCTGGTCCCCATGGCGAAGGAAACGAAACAGGCCGTGAGGAAAAAGCCGGCGAACAGCATCTTGCCCGGAATCACGTGCAAGGCAAAATGGACCGTGGCGTCGATCGCTCCGATCTCCTTGGCCGTCTCGGCAAATGCGCCGGCCAGGATAAAGATCCAGATCATCAGCAGGACGTTCGGGTGCCCGGCTCCACCGGAGAAGATTGCAAGCCGCCGGTTGATCCCTTTCTCCGGCGTGATCGCAACGGCATAGGCCGAGGCCAGCAGGAATGCCGCCGATACGGGAATCTTATAGAAATCTCCGGAAAGCAGGGAACTGACCAGATACACGGCCAGGAAAACCAGGACGGGACTCAACGCCAGCAATCCCCTGGCGTGTCTTGCCGATACACTACGCATAACGAACCGATTGTCAGTTTACAAAGATAGCAACTTGCCAGATAATAAAAAAGTCTGTACCTTTACGATGACCAAGCAATCGGCATCCATGACTAAAGGAAAAATGTTCAGGTCGGCCATCCTGGCCGGCATCGCGATCGGCATCGCGGGATTCGGCTATCTGGCCCTGGGCGGCATCGCAGGCGCCGTTTTCTTCTCTTTCGGTCTCATCACGGTGATCCGCTATAAGATGAAACTGTACACCGGCGTTGTCGGATTCGTCCAGTCCTGGGATGAGATCCCCGACACCTTCCTGGTCCTGCTGGGCAACATCGTCGGCTGCCTGTTGGTCGGTCTGCTGGCGCGGCTCTCGCCGATGGACCTGCAAGGCACAGCCCAGCACCTGCTGGAAGGACGACTGGCCAACGGGGCGCTCCGTTGCGGAGGCCTGGCCATCGGCTGCGGCTTCATCGTCACGACTTCCGTCCAGTTCGCCCGCCAGGAGAAATGGCTTCCGCTGCTGCTGGGCATCCCGCTTTTCATCCTCTGCGGCTTCCCGCACTGCATTGCGGATGCTTTCTACTACCTGACCGTGCCCTTCTCCTTCCTGGGAGAGCACATCTGGCAAGTGTTGGGCCTGTACGCGTGTCTCGTCATCGGCAACTTCATCGGCTGCAACCTGTACCGCCTGATCATGTGGGAGAAATAAGCGTCCTATGCAACTGTATCGCCGGTTTCTCCTGACCCTGCTGGCCTGCCTGAGTGCAGCCGCCCTCGCGGCGCAAGGCACCGAACCCATGCTGAGCATCTTCAAGGAGAACTATGTCACGACAGGCCTCCCGCTCAACACCCGCCCGGACTGGGACACCAACGACCTGACCTATCAGATCAGCCTGAAATTCAATGCGCTGCAGAATATAGGAGGAAAGGATTGGGACCTGTTTTTCGCCTACACCCAGCTGTCCGTCTGGGAGGTGTACAAGCCTTCCAATCCCTTCAAGAGCAACCTCTACATGCCCGGCGTCTATGTCTACCATCCCTTCAAGACCGGGCCGGACGGGATTGTGAACGACATCCTGTTCGGGCTGGAACACCGGTCCAACGGCTACGACGGAGCCTTGTCCAGAAGTATCGACTGCGCATTCGCCACTTACACGCATACCTTCGCCGGGCAGCTGACGGCACAGCTCACCGCCCGTTTCGGAATCGGATCGATCTACAATGATTTCTCGTTCGAGATGATGGACAAGTACCAGGGCTACCTCAACGCGGGGCTCTGCTATCACACGCGGGACCGGCGGCTGATGGTCTCCGCCTCCGTGACTCCCCTCTTCAAAGGAGACATCCCGGCCAACCTCAACGCCGAGATCGCCCTCAGGCCGACCCGCAAGGCGGATTGGTTCTACCTGGTCGCCCGCTACCACTACGGCTACGACGAGGACCAACTCGACTGCGCCGTCCCCGACGTCTTCCTCAAGCACATGCTCCGCTTCGGCCTCGCCCTCCAGCCCCACCGCCTCAGCCACAAGCTCTTCTTCTAAGGAATACTGCTCTCAGAAGTTTATTCCCCTGCGAAAAAATGGCGGTAGCCGGAAAGCTTTTTCCACTCGCCGCGGGTGAAATCAGGCACCTCGACAGGCATGTTGCCACTCTCGAGTGAGAGACGTGACAATGGCTGGATGGCGCACCACTCTGCCATATCGTAGACGTCCATGTCGAGAGGCAGACCGTTGCGCAGGCAGTAAACGAGCCTCCAGTCCATGACGAAGTCCATGCCGCCATGGCCTCCTATCTCCTTGGCCATGGCTTCAATTTCTTTATGGATGGGGTCCTTGTACTCTTCCATGAGAACGTCGAGGATCTCTTTCGGAAGCGGCTCCCGGTGCTCTACGCCGCTGAGGTCAAAACGGGTCGAATCGAGCCGGCGGGGATCCATGCTGATAACTTCTATGGGCTCTTTTTCGGCATAAGCACGCGTCCCCTGAATGCGGAACATCCTGCTATAGGGGCGAGGGTCCATGGTGTTGTGCTCGATAAGGATCGTCTTGCCGTTCTCGGTCGTGATGAGGGTTGAAGTAATGTCGCCGTTTGCGAACTCCTCGCTCGGAATATCTTCACCCTCATTGCGTTTCCACCACTCCGGCCCGTTGTAGGACTTAGTATCGACGGAGACAAGAAGCTTCAGGCGGTCGCCACGGTGGATGTTCATAATCTCGCAGATCGGGCCTAAACCGTGGGTCGGATAGACGTCGCCGCGATTGTTCTTGTTGTAGCGGAGGCGCCAGTTGTCGTAGCGGTTCTTCCATCCGACGCGGCAGTGGAGGTAACCGCCTTCGGCGTGGGTCACCTCGCCGAAAAGGCCGGCCTGGACCATGTTGAGCACCGTCATCTCGAAGAAGTCGTAGGTGCAGTTTTCAAGCATCATGCAGTGCTTGCGGGTCCTCTCACAAGTGTTTACGAGGTCCCATATCTCCTCAAGGGTGGTCGCCCCGGGCACCTCGATCACTGCGTGCTTGCCGTGCTCCATGGCATATTTCGCGATGGGAGCGTGATGCTTCCAGTCGGTTGCGATGTACACGAGGTCGATGTCATCCCTCTCGCAGAGTTTCTTGTACTCCTCCTCACCGCCGAAGTAAAGCGCGGCCTTAGGCCGGCCGGCGTTCTCGAGGGTCTTCTGGACATTCTCGACGTTGTCCTCGTAGAGGTCGCAGAGGGCTACGACACGGGTACCAGGAATCTTGACCCAGCGGGTCACGGCAAAGGACCCGCGACCGCCGAGCCCGACGAAGCCGACGCGGACGGTGTCGAGCGCCGGGGCCCTCATGAGAAGGGCCGATTTCTGCCCTGCAGGACGCTTCGGGACATCAGTTTTGATCGGTTTGCCCGCTCCGCCAGAGCAGGAAACAAGCGCCGCGACTGCCGCGGCTGCTGCAAGGATGGTATTCAGCGCTTTCATACCTTAAAGAGAATTATAAAACGAGCGTATCGACATAAAGATATGACCGGTCCGTCTAGCGGGCCGGTCATATCCATTAACCCACAAGTTTATTGTTGCTGCTGAGCAGGAGCGCTTTCCCATCCTGGATTCTGCTCGATAATGGCACCTGTGTTGCCGTCGATGACGGACTGCGGGTACGGAAGGAGAGTCCACGTTATGGGTTCAAACGAAGGCGGATAGACCGGGGTCTTGCCGTCGAGACTGTAGTAGGTCTGCGGGGCGATACCCATTCCGTGGGCGTTCAAGCTGTTGATGCCGTCCTGCCCCATCCTGAGAAGGGTGAGAAGTCTGAGCTCTTCGAGGTACAGCTCTCGGGCGCGCTCGTCGAGGATGAACTGGATGGTCATCATCGCCGGGGTGGCCTTCACTTCGCATTCAGCCCTGTCACGGATGATATTGATATCGGCCGCTGCGCCATTCTTGTCGCCCTTGCGGAGCTTGGCTTCCGCACGGAGAAGAATGGTGTTGGAAGAACGGAAGATGTACCTGTCCTTAATGCTGTAGCGATACTTCTTGCCGTCGGTGCTGTAAACCTGGTAGAACCAGGGGTCGTCACCTCCATACCTGAAGAATGCGGGGAAGAAGCCGGCCTGGTTGGTCGCACTCGGATCCAGCATGTCTCTGGTAATGACCTGTCCGTGGAGTGAGTGCTTTTTGTCGATGCACCTGAATTCCCTACCGACGTTGAGCCTGTTGTTACGCATGTCGTAACCGCCGGGATAGTCCCAGATCTCCTGGGCTGCATACGTGGTCGGATAGAACGACGCTGTTCCACGGCCGCCGAAGCGGGGATCCTGGTTTGTACCAGTCGGGCAGAGGGTGAGATCATAGTCCGCAGTTTTTGCAGGGTTCCACGGACCCGCTGCCGATCCTTCCTTGTAGGCGGGGGCCCAGGTACGGCCGCGAAGGTTGACCATGAAAGCTGCAACGTTCCAATTCTGACTATTCTTGGCGGTGGTATAGTCTCCAGCTACCGGAGGATTGTTGTACTGATGCTGCAGGCACCATATCGACTCGGTGTTACCGTCGAACCAGTCAGTGTTGTCGGTGCAGAAGAGGTCGAACCAGACGTCGCCATAAGTGTGGACATCTTCGTACGGGATGGCATCGAGAGCCTCTTTGGGAGTCTTGCCAGCCACGTGATAGTCCGGACGGTAGGCCGCGATTCCGTTGATGGTCGGGCCCTTGCCAGGCTGGGAGCGCACGCCGAAACGCTTGGTCATAAGGGGATGAAGCGTAACGCACCTGTCGGCAGCGGCTATTGCCTTGTCGAAGTACTCGTTGGCCTTGGTCTTGTCCTCAGTGATCGTTCCGAGGGCCACATAGGCCTCGGTAAGAGCGTGGAGGGCAGCGCCCTTGGCGACCCTGCCCTGCTCGGTCGGATGGTCGGGAAGCATTTCGATTGCGTCCTCGAAGTCCTTGATGCAGAACAGGTAGGTATCAGCGCGGCTGGCACGGGTGAAGTCCAGCTTCAGCTGCTCGTAATACTTATCCACGATGGGCTGTCCGCCCCATCCTTCGCAGAGAAGGAGGTAGCCGTAGCCCCTGAAGAAGAGGAGTTCGCCGTGGTACTGCATCCTGAGTTCCTCGTTCATGGTTGGTTCTTCGATGCCCTGAAGGCCGAAGTTCGCGATACCTATCATGTTCCAGATCCTGCGGAACTCCCGGTACGGGCCGGCGCTCATGGTCGGAGACCATACGTTGAAGTTCGAGGATTCGTCCGAAGTGACGGAGGTCACAGCGAGGTCAACGACGTCGTTCGGCCTCTGGAGTTCGGGATCCTGGTCGTAAATCCTGATGCAAACGAGTTTGTAGCAATCGGTAAGGATAGCCCGGATCTGGTTACCGGTCCCGTAGGCGGCATCGGTGGTGTAGAAGGTCCTCGGGTGTTCTTCAAGGAACTCCTCATCGCTGTCGCAGGATGTCAACGCGCCGAAGCCTAAAGCGGAGATAGCCAGGAATGAAATATATCTGAAAAGTTTCATGATTCCTTGGATTTAGAAAGTGAGGTTAATACCGAAAGAATAGGACCTTTCTGTCGGGTGTCCGAACAGGCCGGTATCGAACGGTTCGCTCCGGGTCTGCTGCTTCTCGGGGTCGCCGCCTTCCCAGTTGGTGAGGGTCAGGAGGTTGTGGCAAGAGAAGTAAAGCTTGAGCGCGGAGATGTTGAGCTTCGACAGGAGCGCGGGGTTCAGCTTGTAGGAGAGGGAAAGGTCCTGCAGACGGACGAACGCCCAACTCTGGATGGGGATGTAGTCGGCGTTGGAATAGGCGGCACGGGGATAAGTGGTGCTCGGGTGATCGAGGCTCCACCAGTCGTGGTCGAGAACGTTGCCGCCGCCTGTATCGACGTCGTTGCAGAGGTAGGCCCACCTGTTACGGAACTGGGCATAACCGTTGCCGCCGCCGATTCCGGTGAAGAGGACGTAAAACTCGAAGTTCTTCCAGGTTAAGTCGTTGGCGAAGCTCCAGGAGAAGCCGGGCTTCATGTTACCGAGGATCTTGCGGTCGTCGGCGGTAATCTTGTTGTCTTCGCTGCCGTCGGCATTCTCAAACACGACGTCACCGGGCTGGCCGCCGTTCGCTGCCACATAGTCGAGGTACTCGTCGGCCACGGTCGGACGACCCATGTCGTCGAGGATCGGTTTGCCATTGGCGTCATAAGCCGCCTGGATGATTCCGATGGGGTTGTAGCCGTAAATCGTGCTGAGGGGCTCGTCCATGATCTTCACATCGTGCCAACGATAGCGGGAGAGGTCGTCGTGGCCGTCGCCATAGAGCTCGACGAGCTTGTTGCGGTTCATGTAGAAACCGATCCTCGAAGTCCAGCTGAAATCTCTCGTGCGGATATTCTCAGTGGTAAGGTTGAGCTCGAGACCCCAGTTGTCAATCTGGCCCATCGTGTCGTACATATTCTCAACGCCGTTGACGATGACCGGGATGGCACGCGCGAAAATCTGGCCATAGGTCTGGGAGAAGTAGCCATCGAAGTCGATGTGGATCCGCTCGTTCAGCAGGCCGATCTCGGCACCGTAGTTCAGGGACTCGGTGGTCTCCCAAGCGAGGTTGCTGTTACCCACGTCGGAACTCTGGGGGTTGATTGCCCAGCTCGGCTCGCGGATACCGTAGGGACCGAAGTTGTACCAGTCGATAGCCGAAGACATACGGGACATAGTCTGGTAGGGTTCGAGGCCCTGGTTACCGTTGCGGCCCCAGGAGACCTTGAGTTTCAGGAAGTCGATATAGTCCTTGACCCCTGCCATGAAAGGCTCGTTGGAGACTGTCCAGGCAGCACCGAAGGCGGGGAAGATGCCCCACTTGTGGGCGGCGCCGAAGACGGAGGAACCGTCGCGGCGCACTGAGGCGCTGAGGTGGTATTTGTCCCTGAAGGCATAATTGAGACGGGCGAGGTAGCCGATGTCGCTGTGCCTGATGTAGTTGATGTCATTGTTGCGATCATTGAAGCTGACGAGGTCGGCTTGGGTAAGGCCCCAGGCGCCGAGAAGGGTGTTGCCGAGTCCGGTGAAGCCCTTTCCGGTGATCTTCGTGTAGGAAGACTCGGTGCAGTCCCTGGTATAGACGAGGGTTGCGTCGAAATAGTGGTCACCGAAGGTGCGGTTATAGTTCAGGATATTGTCCCATACCCAGCTCGTGGCGCGAGTATTGGAACGGTAACCGTAGGCCTCGTTGAGATAGCCGGTCTGATTCTCGGGCATGTACCTGTCTTCGGGATCTACGCCGCCGCCGAAGTCGACGTTGGGAACGAAGTTGCCCTCGTGGACGAAGTAGTTCCTGAAGGCATTCCTGATGCGGTAGTTGCCGTTCATCCTGAAGCTAAGGCCCTCGACCCAGGGGATGCGGACGAGGACGTGGCCGTCCATGGAGGTGGAATTCTCCTTGTCCTCATCGTCGATGGTACCACTCATCGCGGTCCACAGGGGGTTGGTGATCTGGGATCCGGTAGGATACTTCTCAGGCATCCCGTTCGGACGGGAATAGCGGCCCCACGGGCTGCCGAGGATGACGTTGGTGTAGTCCCCGGTTCCGGGACCGGACCAGTCGCTGTTGGAGTAGATCATCCTGCCTCCGACCTGGAGCCAGTCGGTGATGTCGGTCTCGACCTTCATATTGAGGTTGATGTTCTTCCAGTCGTCGCCCCTCATAAGGCCTTTCTGGTCCTTGTAGCCGGCAGAGAAGTAGTAGTTGATCTTGTCCTTGATACCGGATACGGAAGCATTGTAGTTCTGGAGGACACCGGTGCGGGTCGCATAGTCCTCAACGTTGGTCGGAGTCCCGTTGCGATAGTTCTCGGCCTCGAAATCCTTCATCGGCCAAGCCGTCAGCGGGTCTGCGTCTTCGGGAAGGTTCAGGATCGCGTTCCGCATACGGATGTACTTGTACGGATCCATAACCTTGGTCTTCACCGCGATGTCAGACAGGGAAATCGAAGAGTTGAAGTTGATCGTCGGCTTGGTTGAGGTGCCCCTCTTGGTGGTGATCATGATCACACCGTTAGCGGCCCTCGAACCGTAAGCGGCGAGGGAGGTCGCATCCTTCAGGATGCTGATGGACTGGATGTTCTCGGGAGCGATTTCGGCATCGCTGATGACGCCGTCAACCACGATGAGGGGCCAGCTGTTGCCGCCGAGGGACTTCTGGCCGCGGATGAGGATCGAGGAGGGACCCCTACCGGCCTCGCCAGTATCGGCGCTGATGTCGACGCCGGTCACAGTACCCTTTAGGGCGCTGAGGGGGTTGTTCCTCGGAATCTCGGACACAGGAGTGCCGGCCACGGAGACCGTCGAGACGGCACCTGTGAAATTCTTTCTCTTCACGGTACCATAACCGATGGTGACCGCCTCGTCGAGGAAGGTTGAAGATTCTTTGAGGATGATGTCTCCGGCATGCGATGCCGGGACCACGAGATCCTCGAAGCCGAGGCACGAGATGACGAGGTTCGCCCCTGCGGGAGCCTCGATGGAATAACGGCCGTTCGCGTCGGCCACGACTCCGTTCGTAGTCCCCTCTATAAGCACAAACGCTCCCGGGACAGGATCTCCTTTGGCGTCCAGTATGGAACCGGCCACCCTCCCCTTGGGAGCCTGGTCGACCTTGTACAGGGATATCTGCTTGTCCACAATCCGGTAGCCGATACCCTTTCCGGCAAGAGCCTTGCTCAGGGTGGCTGCCACGGTCGCATTCTGCACGTCGACCGATGTCCGCTGGGAGACGTCCACGAGAGTGGCGCTGTAGGCGAACTGATAATCAGTCTGCCTCTCAATCTCTTCCAGAACCGTGGAAATCTTGACGTCAGAATACCTCATTGTGACATTCTGCGCAATGGCCAGACAGCACGAAAGCGCCGCCAGCATACTCAAGAATGCCTTCCTAGATACACTTTTCATGATTTGGTTAACAGTTGATATTATTGGTTATATGGAATAAACAAAAAAATTCCTCTATAATTATTAATCGCAAGAATACCGTTTTACCCTAATGATTTTTCAAAAAAAGAGCATGTTTGATGAACGTCCTTGACAGAACGGTTAAAAACCCTATATTTGCAGTCACTAACAACTGAACGACGACGCTTCTCCAGATCAATATATGGATAAGGACGGAATGAAGGAAATAGCCGAGGCCATCAAAGCCGGATCGCGGGAAGTTTTCGAGACTTTCTACCGGGTCGAGTATCTGAATCTCGAGCATTTCGTGAAGGGCTTTGTGGGCAACGACCCCTATTGCGAAGACATCATCCAGGATAGCTTCATGGCCCTCTGGGACTCCCGTAACAAGATTTATCCGGAGGGGAATCTCCGCACATTCCTCTATACTATTGCCCGCAACAAATCTGTCAGCCACCTCCGCAAAAAAGCCCTCGACAAAAAGAATACCATCGATGGGGAGGAGGCTCTCGTCAAGATAATGCTCCTCTGCCACCAGAACGTCAGCGATGAGATCAACGCCCTCGATCTTGAGAACACGATCGCCAGAATCTATGCCGCGATTCCCGAAAAGATCAAGCGCACCTTCATCATGAGCCGCGTCGATGGTATGACTTACAAACAAATCGCCGAGAAACTCGGGGTATCCGTCAAACTTGTCGAATACCACATTTCCATCGCGCTCAACTATTTCAGGAAGCAGCTGCTGGATTACTCCGTCGGAGTGAAAGTGATTGCCCTCCTGATTTCGGTCTTTTCATCCACAATGATTCTCCTATGACAGACGAACAGATTCTCTCTTTCATAAAAGGCAAACTCAGCAAGGCCGAGCGTCAATCCATGCTCACATGGATAAAGGAGTCCCCTGAGAACCTTGACCGGGTCTCCAAACTGCAATCCGAGGCCGTCTTCAGCACAATGCCGGACAAAACCCTGCCCGAGAAAAAGCGCTGGACCTTGTATTCCATCATCACGACTGCTGCCGCTGCAGCCCTGCTTCCCGTTATCGCCTTTGCACTTTTCACCCATCGGTCTGACAAGAAACTGCTCTCAGAGTATTCCGACATCTCAGAAAAATACGAGCTCGTGACCCGGATGAAAGGAGCTAATATTGAATACAGGACCTATGGCGCTGTCAAAGGGAAGGTACTGCTCCCCGACAGTTCCGTCGTCTGGCTCAACAGCGAATCCTCCCTCGTCTGTCCTCAGGTATTCGACAGTGACAAGCGTGAAATCAGTCTCAGCGGAGAAGGCTTCTTCGAGGTCCATCCCGATTCTCTCTGCCCGATGTACATCAAGACTCCGAAGGGAGTCATGGCCAAAGTCACCGGAACTACTTTCAACCTCTCCGCATACAATGATGACAAGGAGATCAAATTAACTCTTTTGTCGGGGAAGGTTGCGCTGATTATCGAGAAGAACAATCAGGAAATCCCCATCCTGCCGCATCAGAAACTTGAGCTTACAGAGAAATCCGACAAGGGGACGGAAAAAACTCCACAGATGGCCGGCACCATCAGTGCCGCCGATGAGGAAGCCGACATCTCATGGAAAGATGGCATCCTGATCTTCCGTGACACTCCAATGGACGAGGTCATCAGGAAAATCGAAAGGTGGTACGGTGTCGATGTGGATGTCCGGGCTCCCGAAGTCTACGGATACAACTTCACGGCGAACTTCAGTTCTGAACCCATACACAATTTACTGGAGCTCATAAAGACTTCACTCTCCGTCGACTACACTCTCGACAAGAATAAGGTCGTAATCTACTGAAGAAGTAGCTCCTACAGGAATCGAACCTGTATTTTAGGTTTAGGAAACCCACGTTCTATCCGTTGAACTAAGGAGCCATCCGGTCTTTATAAAAAGGGCGCTGGTTTACTCAGCGCTCTTCTCGATGATCTGACGTCCACGGTAGTAGCCGCACTCAGGGCATACTCTGTGGTACATGACGGTCGCGCCGCAGTTCGGGCAGGTCGCCAGGGTCGGAACAGGGGCGAAATCATGCGTACGCCGCTTGTCTCTTCTCTGCTTGGAGAGTTTGTGTTTCGGATGTGCCATTTTAAATTTTATTTAAATATCATTTCTTTTCCAACAAAGTCTTCAGAGAGGCGAAAGGATTCTCCGATTCCGTTTCCGGGGCAGGCTCCCGCGCCGTCGTTCCCAAGTACTTGACGACTTCAGGATCACACTCCCCTTCGGGATGCACCCGGATCAGCGGCAAGGACGTGCAGACATAATCGTACAGGATCTGTCCCAAGTCCAGCACCTCATCCCGGGTTGCGAGGACGACTACTTCCCGACCGTCCTCTTCCGCCGCGGCCTCCTCCTGGCCGTATCGGACGGTCAGACGGATATCCTGGCAGACCGGAAGCGACAAGTCCGCCAGACAACGGTCGCATGCGACCGTCACCGTCCCTTCCACATGGCAGTCGATCTGCGCGGAAGAAGCAGACTTTTCGATATCGGTCCCGACCTTCAGATCGGCATCCAGAATCTCGGAATTTTCATACTCTCCAAAGAACTTCCCGTCAGCATGCCCCTCAAAGTGGCTGCTACCGGCCTTCAATCCGTCGAGTCCGATTACAAAACTTTCGTTCATCTTGACCTGAAAACAGATTTGGGGATGCAAAGGTAACAATTCTTTCCTAAAAAGAAAAATAATTATTCGTCGTCCGCATTGTCCCCGGCACGCTTGCGAGCCAACGGGTCGAGAAGGATCTTCCGGATACGCATCGCATGCGGCGTCACCTCCACCATTTCATCATCCTGAATGTATTCAAGGGCCTCTTCCAGCGAGAATTTGATAGCCGGCGGCAGCACGACTTTCTCGTCGGAACCGGAAGCCCGGACATTGGTCAGCTTCTTGGTCTTGCAGATATTGATGTTGAGATCGCGCTCGCGCGTATGCTCACCCACGACCTGGCCGCCGTAGATCGGCTCGCCGGGCTCGACGAAGAAGCGGCCGCGATCCAGCAGTTTGTTCATCGAATAGGCAATCGCCTCACCGGTCTCCAGGGAAACGAGGGAACCGTTGTTACGGCGCTCCAGCTCTCCCTTGAAGGGCTGGTACTCCTTGAAACGATGCGCCACCACGGCCTCACCCTGGGTCGCCGTCAGGAGATTGCTGCGCAGGCCCATCAAGCCGCGGGTCGGAATCTCGAACTCCAGCAGGGTCCGGTCGCCGCGCGGTTCCATGCGCACCAACGCACCCTTGCGCCGTGTCGAGATCTCGATCGCCGCACCGACGAACTCCTCGGGAACCTCGATGGAGAGGTCCTCGATCGGCTCGCAACGCTGGCCGTTGATCGTCTTGTCCAACACCTTGGGCTGTCCGACCTGCAATTCAAACCCTTCCCGCCGCATGGTCTCGATCAGGACGGACAGGTGCAGCACGCCACGTCCATACACGACGAACGAGTCGGCGCTCAAGCCGGGCTTGACCCGCAGGGCCAGATTCTTTTCCAATTCTTTTTCCAGACGCTCTTTCAAGTGGCGGGAGGTGACGAACTTGCCATCCTGTCCGAAGAACGGAGAATTGTTGATGGTGAAAAGCATGCTCATCGTCGGCTCGTCCACGGCGATCGGAGGCAGGGCCTCGGGATGCTCGAAGTCAGCAATCGTATCGCCGATCTCGAAACCGTCGATACCGACCACGGCGCAGATATCGCCGCAGCCGACCCGCTCCACATTCTTTTTCCCCAGGCCTTCGAAGACCATCAGCTGCTTGACCTTCTGTTTCTGGATGATATCATAACGCTTGCACAAACTGATATTGGCTCCCGAAACCAGTTCGCCGCGGGTGATGCGGCCAACCGCGATCCGGCCCACATACGGCGAATACTCAAGGGAGGAAATCAGCATCTGGGGCGTGCCGTCCACCTGCTCCGGAGCAGGAATCTCTTCCAGGATCGTATCGAGCAACGGCGTGATGTCCCCGGTCGGGGTCTTCCAATCCAGCGACATCCAGCCCTGCTTGGCGCTGCCATAGACCGTCTTGAAATCCAGCTGTTCTTCGGTCGCGTTCAGGTTGAACATCAAGTCGAACACTTCTTCCTGGACTTCGTCCGGACGGCAGTTGAGCTTGTCCACCTTATTGATCACGACAACCGGTTTCTTACCCATCTGAAGCGCCTTCTGCAACACGAAACGCGTCTGGGGCATACAACCCTCAAAGGCATCGACCAGCAGCAGGACCCCGTCAGCCATGTTCAGGACACGCTCTACCTCTCCACCGAAATCACTGTGCCCGGGAGTATCGATAATATTGATTTTCACGCCTTTATACGTGACGGACACGTTCTTGGCCAAAATGGTGATGCCCCGTTCCCTTTCCAGGTCATTGTTGTCCAAGATAAGTTGGCCGAGATTCTCGGGCTGACGGACCAGATTGGCCTGATAGATCATCCGGTCCACGAGGGTGGTCTTGCCGTGGTCCACGTGGGCGATGATCGCGATGTTCCTGATTTCCTGCATATTGTAAATCTTCTGTATGCTACTGAAAAAAATTTTGCAAAAATAATGAATCTCTCATTAAACACAAAGTTGGCGACCGTTTTTCGGCCGCCAACTTGTGCGCGGGATGAGACTCGAACTCACACGCCTTTTACAGCACTAGCTCCTGAAACTAGCGCGTCTACCATTCCGCCACCCGCGCTTGAGGACTGCAAATATACGAAATTATTTTAAACTGCAACAAAAAAATAAAGAGTTTTCGACCACTGTTCCACTTTAAAGCGCACGGCCCCCAGTACATAATCGATTTCCATCCGGATATCCTCCAACTCTTCCGCCTGCCAGTCATACCCGCTGTCCAGGATATACTCCCCCAAGGAGAAAATCCGCTCCAGTTCTCCGAAACGATAGACACACAGGCACAAAGAACCGTCGCGCTGCGCAGGGACCGCCGTATGGCACCATCCCTCACCGTCCGGGAGCATCGGGACCCGGAAATGTCCGGGAAGCGGATCGAATCCGGGTCCATACCCCTCAACGCCTCCGATCAGGGAAAAGGTCGTCCCATCCTGTACCAGGTCTCCCAGGTCCACGTCCAGCCGTGCAAAACGCTTGTGCAGGACGACCGGGACTTTCACCTCCGGCAGGGTTCCGTCAGCCTCCGCAATGAAACACAGCAGATGCGGGCAAGGCGATCCCTCCGGGATCAACAGGGTCCCGGAAGGATCATACAAGCCCTCGTCTCCCGCCATCACACTGACAGACAATGCTTCCCTGGGGACTTCGATCCAATGTTCCGAGGGGAGCTCATCCAGCGGGATGCGGCCTGCCAGGCAGAAATCTCCGGTCCGGACGGCCCAGGACAGTTCCCCATATCCGGCTTCGGACAAAGATGCCGCATCCAGGGCAGAGAAATCCAAGCCCAGCAGGCAGGGGCAGTCCGTCCGGTCTTCGCGTACCGAACATGCGGTCCAGAAGAGGAGCGTCAGGATGAGCAGGAAGCCCCGCAGCGTACGGTCAGAAGACATAGCTCAGCCCCAGCAGGACCTCATTCAGCATCACGAAGGTACGCTTGCCCTGGTCGATCGTGCGGCCGCAAGTCGGACAGGAATAGCGCTTGTACCAGTCCCTTCCGGCCCAGATCCCGGTTCCCGCCTCGATATTGAAGTGAGGTCCCAGCATATAGGTATAACCTGTGGAGAGCGCACCGCCGACCCGGTCACCTTCGCGGGTCTCCGGAGACAAGAAACCTCCGATGTTGTACTCCTGGTACTGGGCCTTGGCGGCCAGCCACCAGCCGGAATAGATGTGCCACGGCCAGAAACGGGTCCCCAGGGCGACGGTACGCTGGCGGAACTGGCGGTTGCCGTCCTCGGCTCCGCCGGAAAAGGTGAACGGATTGTAACGGAGCCCGGCCGTCAGGCTCCAATGCCGCGCGACGGCGTAGGATGCCTCACAATTCAGCGTCCCCAGCTGCGCATATCCGGCCAGATTGGTGGACAAAGAGGCATTCTGGGCATGGACCGACACGGGAAAGAGCAGGATCGCCAGGCTCAGGGCCAGGACAGGGATCAGATAGGAAATAAAAGTTTTCATAGCTAATATCTATACGTATCAAAAGCTTGTGAAATAACACTGTAATGCTCGGGGTAACGATGGGTCAGGGCTTCCTGGAATTCATCCCGGCCCGTCACTTCCGGGCCCAGGACCTCAAAGATCTTGGAGGCACCCACGCCCCGTTCTTCCAGATACATCAGGATCTGGGGATAGAACCACAGGGACAAGCCCTCTGCCGGGGTCCCCCGTCCGTATTTTTCCCGGAACAGGAGATTGCCGAAGAAATAACCCCACATCTCTCCGACCTCGCAATAACCGGCATCACTCTCCAGCCCGGTCCCGTAGGTAATCCCGAGACTGGTGACATAGGATTTCAGGACAAAGCGGATGAAGCGGCCCCAGAAATCCTTTCCTGCGCGGACGAAATGGCTGGCATGGGACAGTTCATGGACGGTTTCCGCGTAGATCTCCGCATAATTGTGACAGTGTTTGAGGCCCAGGGTAATGTCCGGAAGGAACATCTTGACCAGGTCACTGTATTCACCCAGGAATTCCCCCAGCTTGCCCGAATCGACCAGCACACCTTGCTGGAGCATGGGCGTACTGCTGGATCCCAGATTGCGGAAGATCCAGATCCTCAGGTCTGAAGGGGGCACGGACACGTCTCCCTCCGCCTCGCAGCGGTCGATGTACTCCGCCGCGATGTTGTTGACGGCGCAACGGGTGAAAAGTTTCCAGTCCGTGTCGCGGTCTATCGTACAGTCAATCCCTTCGGCGGAATGTTTGCCCAGGGTGGATACGGATGCCGGAACCAGCAGCAGGTTCACGCCGATCGCAAAGCCGCGCCGGTTCCTGAATACCAGACGGTAGCGTACATCGCCGGCAAAGGACTTGGGAATCTCATAATACCCTTCGTCATCGGTAAAGGCCGTCGCATATTTGACAAAACTGTTGACGCAGACTTTCACCCCGGAAAGCCCGGTCAGCGTCTCGCCGTACGTCTCTTCGTCCCGGAGGGTTATCTGCCCGGCCGGGCAGAACGAGGTCCCTTCTCCCCGGGTGACGGGAGCGAGCAGATCGGCATGACCGGTCAGGCGGAAGGCTTCCCGCTCTACCGCCGCCCAGTCAATCCCGGAAGCCCGTGTCGTCGCATCATTTTCAGAAATGTAGCATTCGTCCAGGATCTCCATCCGGATCCCTGTCGGGAAGGTAAATCCAGCGGGGACGACGGCATACTGCCAGGTGATCCGGCCGTCCGGGATCTCGGGATCGTGATAATAATCCCCCTCCCGGACGATCCTGTGATCCAGGGGATGATCGACCAGATCCAGGCCCAGGGCCTCGAGGCGTTCAAACTGCGCTTCATCCGCCGGAAGGAAACGGACATAGATGTCGGTCGCACGGAGGTCCAGACGGGCCGCCTTGTCCGGATACAGGGAGCGGACGGCCAGTTCCATGTTGGACAGGGAATACGGATCGTCCAGCTTCTCCCCCAGGACGATCATCTCGTGGCTGAGGCCGGACAGTTCCACGGACCGGGAAGCGTCTGGCGGGAACTGGGCACGCTCGCACGCCAGCGGCAACAACAGAAAAGGAATAAGGTTCAACAGATTTTTCATAGCATCATGGTTTTCAGTCCAGGGCAAAAGTACGGGGAACTATCCGTGTTAAAAAAATTAACACGGATAAAACGCAAAAACGGCCTCCCACGTACGCAGGAGGCCGGTCAAAGGCGAAGAAAGCAGCGAATTTTACTGCATAAAGCTGGCAAAGTAGCCGGCAAAGAACACATTCGTGATCAAGTAGCCCACCACCGTGGACACGATCACGGCGATCAGGCCCGGCATCATGAAGCTGTGATTGAGCAGATACTTGCCGATCACCGTCGTCCCGGAACGGTCAAAATTGACCGTCGCAATGTCGGAAGGATAGTTCGGGATGAAGAAATAGCCATACACGCTGGGAAGCACACCCAGCAGGACCGGACCGGCAATGCCCAGTTCGTAAGCGAGCGGCAGCATCGCAACGACAACGGCGCCCTGGGAATTGATCAGCACCGATACCAGGAAGAAGACAAAGGCGATGCTCCAAGGGTACTGGGACACCAGGTCCGCCAGCATCAGTTTCATTTGATCCATGTAATTGCCGAAATACGTATCCGCCAGCCAGGCAATGCCGTAGATGGCGACCACAGCCACCATGCCGGACTGCCAGACCGCCCCCGCAACCGCCTTCTTCGGCTTAGCCTTGCAGAACATGATATTGCAGGCGGCGGCCGTAAGCATGATGATCTGGATGACGATGTTCATCTTGGGAATGTTCCAGGCCTGCGCCAGCGTCACGGAAGCGCCGTCACGGGTGGTATGGAACATCTGGCAGAACGCGAACATAACGATAATCAGCAGCGCAGCCAGGAAGATGAAGACGGAAGCCTTGGCTTCCTTGGTAATGGTCTTGTCCAAGGTCGTGGCCTTGTTGCCATACATATACTGATACAGCTCCGGATCCGCTTTCCGCTTCTGGAATTCGGGATCGTCATCCAGGTCCTTACCCCGGCGGTAAGAAGCAAGGGCGGCGAACATGAGGCCGATCACGCAGGCGGGTAGGGTCACCATCAGCACCTGCGGAATGGAAACCATGTAGCCGTTGGCATTGGAGATGGTCACGAAGGCGACGACGGCCGCCGCGATCGGCGAACAGGTGATGCCGACCTGGGAGGCCACGGAGGCGACGCCGCAGGGGCGTTCCGGCCGGATATTCTTCTTCAGGGCGATGTCGCAGATAATCGGCATGATGGTATAGACCACATGGCCGGTGCCGACCAGCACGGTCAGGAAGAAGGTCACGAGGGGGCCCAGGAAGGTAATGTGGTCCGGGTGCTTGCGCAACATCCGCTCGGCAATCTGAATCATCCAGTCCATACCTCCGGAGGCCTGGAGGGTGCCGGCGCAGGTAACGGCGGCAATGATGATATAGATGACGTCCGTCGGCGGCGTGCCGGGCTTCAGCCCGAATCCGAACACCAGAATCGCAAGGCCGATGCCCGAGATGGCGCCAAGGGCCAGGGAACCGTAACGGGAACCTACATACAGCGCTGCAAGGACAATCAGCAGCTCGATAATCATTGTAAAGGTCATAGTCTATTAGTGTTTTAATGCGTAAATATATGAAAAA
>CAMOTB010000005.1 GCA_946625485.1 uncultured Bacteroidales bacterium | reverse complement strand
GCCTCGGAGGATGTCTGCAACGTCCCCGACGAGGTGGCGCGCGAGAGCGTGGTCATCGACTTCACCACCCCGGAGGCCTTCCGGGCCAATTACCCGGTGATCGCCCGCAAGTTCAAGGCGGCGGTCATCGGCACCACGGGCTGGTACGACATCAAGGAGAAAGTATTCGCCGCCTTCGAGGCGGCCGGGACCCCGATGGTCTGGGCCTCCAACTTCTCCATCGGTGTCAACGCCTTCTTCGCGGCCGTGGAGCGCGCCTGCGAAGTCCTGAAGGGCCAGGGTTACACCCCCCGCGTCGATGAGATCCACCATATCCACAAGCTGGACGCCCCTTCCGGCACCGCCAAAAGCATCGGGAAAATCATCTCCGATACGCTCGGCGTGGAGCCCGAAATCGGCGCCCAGCGCATCGGGGAGGTCCCCGGCACCCATACCGCGACCTTCCTCTCCGGCGTGGACAAGCTGACCTTCACCCACGAAGCCTTCTCCCGTGAAGGCTTCGCCGAAGGCGCCGTCGCCGCTGCCCTCCTCACCGACGGCCTGCAAGGCATCCACGAATTCAAAGATTTGATATTATGAAAAAGTTCCTTTTCCTGGGCCTGGCGGGCATGTTGATCCTCGCCTGCTCCCCCAAAGTCGTTTCCCATCTGTCCGCCGACTATCCGGCGCTGGATCCGGACGCGGAAGTCCTCGTATTGGACGAAAACACGCCCCAAGCCCTGCTGGCCGGCACGGAGATTCTCGGAACGGTCAAGATAGGAGACACCGGATTCACCTCTACCCAGGAAGGAGGTTACGAAGCCGTATTGGAACTGGCCAAGGATCAGGCCCGGCAAGCCGGCGGCAATGTCCTGCGCATCACGCGGCATCTGGTGCCGGACGGTTTCAGCTCCATCCACCGGATCGAAGCCGACGTCTTGCGCATACCGGAGACGCATCCGTTGTGGGAGCAAGAGCAGACCTTCCAGTCGGATCACCCGGACTATGCCATCATCTATTTCTACCGGCCCGCCGGAAGTGCCGGCCCGCTGGTCAATTACGATGTCCGGATCGGCGACACGCCCGTCTTCCGAGCCAAGAACGGTACAAAAGCGGAAGTCAAGATCTATGAAGAAGGACAGTTGGAAATCTGGGGACGGACCGAGACGAAGGTCACCCTGCCGCTGGAGGTCAAACTGGGAGAAGAGTACTATGTCCGCTGTTCAATCAGCATGGGTGCCTTCATCGGACACCCTTACCTGCAGAAAGTCTCCCGTGTCTCCGGCAAGGCAGAGTATGATGCAATCCGAAACGATTAAATTTCTGGGATATGAAAAAGATCTTATTCAGTCTGGTCACGCTGCTGGCCACGTTGCCGATCCTTTCGGCACAGACGCCTGACAGTCAGGAATCGCAGCCCGTCATCGTGACCTCGGACCTTTCCGTCAAGGAGAAGGTTTCTTCCCTGCGCGTTGCCATCCAGGCCGGCGGTGCCTTCCGCCCCGGAAAGATCGAAGTTGGTACGGATCCGGGCTGGGCCGCTTACCAGAAAAAACTCCGCTGGGGCTACTCCGTCGGAGCTGACCTGACCTGGTTCTTTACGGATGCGTTGGGGATCGGCGCCAAATTCAACGACATACGGGTGTCCCATGAGAGCCAGGTCAGCCTCACCTATGAAAACGGCAGCACCCGGGCGGGAACGCTCAAGGACCGGATCGACATCTGGTATGCCGGTCCCCTCCTATCCTATCGCTGGCTCAGCCGGACCGGACGCAACGCCTTTTTCATCAATTACGGTCTCGGTTACCTGGGATATCAGGATGTCGGCATGGTGATTGATCCGGCGAAACAGGCCGGCGGCACCCTGGGACTTCAGTTTGAGCTGGGTTATGATTTCGGCATCACGAAACACCTGGCGGCCGGAATCGATTTCAACATGATATCCGGGACGCTGACTCACTACACGCTGACCATGAACGGAAAGGATCAGCGGATCGATTTGGACAAGGACGAATACATGGGTTTGGGGCATCTGGCGCTCTCCGCCGGGCTCCGCTATTACTTTTAAGCATGGAAAAACTACTGCTTCACGGTTGCGGCACCGCGTTGGTGACGCCTTTTGATAAGGAAGGGAATGTTGATTATGAGGTCTTTGCAGCATTGGTGGACCGCCAGGTCGCGGGCGGCGTGGATTTCCTGGTTCCGCTGGGCACGACGGGAGAGACGCCGGCCCTGACAGACAAGGAGAAGGTCGAGCTGCTCCGGATCACGAAGGAACACTGCGGCGGCCTTCCGGTGATGCCAGGCATCGGCAGCAACAGCCTCGAGGGGACGCTGCGCAACCTGCGGCTGCTCGCTCCCCTGAAACCGGACGCCCTGCTCGTCGTCGTTCCGTTCTACAACAAGCCGACGCAAGAGGGGATGTTCCGCTATTTCCAGGCCGTGGCCGGGGAGACGAAGATCCCGATCATCATCTACAACGTCCCCGGACGCACGGGCGCCAACATGCTGCCGGACACGGTGATCCGTCTGGCGACCGAAGTGCCGGGCATCGCAGGCATCAAGGAGGCTTCCGGCAATTACTCCCAGGCTTCCGAGATCATCCGCCGCGCCCCCGAAGGCTTCGCCGTGCTGAGCGGCGATGACGAATTGACCTTCGCCCTGATGGCGACGGGCGCGCACGGGGTCATCTCTGTTGCGTCCAACATCGTCCCAGGAGCCGTCGCGGCGCTCTGCGAAGCCGTCTCGCAGGGAGACCTGGCCGCCGCCCGCTCGCTGCACCACTACCTCTCGCCCCTCTACAAGGCCTGTTTCGTGGAAAGCAACCCGATCCCGGTCAAGGCGGCGCTTTCCATCCTTGAGCTCTGCGAAGACTGCGTTCGCCTCCCCCTCGCTCCCGCCACCATCGGCACCCGGCTCCTTCTCAACGATGTCCTGAAAGATCTCGACCGGTAAAGTCCGGCGGCACCTTTTTGCCAGCAGCACTTATCTCGCTGGTATTCAATGATTTAATACACAACACCCCTTCAAAATGAAGAGGGTGTCACACTATCATAACGCTTTCTCTCAGCTACTTAAGTGCTGCGCAATCCGAAAGGTGTTTTTTTACAGACGCACTAAAAAACTTCAAAAGCTATAAAAAACAGAAAAATCTTTATCCTGCCTCATTCAAGGCTGGATTATTTTATCTATTGTTGCATAAACAATATTTGTGGATAATAGAATTTTAGTTACTTTTGTAAGCGAGGTTCGTGCGGTATGGTGATGAAGGTAAAAGAGGTGATTGAGCTGTTGGAGGCGAATGGTTGGTATTATGTCCGGACACGAGGCGACCATCACATTTACAAGAAAGAGGGTCTTCCGAACCTCATCGTCGTTCCGGGAAACCCCAACGACGACCTGAAAGCGGGCACAATCAATTCTATTCTGCGAGGAGCAGGATTGAAGTAATTAAGAGCTGATCAATATGACGATTCTAAATGCTATTATCGAAAGAGCCGATAACAATTATTCAGCTTATCTTGAGGGATTGGATGGAGTTGTTTCTGTCGGGGATACTTTGGAGGAAATCAAAAAAAATCTTTCTAAGGCACTGGATGTATATATCGAAGCCTCTGAGGAGATGGGGTGCAAGGTCCCGGCATTCTTGAAAGGAGAATACGAAATCCGATTCTCAATGGATGTAAAAAGCCTGCTGGAATATTATGAGGGCATCTTCACAAAAGCGGGATTGGAAAGACTTACCGGTATCAACCAGAAACAACTATGGCATTATGCCAAGGGTATTTCCCGCCCCCGGCGTTCGCAGGCTGAAAAAATAGAGAAAGCACTGCATCGCCTGGGTGCAGAGCTTTCTTCCATTTCTCTTTAATTTGAACCACCTGGCAGTGGCCTCGCCCATCTTTTCTTTTCCGTAGCTTTTAATAGCCGTAATAAATACCCTCCGACGCATCGTGGACGATGTGGCGGGTGCCGAGGTCGAAGGTGACGGTACGGTCGGCGCCGACGGAGACCAGGCCGTAGCCGCCCGTGACATTGTTCGGAAGGATCGTGGGCTCGATGATCGGAATCACGTCATAGCCGTAGGTCTGCAGGTTGTTGAGGGCCCTCAGGTAGTTGTAGAAGTCCCGGCTGATGGTCCTCAGATGCAGGTTGAAGGACGCATGCAGATCCCCTTCGTCCGTCCCCGGACAGATCCACTGGTAGCCATAATCCCGCCAGATGAAATAATCCGCATCAAAGAAGGGCCGCACCACAGCCTCCCCGTCCCGGAATTCCTTGTCCGAAAAACAATGCATCTGGTTGGTCACCAGGATATCCTCCAACAGGCTGTTGACCCCTCCGGCCGAATAGCCGTCTTCCAGGATCGCATCATGGAAGGTCTGGTAGTCAATCTCCCGGTTCCACTGCCGGTAATGAGCCGTGCTGTCCACGGCACCCGACTCGTCGTGGCGCTGGAACTCCCCTTCCATCAGATAATCTCCGGCCAGCATGAAATAGCTGTCATCCCCGGGCACATCCCGGATCTTGACCGCCATCTCCATGAAAGCCTCGTCGTAACTGTCCGACCCATCGATATCCACATAACTGAGCGAACGGACGACCCGCTGGGTATCCACCTGCACCAGTTCCGCAGGCTGCGGCACCGTCACCTGGGCCCATACCTTCTGGGATCCCTTGGACGCCTCCACCCGGACCTCATCCCCGGGACGCAGGGTCGCGGAGAAAACATACTCGTTGAACAGCTGATGCCGCCGCCGCAGAACCACCGCATCCGTACGGGTCTCCAGATACGGGCCCGGATTATAGTACTCTTCCATCGGGACCGGCTGCTCCTCAGCGACATATTTCTCTCCGTTGACCCAGCACACCACCGTCGCCCCCGGCAGGGAGTCCACCCGGTCGGGATAACTCATCGACAGGTACACGGTATGCTCCGTATCGGAAGTATACATCTGGGACAGCATCGTAATCTGTCCGTCATTGCTGTCATATTCGTAGCGGATCGTATTCTCGCAGGACGCCATCAAGCCAAGCGCCGCGATTCCAAACAACAAAACAAACTTTTTCATGGCGCTCAGAAATTGAAGGTGTAACTCAGGGACGGCAGGATCGGCAAGATCGTGATCTTGTTCATCTTCAGGCTCGTGCCGGTGTATTTGCCCTGCTCGTCATAATCCGCCCCATAATCCATGAAGATAAAGTTCGGATTCATCTGGTTGTAGACATTATAGACAGACAGGTTCCAGACGCTCTCGCCATGGCGCTTCTTCTTGTGGTAATTGACCCCCAGGTTGAGCCGGTGGCTCGGCGGAATGCGGAAATTGTTGCGATGGTCCACATACTGCGCCGTGGGCAGGTAGGTCCAGTCCCCGGACTGCGAGTCCGGTTTCAGGACACTCAGCTCCCGCACCGGCACCGTCGTCGTACCGCCAGTCGCAAAGGACCAGACGGCATTGATGTTCCAACGATCGTTGAACTTGTGATCGATGCTGATGTCCAGCGCATGCCGGCGGTCATATTTGTAAGGGAAAGGCAAGCCGTTGTTGATCGACCCGTCCGGGAAATGGCGGTCGCTCTTGGCGAGCGTATAAGCCAGCCAGCCCGTGGTCTTGCCGCTCGTTTTCTGGATCAGCAGCTCCACGCCCCGCGACGTGCCACGACCCATCTCGACCCGGTTCTCCCAGCCGTCGGAGGTACCCAGCATCAGCGTGCCGTCCTTGTACTCGAGGATGTTGTTCATCGCCTTCCAGTATCCTTCCAGCGAGAACTCCCAGCCCTTCAGCCCGTCGTAATAGACACCGGCCGAATACTGGTCGGAAGTCACCGGACGGATGTCCTTGGTAATCGGGACCCAGAGATCCACGGGCAGCGAGATCTGGGACGAGGAAAGCAGGTGGACGTACTGCGCCATCCGCGCATAGCCGGCTTTCAGCGTGACATGGCTGTCGGTCGTGTATTTGGCCGACAGACGCGGCTGCAGGCTCCAGTAGGTCCGCCCTTCGGTATTGAACATCGAGAGATGGACGCCCGGATTGACCGTCAGGTGCTCCCCGATGCTGAAGTCATCCTCCGCATAAACAGACAGGTCGTGCCCAAAGTAGATCTTCTTGGGATCGGTGAAATGGAAGGTTGTGTCGATCTGCACCGCCTCCGCCTCGATCTCGCGATCCACGGCCGACATCCGTTCGGGGATGAAAGTGTGGTAGATGTACTCCGTGCCGAACTTGATCAGATGCTGCGGCGACGGACTGTAGTCAAAGTCCATCTTGGCGCTCCAGTCCCGGATCCCGGAATGGTAGTTCAGGTGGTAGCGGCTGACGGACTTGACCCCGTTTTCGATATCGGTCTCCGCTTCACCGGCGTTCATCACCATGTTGTAGGCATTGTAGGCGACGGTCGCATTGGAGAAAAGCTTGCTGCCGAAAACATGGTTCCAGCGCAGCGAGGCCACCGAATTGCCCCAGAAGACGCCCACATCCGTGCGGGAAGACCAGCTGCGGTGGGTCGTCTTGTCCGTCGGGTCCCAGTTGTATTCGCCTTCGTCCTCCTGGTTGAAGACGAAACGGTCACGGCCGTGGTAGGCGCCCAGGTAGAAGCGGTCCTTGTCGCTCAAGCGCCAGGTCAGCTTCCCATTGAGATCGTAGAAATAGTAATTGCCGTACGCATCGTCCAGGAAATGGCGGATGATAGGGCCGTAGAAGACCGTATGCATGCCGCGTCCGCTGATCGAATAGGCCAGTTTGTCCTTGACGATCGGGCCCTCGAGGTGCAGTTTGTCGCTGATCAGGCCGATGCCCACGGAGCCGTGGGTCTCCTTCATGTTGCCGTCATTGGTGCGGATGTCCACGATGCTGGACACGCGTCCGCCGTAGCGCGCGGGGAAAGAGCCTTTGTAGAGCGTCACCTTCTTGACCGCCTCCGGCTGGAAGACGGAGAAGAGCCCCAGCATGTGATCGACGTTGTAGATGGGCACGCCGTCCAGCAGGATCAGGTTCTCATCCGGACCGCCGCCACGCACGTAGAGGCCCGTCATGCCCTCGTTGCCGCCCTGCACGCCCGGCATCATCTGCAGGACCTTCAGCACGTCGGCTTCGCCGAACAGGACAGGCGTATTCTGGATCTGGGCCAGGGGAATGTCCACCGCCCCGAGGTAGGTGGACTGGATGCCGGCATCCTTCTGGGCCACCACCGTGGCGCCGGAAAGCATTTCGCCCGACTTCAGCGCGACATTGACCACCGTGTCCCGGCGCAGGTTCAGATGCAGGACCTGATCCTGGTAACCGACATAAGAGTATTGGAAGTCGTAAACCCCGGCCGGGAGGGTCAGGGTATAATAGCCGAAATTATTGGTGACCGCGCCCTGGCGGGACTTCCCTTCGACCAGGCCCGCGCCGATCAGCGTCTCACCGCTCGCGCTGTCCGTGATATGACCGCTGATGGTCACCTTCTGCTGCGCCCAGGCTCCGGGCGCCAAAAAAACTGCAAGCAGCGCCGCTGCCTGCAGCATCCATCTCTTCTGAACCTTCATTCCGATTGATTTTTCATCTATGTATGATCTGATGCAATTAGCATACCTTATAATCCCTGCCGACGCGAAATCCTGCATCCGCCTGCTGCCGATGGCGCCAAAATGAAGCCATCGGCAGCAAAATCGGCCTGAAATGCTACCGATGGAACATTTTTCGCGCCATCGGCAGCAGGGAAGCGTGCGGGAGCCGATGAAATTGCTTACATTTGAAGTATGATAACTTCGATACTTCTCACCCTGCTCGCAGCCCTGACGCTGACCCCGCCGGACGGCGGCGACAAACTGATCCGCGATTTCCAAGAGCCTTCCAAGGCCGCACGCCCCTATGTGTGGTGGCACTGGATGGACGGAGAAGTCTCCCTGGACGGCATCCGGAAAGACCTGGAATGGATGGACGCCGTCGGCATCGCCGGCTTCCACCAATTCGACGCCGGAGGAGTCAACATGCCCAAGGCGGCGCCCTTCAAGCGCCCTTACCTCAGCGACAGCTGGAAAGAGGCCTACCGCTATGCGGTCCGCCTGGCGGATTCGCTGGGGATGGAAATGACCGTCGCCAGCGCGCCCGGCTGGAGCTGCACGGGCGGGCCGTGGGTGACACCCGAAGATGCGATGAAAAAGATCGAATGGCGGGTCGTCGAGGTCCCCGGCGGAGCGCTCGAGATGAAACTGCCCGATCTGACGAAGGTCACGGGCCCCTACCAGGACATTCCGCTCCGGCACGAGAGCCTACCTGCGCCTTCGTACGGCTATGACATCGCCGTCATCGCCGTCCGGCTGCCCGCCGAAGAAAAGAGCCTGGCGGAGCTGGGCGGCCGCATCCGGAAAGACGCGGATACCTGCATCACCGTCTCCTTTCCGCGCAAGACCCTCATCCGCGCCTTCACCATCCAGAGCCTGCCCACGGGCATCCGCCCGCGCATAGGTTCCGCGGAAGGCCCCAACGAACTTCAATACAGCAACGACGGCAAGTCCTGGAAGACCCTGCTCCGCATTCCGAAATCGCCCCAGGACTTCACCACCATGAACATTCCGCCGACCAAGGCCCGGCATTTCCGGGTCACCGGACCCCATATCCAGGACCTGAGACTCCACACCGTGCGCAAGCTGGAGCATGTCGAGGAGAAGGCCGGTTTCGCCAACTGCTACGACTTCAACCGCTATACGACGGATCCCCGGCCCGTCGAGGTATGCGCTCCGGCCGCGGATGTCCTGGACCTGAGCGCGCAGCTGGACGCCGACGGCACGCTCCGCTGCACCCTGCCCGCCGGACGCTGGCGCATCTACCGCTTCGGGGCCTCCCTGACCGGCAAGATGAACCATCCTGCCTCCCCCAATGCAACCGGCCTGGAGGTGGACAAACTCGATAAAGAAGCCTGGACCCGCTATTTCCACCACTATCTGGACCTGTACAAGGAAGCCGCCGGCGGCATGCTGGGCCCGAAAGGCATCACCCACTTGCTGGTGGACAGCTATGAGGCCGGTCCCGCCACCTGGACGGTCCGTCTGCCGGAAGAGTTCCTCGCGCGTCGCGGTTACGCCCTGCAGCCCTGGCTGCCGGTGCTCGCCGGTGAAATCATCGACGGTGCCGCGCGCAGCGAGCAATTCCTCGCCGACTGGCGGGCGACCCTCGGCGAACTCTTTACCGAGAACTACCGGCGCCTGAGCGAGATCGTCGCGGAATACGGCATGGCCGGCACCTACATCGAGTCCCACGAGACCGGCCGCGCCTTCATGGGCGACGGCATGGACGCCAAGCGGGATGCGACGGTGCCCATGTCTGCCATCTGGATGACGGATTCTCCGTCCGGATCGATGCTTCCGGCCGCGATCTCCGACATCCGGGAGAGCGCATCCGTGGCCCACATCTACGGGCAGAACCTCGCTGCGGCCGAGTCTTTCACCGCCAACGGCGAAGGCAAGAACGCCTATGCCTACCATCCCGGCAACATCAAGCCCATCGCGGACATCGCGCTCGCCAGCGGCCTCAACCGCTTCATCATCCACGACAGTGCATCCCAGCCCTCGGACGACTACCTGCCCGGGCTCGGTCTGTTCAAATACGGCCAGTGGTTCCACCGCAATGAGACCTGGGCCCCTTACGCCCGGGTCTGGACGGACTACCTGGCCCGCAGTTGCGCGATGATGCAGGCAGGCCGCAACGTGGCGGACATCCTGCTGTTCTACGGCGAAGACACCAATGCGACAGCGGAGTATGGCGGCGAGTATCTCTCCCTCCTGCCCCGGATTCCGGCGGGCTACAACTTCGACTACGCCAATCCCGATGTGCTCCTGCGCGTCGTGAGGCCGGAAGGCGGCTGCCTGGTCACCGAGAGCGGCCAGCGCTACCGGGTGCTGGTGCTCGGTCCTGCCTGCCGGAAATACCTGTCGGGGCCGATGCATGAGCGGATCGAGGCATTGAAGGCGCAGGGCGTACCGGTGTGCTACGAGGAGGATCTGCCGCAGGTGCTGGAAAGCCACGGGATCAAGCCGGATGTGACGCTTCCGGTCCTGGCCCGGAAAGACGGACTGTCGAACCGGGGATTCCTGTACGGGGGAGAGGTTCCACAGAACGGGCGCGGACAGGATGCGACGCTTGCGGGTATCCAGTATGTGCACCGGACAGTGGGCACCCAAGGGGAAATCTACTGGCTGTGCAACTTCACCGGGCAGGACTGGCGGGGTACGGTGCGCTTCCGCGAAGGCGGAGCCTGCGCTGCGCTCTTCAACGCCGAGGACGGCCGGATGGAGCGGATCCCGGGCGGCCGGGAAGGCGTGGACCTGCACTTGAAAGCGGGCGACGCCGTCTTTGTCGTGCTGACGGAAAAGCCCCTGGACCTGCCCGAAGCCCGGCCGGAGTACAAGGCCGCCGATATGCTGACGCTCGACCGCTGGTGGGATGTGTCCTTTGACCAGAAAGGCGGAGAAAAGGCCCTGGAGACCTTCTCGCAGCTCAATGACTGGACGACCAACAGCGATCCGGTGGTCAGATACTTCTCCGGGACGGCCCGTTACACGTCGGCCTTCACCATCCCGGCCGGAGCGCTCTCCGGACTGCAGGAGGCCCGCATCGACCTCGGCGACGTCCGGGTCATGGCAGAACTCATCGTCAACGGGCACAGTGCCGGCCTGCTCTGGCGCACACCCTTCCTCAGCCCGGACCTGCTGCCCTGGCTGCACGAAGGTGAAAATACGATCGAGGTGAAAGTCACGAACCTCTGGGTCAACCGCATGATCGGCGACCGCCAGAAAGGGGCCGCGCCCGTCACCCGCGTCCGCCGCTTCTACAACGCCGGCGACGCCCTCCAGCCTTCCGGCCTCCTCGGCCCGGTCCGGCTGATCGGCTATCACTCATCCCGCTGACCGCACGGAAGCGGCTGTTTTTGTGCTTTCCGCGGCTGAAATCTGCCTGGACCGCACAGAAACAGCCCTTTTGGTGCTTTCCACGGCTGAAAACTGCCTGGACCGCACGGAAATGGCCGTTTTTGTGCCTTCCACGGCTAAAATCTGTCCGGACCGCACGGAAACAGCCCTTTTGGTGCCTTCCGCGGTTGGAAAGGGTCTGGACCGCACGGAAATGGCCTGATCCGTGCTTTCTGGGAAAAAGAGGCCGCCCCCTCTGGGAGGGGTATCCATCGCCACCCAGATAACGTTCTGAGTATCAACTGTTTATTTTTCAATTGCTGGCAAGGGGCGCAAAATAAAAGAGGGTTCGCCATCGCCAAATTTATATCTTGCTACAAATCAGCAGGTTATAAATTCAGAGATGGCAAACCGTCACTGAGACTCTCCAGGGAAAGACCGCTGGACCGGAAAAAGGGAGGATGATCCCTACACCAGGGCGCGGATGAGGGCTTCGCGGTCACCGGGCAACAGGTCGATGACCGGGATCTCGATCATCGTGTAGCAGCCGGGGCGCTGCTTCATGGAAGCGCGGGCGACCAGCACGAGCACCTGACCGGTAAGGGCGGGGTTGTTGATCTTCATATTGAACTCCAGCAGCTGGTTGTGCGTCGCGCCGGACACGCCCTTGCGGACGAGGTTGACGCCGTGGCCGACGTCGTTGAGGTCATCGACGCTGTCCACCTGCTGCACGTGGGTCTCGTCATGGACGAAATAGGGATCGGTCTTGACCGCCTTTTCGACGGCGGCGAAGTCCGCACCGGGCTCCAGTTCCACATAGACCATGCGGCGATGGATGCCCGTGCCGACCGGGATCGTGACGCTGAGCGCGTCCTTCACGCCCGGGATGGCCCGCACGGCAACGGAGTGACCCATGGACCGGCCGGGGCCGAAGTTGGTATAGGTGATGCCCTTGGGCGCAAGGCCCTGCATCAGGGCGCGGACGACCGAGTCGCTGCCCGGATCCCAGCCGGCCGAAATGACGCTGACGGCACCGTGGGCCTTGGCGACAGGATCGAGCGTAGCGCGCAGGTCGCAGATCTGCGTATGGATATCGAAGCTGTCCACGGTGTTGATGCCCAGGGCCAGATATTTCTGGGCCGTTTCCTCCACCTTCCGGGAAGGGGTGGCCAGGATAGCCACGTCCACAGGACCCAGTTCACGCACGTCCGAGACGACGGGAATGTCCGCCAGTTCAGGGAAACCTTCTTTCGAGGGGTTGCGGCGCACGATGCCCGCACACTCCATGTCCGGGGCCGCCAGGACGGCCTCCAGCGCGGCCCGGCCGATGTTGCCGTAGCCGACGATCGCTACTTTGATCTTTTCCATTTCAGTTCGTTTTATGGTTATACACTACTGTCGGGTGATATGCGCGCCCAGCGCATTGAGGCGGCCTTCGATATCCTCATAGCCGCGGTCGATCTGCTCGATGTTGTCGATGTAGGACGTGCCTTTGGCCGACATGGCGGCGAGGAGCATCGCGATGCCGGCGCGGATGTCAGGAGAGGTCATCCGCCCGCCGCGCAGCTGCTGCCGGTGGTCGTGGCCGATGACGACGGCCCGGTGCGGGTCGCAGAGGATGATCTGCGCGCCCATGTCGATCAGTTTGTCCACGAAGAAGAGACGGCTCTCGAACATCTTCTGGTGGATCAGCACGCTCCCCTTGCACTGGGTGGCGACGACCAGCATGACGCTGAGCAGGTCCGGAGTCAGTCCGGGCCAGGGAGCGTCGGCGAGGGTCATGATCGATCCGTCGAGGAAGGATTCGATCTCGTAGCTTTCCTGCTGGGGGACGTAGATGTCGTCGCCGCGCTGCTCGAGGCGGATGCCGAGGCGCGTGAAACAGGAGGGGATGATGCCCAGGTTCTCGTAGGATACATCCTTGATGGTCAGCGCACTGCGGGTGATGGCAGCCATGCCGATGAAGGAGCCGACTTCGATCATGTCCGGAAGGATCCGGTGCTGCGCGCCGTGGAGCTCAGGAACGCCCGTGACTTTGAGCAGGTTGGAGCCGATCCCTTCGATCCGGGCGCCCATCGCGACAAGCAGGCGGCTGAGCTGCTGGACGTAGGGTTCGCAGGCCGCGTTGTAGATCGTGGTGGTGCCTTCCGCCAGGGAAGCGGCCATCAGGATGTTGGCCGTGCCGGTGACGGAGGCCTCGTCCAGAAGCATGTAGCAGCCCTTGAGGCCGTGCGGCGCGGAAAGCAGGAAGGCGCGGCGGGCGTTGTCGTATTCGAGGTCGGCGCCCAGCTTGCGCATGCCTTCGAGGTGGGTGTCTACGCGGCGGCGGCCGATCTTGTCTCCGCCCGGCTTGGGGAAATAGGCCCGTCCGAAGCGGGCGAGCAGGGGACCGACGACCATGACGGAGCCGCGCAGGGAGGCGCATTTGCGCACGAATTCCTCGCTTTCGATGTAGGCGGGGTCGATGTCGGCGGCGCAGAAGCTGTATTCGCCTTTGGCGTGTCGCTCAACCTGGACGCCCATGCCCTGAAGCAGGGCGATGAGGTTTTTGACGTCGAGGATCTCGGGGATGTTGGAAATCGTGACGCGTTCGCGGGTGAGGAGGATGGCGCTGATGACTTCGAGCGCCTCGTTTTTGGCGCCTTGGGGGGTGATGCTGCCGCTGAGGGTGTGGCCGCCTTCTATGACGAATGTACTCATATCTTGGGTTGCTGGGCCGCCGGAGCGGCGGAAATGTGTTCGACTTCTGGGTGGAGTTCGATGCCGAACTTCTGCCGGACGCGGTCGATGACGGTTTGTTCGAGGGCGAGGATGTCTTCCGGACGGGCGGTGCCGGTGGCGTTGACGATGACCAGCGGCTGCTTTTCATAGACCGCCGCTTCGCCCAGCTTCAGGCCTTTCAAACCGCATTGGTCGATCAGCCAGGCGGCCGGAATTTTGATGCGCCCGTCGGGAAGGTCGTAATGGGGCACGGCGCTGAGCTGCGGGGTGGGTGCAGGTTTGAGGGGAGCCTTCCCCGAAGGGTGCAGTTTCTGCTCCCCGATGCCTGCACCCTCCCCGCAGCCATTGACGGCTGCGACAACGCGCTCGTATGTCTCTGCGGAGACGACGGGGTTCTTGAAGAAACTGCCGGCGCTGCCGAGGACGGCGGGATCAGGAAGCTTACCGTCGCGGATGCGAAGGATCGCCTGGCGGACTTGAATGGGATGCGCAGGCAGCTGATCAGCGAACGCCGTCTTCAAAGGGCCGTATTCCAAGCGCGGCTGCGGCTCTTTGGACAGACGGAAGAGCACGCTCATCACGATATAGCGCCCCTTCAGCGGCGCATGCTTGAAGGCCGAATCACGGTAGCCGTAGGCGCACTGGGCAGGCGCGAACGTCACGATGCGCCGCGCCTCCAGGTCGAAACACTTGACCTGCGCGACGATGTCCTTCACCTCAGCGCCATACGCACCGATGTTCTGGACGGCGGCCGCCCCGACTTCACCGGGAATGCCGGACAGGTTCTCCGCGCCCCAAAGCTCGTTGTCGGAGGCCCGGGCGCAGAAATCATCGAACACCACGCCCGCACCGACCTCCACGAGCACCTCTTCCTCGGCGTCCGCGACGGTCTTGTAATACTTGACCGCGGAGTGCAGCAGCGTCCCCGGGAAATCCCCGGTGAAGAGCAGGTTGCTCCCCGCCCCGACGTGCAGGACCGGCTGCGGGAGCGCCGCCAGGTCCAGCTCCGCGAGGTCCTCCAGACTGTCGTATTCGACCCAGCAGGCGCACCCCACGTCCATCCTGAACGTATTGCGCCCCGCCAGATTGAAATGCTCTTGCCTGCGGATCATCGTCTTTCCTTAAACATACAAATATACACAAAATCCGTATCTTTGGGAAAATGTCTTATCAAATGAAACGAATCTTCCTTGCTGCGCTCCTGGCGCTCGTTTCCCTGACCGGTTTTTCCCAGACGGACGCCCCTGCGGCGGCCCCGGAGACCGTTCCCGGCAAGATGGACTGGTTCCGGGACGCCAAGTTCGGGATGTTCATCCACTGGGGCATCTACACCGAACTGGCCGGCATCTACGGCGACAAGACAGACGGCGGCGAGTGGATGATGCATAGCAAGAAGATTCCGATCGCGGAGTATTCGGCGCTTGCGTCGCAGTTCAATCCCGTGCGTTTCGACGCCGACGACTGGGTGCGCCTCGCCCGGGAGGCCGGCCAGCGCTACCTGGTCGTCACGGCCAAGCACCACGACGGGTTTGCGATGTACCATTCGCAGGTAAGCAAATACAATATCGTGGACGCGACGCCCTACGGCAAGGACGTGGTCGCCGAACTCCACCGCGCCTGCCGGGAGCAGGGCCTGCGCTTCGGTTTCTATTATTCCCATGTCCAGGACTGGTACCATCCGGGCGCCGGCGGCTGCGACTGGGACCCCGCCCACCGGGGCGATTTCGAGGAATACCTCGACCGCATCGCCCTCCCGCAGGTGGACGAACTGCTCGCCGCCTTTCCGGACGTGGACATCGTCTGGATGGACCAGGGCGGGAATATCACCCACGCCCAGGCGATGCGTTTCTATGAGCGCGTGCGCTCGCATCCCCAGATCATCCTCAACAACCGCATCGGCGGGGGCGTCCAGGGCGACGTGATCACGCCGGAACAATTCATCCCCGCCACCGGATACCAGGGGCGACCTTGGGAGACCTGCATGACGATGAACCGCCACTGGGCCTACTGCGCCTACGACGACAACTGGAAGGGCGCCGACGAACTGATCCGCAAACTCGTGGAAATCGTCAGCAAGGGCGGCAACCTCCTGCTCAACATCGGCCCCGACAAGTACGGCACCATTCCCCAGGTCTGCCGCGACAATCTGCAGCGCATCGGCGCCTGGATGAAGGTCAACGGGGAAGCGATCTACGGCACGCAGGCGTCCCCTTTCCCCTTCCTGCCCTGGGGCTATGCGACCCGTAAGGGGAATACGCTTTACCTGCACATCACCGACTGGTCGACTCGCATCAGCGTCCCCTTGGGCTTGAAGGTCAAGCGGGCCTGGCTGCTCGCGGACCCCTCGCTCAAGATCCGCCACGCTCGCCGCAAGGGCGCCACCTGGTTCGAACTGCCGCCTTTCGCGCCCCATCCGGCCGTCTCCGTGCTGGCCGTCGAGTGCGAGGAGGCCGTCCCCGTCCAGCCGGTGCCGACCACGGGAGTGGAGATGAAGGTAGACGGGGTGGCGGTCCCCGAACTGACGGACGAGGATTACAAGTCCACCTGGACGGCGGCCGGCAGCCACGAAACGACCGTGGAGTTTGCCTTACCCGCCGCGCAGAGCGTCCAGTGCCTCGCCGCAGTGGAGCCCTGGCAGGTCTGGGACGGCATCGCCCAGCAGTACCGCCTGGAAGCCTGGGTCGGGGGAGAATGGAAAACGGTGGCGGAAGGCCACGGCGACGGGACCACGCTCACCCTGCCCTTCGAGCCGGTCACGGCGCAGCGCTTCCGCGTCCGCGTCAGCAATTCTGACACGGACGTGAGCCTGCGGCAGCTGATGCTGTTCAACTAGCTTTTATCCTGCTTGGGGGATTCGTCCTCTTTCTTTTCCTTGTAAAGGAAGCGCTTGATCTTGAGGGTGGCGGTCTTGATGAAGGGTTCCTTCTCGACTTCGACGTCGGAGATGCGGCTGCTGCGGTTGACGCGCTCGTTGACGAACTTCAGGATCTCTTCCTTGCGGCGGTCCATTTCCTCGACGAAACGGTCCTCGTTCTCGTAGCTCCAGTTCAGGACATCGTCGTTGAAGTGAACCAGGGCCACGAGATGCCCGTTCCGCTCCACGACCAGCGACTCGTTGATGTCGTTGATGTCATTGATTACGCTCTCGATCTCTTCGGGATAGATGTTTTCGCCCGAAGGGCCGAGAATCACGCTGCCCAGGCGCCCCTTGATCGAATAGCGGCCCTTCTTGTCCACGGTCGCGACGTCGCCGGTGCGGAACCAGCCGTCCTCCGTAAAGACGCTCAGCGTACGCTCATAGTCCTTGTAATAGCCGCGCATCACATTGTCGCCCTTGACGACGATCTCGCCCTCGCCGGTCTGAGGGTCCTTGTTTTCCAGGCGGATCTTGACGCCGTAGGCCGCGATGCCGGTCGTACCGATATGGGTCTTGGCCGGAGGTGCATTGCAGATCAGCGGAGCCGTCTCCGTCAGGCCGTATCCGATGGCATAAGGGAAGCCGGCTTTTTTCAGGAAGGTCTCCACCTCGACATCCAGCTTGGCGCCGCCGATGCCGAAGAAACGCATCCGGCCGCCGAAGGTCTTCTTGAGCCGCATGCCGACTAGCCAGTAGAGCAGGGACGGGAAAGTCTTCTTCAGCCGGCTCAGGAAACGGCTTTTCTCGATCGTCGGCACGATGCTGGACCGGTAGATCTTCTCCATCACCAGCGGCACCGACAGCATCAGGGTCGGCCGGATCTTGGAGAAGGTCGGAATCAGTACGGAAGGGGTCGGCGGACGGTTGAGATAATAGGTCACGGCGCCGTGGGAGAAAGCATACAGCATCCCCACACTCATCTCATAAGTGTGCGCCAGGGGAAGGATGGAGAGAAAAACCTCGTTGCGGCGCAGGGGTTTCGCCTTCCAGGAGGCCAGGATGTTGGCACAGAAGTTCCTGTGACTCAGCATCACGCCCTTCGCCGCACCGGAGGTGCCGGACGTATAGATGATACAGGCGAGATCATCCGCCGTAGGGGTGGAAATGGTCCCGTTGCAGGTATATGCTTCCTCGCCGACCCGGGCGATGGAGAGATCGTCCGTGTAGAAGACAATGCGCATCTGGGCGAGCAATTCCTCCGGAATCTTTTCGATCAGGCGCTTGGACACAAAGATTGCCTTCGATTCGGAATGGCGGATGATGTTGACCACCTCGTTGGAAGAGAGTTCCGTCAGCATCGGGACGGCGATGCGTCCGAAAGCCACGATGGAAAAATAGGCGACGGCCCAATTCGGGATGTTCTGCGACAGGATGGCAACCCGGTCGCCGCTGTTGATGCCAAAATTGGCCAACTGTTCTGACAGGCGGCGGCAACGCTCTCCGAACTCCTGATAAGTATAACGCTCCGTCCCGTCCGTCAGGCTGTAAGCCGGCTTCTTGGCATATTTGGATATCGAATAGTTAAATACTTCGGCTAAGGATTGGAATCGATGTCTTCTCATCAGTGCGTAATGTATTTTTCGGGGTGCTTCCCCGTCAGGTGCATATCTTCATAAATCTGCTGGATGCGCTGCATGTCGGCGCGGGCGTCATCGGTAAGTTCCACCTTCTGCCCCCGTCCGACCCGCTTGGTCTTCCAGTCAAAGTAGCCCAGATAGACCGGGACATTCGCCGTCCGGGCGATCAGGTGGAAACCGGTCTTCCAGCGTTTGACCGGCTTGCGGGTGCCTTCCGGCGCGATGGCCAGGTGGAAATGACCCGGCTTCTCCATCTCCTCGATGACGCTCTTGACGAGGGCCGCGGAGTTGGAGCGGTCCACGGGGATGGCGCCCAGCTTGCGCATCAGCCAGCCCAGCGGCGGAAAGAACATCTCTTTCTTGACCATGCAGCGGGCGAAACCGCCGACAGACGTGTAATACAGGTAAGCGATGGCGAAATCCCAGATCGAGGTGTGCGGGACACCCAGCAGGATGCATTTTTCCTCTTCGGGAGGCATCTCAACGACCGTCCATCCCATCACCTTCAACAGCCACCCACAGAATTTTCTCCACATAAGATCAGCATTTGAACTTATTATTTTGCTGCAAAATTCATACCCGCTCCCGAACCTGTCAGTTGTTCATGTCAGTATAGAGCGAACGCTTGATCGAATGCTTGGGCGTATGGACAAAGGCTTCCTTCATCAATTCGAGGGCAGACAACTGGCTGTACCCGGGCAGGGCGCTGTTGATCCGGCTTTTCAGGGCATCAGCGGAGACCGTTCCGGCGCCATCCGCCAGGGCCACCAGGGCCACGATCTTGCCGTCGCGCGAGACAACCAGCGATTCGCCGACCTCCGGGAGGCTGTTGGCCACGGCCTCGATCTCCTCGGGATAGATATTCTGCCCGTTCGAATTGAGAATCATACACTTGCTCCGGCCCTTGAGGCAGACGGCGCCGCTGCGGTCGAAAATGCCGAGGTCGCCGGTCTTGAGCCAGCCGTCTTCCGTGAATGCGGCACGAGTCGCTTCTTCATTCTTGTAATAGCCCAGCATCACGACCTCTCCGCGCACCTGCACCTCACCGACGATACGCTCGGGATCCGGCGAGGCGATGCGGATCTCATTATAGCCAGGCAGGTACCGCCCGCAAGTGCCCTGACGGAAACGGTTCCAAGGCATATAGGAGATCAGCGGCCCGCACTCCGTCATGCCGTAGCCGACAGCGTAGGGCATTTTGAGCTTGCGCAGGACATCTTCCACCGCCGGATTGAGCGCGGCACCTCCCATCGGGATCTCGCGCACCTTGCCGCCGAAAGCCGCCATCAACTTGCTGCGCATCACGCGAAACAGGATCTCCCTGACGCCCGGGATGTGGGTCAGCACGCGCATGGCCGGCTTTTCCAAGACCGGCAGGATCTTGCCTTTGATGATCTTTTCCATCACCAGCGGCACCGTGATCAGGATATAAGGCTTGACGTCGGCAAACGCGGCCATCAAGGTCGAAGGGCTGGGCGTCTTACCCAGGAAGAACACATGGCTGCCGCCGCACAGCGGATACAGGAACTCGAAGGTCAGGCCGAACATGTGTGCCATAGGCAGCATGGAAAGGGAACTGTCATCATAGGTGACGCGGATCGCCTCCATCGCGTAGTTGACATTGGCGCTCAAACTGCGGGCCGTCAGCATCACCCCCTTGGGATTGCCGGTCGTACCGGAAGTGTAATTGATGATGGCCAGATCGTCCAGGCCGCCCGGCTCGAAACCGACGTCGGCCGGGGTCGGACCGGACGGATATCTGCGGTTGAATTCCGCCTCTGCCTCCGTAAAGGCAAGGGCATACTGCGGTTCGCGGGCCCAGAGACAAGTGTAGTTCCGAAGGCTGACCACGGCTTTCAGGTGACTGGCCGCGCGCGGATCAATGGCTGAAAAGACACGGTCGTCCGTAAACAGAACGACACTTTCCGAATGATCGGTGAGACGCTGGATCGCGTCGGGAGTGAAATCGTAGAGAATCGGGACCGTGACCGCATGGTACGTACTGTTGGCCAGGAAGGCCATGGCCCATCGGGCGGAATTCTGGCCGCAGACGGCGACTTTATCGCCTGGTTTTAAGTTTAAGCTGGTATAAGAAATATGAAGTTTCATGATCTGGGCTGCCATCTCCCGGTAGGAGTAGTCATTTCCCTTGTAGTCGCTCAGGGCAGGTTTTTCCCACTTGGCGAGCGTGACCTCTTTGAGATAGGATACAAAATGTTTCATATGCATCGGTTTTTGATCTGACGCAAAATTAGCCCAAACCGGCCGGCGAGACAGGAAAAGCGGAAAAAACAGAGTAAAAGTGGTACAAAAACTTGTTTCGGCGGAGAAAAGCCGCTATTTTTGGGATGAAATCCAGATAAATGCTTTTTAATCCCAGCATTTTTTGGGACGAAATCTGCCTGATTATGGATAATAACGAAAGATTGTACAAGGGTTTTTCTGCCCAGATACTCTATATGGTCGTGCTGCCGGTCTTTTTCCTGGCCTTCAGCATGCTCTATGATCCGTTCCACATCCAGGAGTACTATAGTTTCGGGAGTTTCAACGCCGCGTTTCACATCTTGATGCTGTTCTGCATCCTGCTGGTCTCGGTCTGTCTTTCGCGGACGATCTATTACTTCCTGGACAAGGCGGTTACTTTCAACTGGTGGCAATACACCCTCTGGTGTATCGGAGAGGTCGTTGCGGCATCCGCTTTCATGGCGCTCTATACCAGCCTGTTCCGCCATGAAGGCAGCAATTTCTTTCCCGTCCTGGCCATTTGCATCAAGTTTGTCGCCATGACCTTGGTCTTCCCCTATGTGTTCCTGACCATGCGGCAGATCATTGCGATCAAAGACAACGCGCTTCTCCAGAAGGATCAGACCCCGGAAGCCAGCCTGGTCCGCTTCTATGACGAGCACAAGCGGCTTAAGCTGACGATTGCACCTTCAGCCGTCCTCTATGTCAAATCTGAGTTCAACTACCTGAAGATTTATTATCTGGTATCCGAGGCCGTCAAGGAATATACCCTCCGCGGGTCGATGAAAAGCCTGGAAAACAGCATTTCTGCCCAGACCCTGGTGCGGTGTCAGCGCTCCTATTTTGTCAACCCCTCCCACGTGAAGGTCCTCTGGAAGGACAAAGAAGGCTTTATCTATGCAGACCTCGACTATCCGGACCTCCCTTCCATTCCTGTCAGCAAACCCTACTACGATACCCTTTCAGCTTTGTTATAAATTATGGACAGAAGAAGTTTCCTTTCCAGCCTGGCTCTCCTGGGCCTGCAGGGCTGCCTGCTGGACGCCCGAGGCGCCGCATTGCTTTCCGGCCGCACCGCCAAGAATCGGAAGAAACGCCGGGGCGTCCCCCGCTTTGATGACAACCTGGTCTGCCTGATCTCCGACCTGCACGTCAATCCGCCGGGATATCAGCCGGGCCTGCTGGAGCGGACGATGGGCGACATCCTTCAGCTGGATCCGCTCCCGCGCAACGTAATCGCCCTGGGCGACCTGGCCTACCTGACCGGCAAGCCCGAAGAGTACGCCCGCATGAAAGAAATCCTCGCACCGCTGGAAGCTTCCGGGATCCGGCTGACGATGGCAATGGGCAACCATGACCGCAGGGCCAACTTTGCCGAGGCCTTCCCAGACCATGCGGCCCGTTCTCTGATGAAAGACCGCTTCGTCTATGTCGTAGAGACGCCGAGGGCAGATTTCATCGTCCTGGATTCGCTGCAGGAAGGTTCCGACACCACCAAATGGATCACGCCCGGCGCCTTGGACGACGCCCAGAAAGCATGGCTGAAAGAGCGCCTCTCGGCTTATCAGGACAAACCGGTCTTCGTGATGTCGCATCATCCCCTGGGAGAAATCGGTATCAAGCCGCTACTTCTGGACTGCCCGTCCTGCTGCGGCTACATCCACGGCCACAACCATATTTGGGACCCCGGCTGGGTCATCCGGAACCACCGGGACCGCGACCTCCTGCGGACCCTCTGCGTCCCCTCGACGGGCCATTGGGGCGACATCGGCTACACCCTGCTGGAGCTGGGCGAGACCGAAGCCGTCGCCCGCCTGCAGCAATACGAGTTCTTCTTCCCGAAGCCTCTCGACGAAGGCGAGCCCAAGCCTGCCCAATGGTCCATGATCGAAGAAGAGCACCGCAACGCCCTCTGCCGCTTCGCCTATCGCTAGCGGAGCTGGTAGATGACAGGAAAGGTGTAGGTGACGTTGACGGCCCGGTCGCGCTGGCGGCCGGGCTCCCACTTCGGAGAGGAGGAAACGACCCGGATGGCTTCCTTGTCGAGAGCGGCATCTACGCCGCGAAGGACTTTCAAGTTGCCGAGCGTGCCGTCACGCAGGATGGTGAACTGTAGGATCACACGGCCTTGGACGCCGTTTTCCTTGGCGATCTCGGGATAGACCAGGTGCTGGGCCACCCAGACACTGAACGAATTGGCGTCCCCGTTCTGAAAGCGGGGCTTGTTCTCCACCACGACAAAGTCAAAGGTCTCATCCTCAATCACCTCCTCCTTCACTTCCTCCACATAATCATAGATCGCGACCTCGAGAGGCGTGTCATCGACGGAGAAAAAGTCGTTGACCTGTATGTCATCCTCCACGATCTCAATCTCGTCCGAAAGGACCGGGACCGAGACGGCAGGCGGCGGAGGCGGCGTTTCCATGGTGATCGGGACGATCTCGACGACATCATCCACCTGCATATCCCCGGCAAGGGAAGCGACAGTCCGTTCCCGGGTCGAATAAGAGAAGGCGCCCAGCGTGGCGAGCAAAGCCACGACCATTCCGATTTCTGCGAAGAGAACCCTTTTGTTCTCCAGCGACGCTTTCGAAGATTTCTTGGTTTCCATAACAAAAGATTTTTGGTTCAGGGCAAAGGTACGCCCCGAAGCCCCCGGAAACCAAATTTTCAAGCCTTTAAAAAATCTCGCAACAGATTCGTATCTTACTATTAATCAGACAGATACATATACCACAAGCCTCCTCAAAATCTCGCGGTTTGCAACGCATTGAAGAACAATGGGTTACATCAGCCCTCCAAACACCCCAGCAGCAACTCCTTGTCCGGGGCTTCCGAGTCTGCCAGCCGTCCTTTCAACCGCCACAGGCGGTTGTTGACCACGCCCTTCTCCTTCTCCAGGATGGTCGCCATCGCCGTCCGGCTCAGGCCCGAAGCCGCCAGCACAAAGAGCTTGACGTCCTCTTCCTTGCAGCGAGGCAGCTGCGCCCGGAGTTTGTCCACGGCCCCGTCATGCGCCGCATTGACCGAAGCCTCGAAGCCCGCGAGCGTCTTGGGATCGTCCCGCAGGCCTCCGATCGCCGCCTTCACCTCCTTGAGCAGGCGCGAGGGCAACTTGTCGGAGGACTCGCCATAGATATAATACTGCTCGCAGAGGCGTTCCAGGATCTCGTTCTTTCCGGCCACCGCGCCCTTCAGCACCCGGGAAGATTCGTCCAGGCGGGACCGCAATTCCTCCGCCGTCGTAATATACTCCTCCGCTTCGGCGCGCAGGCGGCGGATTTCTTCCCGCCGCGCCCGCAGGTACCAGAGCGCCGTACTTGCCATGGCGATCAGCAGCAGAAGCAGCGCCGCAGACCCGAGCCGGGACGAGCGAAGCCGTTCCGACGCCAGGGCGCCCTGCGCCTCCAGATAGTCCTCCCGTGCCAGGGAGACGGCCGAGCGCATGGCGGCAAGATCCGCCTCATTGCCCGCCTGGACCACTTTCTCCAAGGCCTTCAAAGCTTCTGCGCTGCGTCCTTCGTGGGCCGCCACCTGATAAGCGCGGAAACGGGCCTGATCCCGCTCTGTGCGGTTTTCTGCCTGGGCGAAGGCCCTGCGCAGACGCGATTGCGCCTCCCCGGACCGGCCCAGCAGGGCATACGAAAACGCCAGTACGCCCTGGTCGGCGCTGTTCAGCGGATGACGCAGGTCGTCGGCGACCCGCGCCAGCATATCGACGGCCGCCGCCGGATCGGGCGGGTCCTTCTGCAGCGCCAAGGCGGCATAACTGCGCAACGCCCCTACCTCCGCCAGCGTATCGGCTGCATCATGGGCTTCGGAGAGGACGGCCTTGTACACCTTCTCGGCCTGTTCCAGGTCCTCCAGATTGTACCACGCCTGGCCGTACTCCAGCAAGGTGGCCCGACCGGCCGCCTGCAAGTCCGCAACGTCCGGACCTGCCTCATCCGCTCCGGCGGCAGCGCGGCGGTATGCCTGCCAGGCAGCATACAGCTCGCGCGCGGCAGGGACATATTCGCGGGAAGCATTGTACACATGGGCCAGGCTCCGGCCCGCAAGCCCCTGTGCGGCATCGTCCCGGACTTCCCGGGCCGCGAGGAGCGCCTTTCCGTAGGAAATGACTGCCTTGTGGAGCGCATCCCCCTGCTCCTGGACACCGCCCAGCAGCGTCCAGGCCGAGATGCGATCCGCCGCAGAGCCATGGCGCTCAAACCATTCCGCCGCAACACAGAGCCGCCCTTCATCCGCATCCGGGATGAAACCGAACTCCGCCTGGTCCGCCTCGGCAGCGTGCAGCGTCTCCACGGCCGTCCTGCGACCTGGATGCCCGGCGCAGGAAAGCAGGAGGATTCCGCAAGCGAGAACGGTCAGAAAATGATTCGCGTCGATCAGAAAACGTTTCATGTCCATGATGTCTAATGGCCCCAGCACAAAGATAACACTCCAGTCGCTTAAACCGTGCGCCCAATGGACAAAAAACCTTTCCATTGGGCACACCTATGGCCAATCCGTGTGTATAATCGCCTCATCCGCAGATCAAGCTTCTCGGAACAAAATAAGGTTTTTCGGCAAGAATTGCTAACTTTGGCCCGAACCATGCAGAAACTGTCCCACATACTGCTTACTACCGCGTTCCTTCTCTTCGCCCGGGTCGGGGCTGCCGCCCCTGGGCTGGAGCCTGGCCTCGCGTTCAAGTCGTATGAGACGGAACCGGATGGAAGGACTTCGCTCTCCCTGGAGCAAATCCCCTTGATAGACAGCCTGTCGCTCTCCTTTGACCTGAAAATCGAGTCCGGCCGGGAGGCTTTCGGCTATGTCTGCCGTATTTTGCTGGACGACGAACCTTTCCTGGACATCCTGCTCTCCAACCCCGTGCACCAGCAGCCCTATATCGCCACAGCCGAAGCCGGAGGAGACCTGATGCCCTTCTTAGACTACAGGCATATCTACCAATGGAACACCGTCTCCCTGAATATCCGGCACCGCAAGGACGGCACCGCACTCTGTCTGGCAAACGGAAAAAAGGTGGCAAGCGCCCCCCTGAATCCCCACGGACGGCACTGCATCAGTTTCTTCTTCGGAGCCAATTCCCTACGGGGCATCTCAACGACCGACGTGGCCCCCATGACGCTCAGGAACCTCAGCCTCAGCCGGAAGCCGAAAACGCTTGGTCATTGGTCATTGCTCTCCGAAGCGGAACTGCACCGGAAAGACGGTCGAATCCGACTCCGGGCTGTTAATGCAGCCTGGCTGACCGATTCCCACCGATACTGGAATGAAATCGCCTCTTTCCACTCCCCCGACATGTTCTTTATCGCAGACGATCCGGCACGGGGACGGGTGTACTTCATCAACGGGAATCGCGTGATCGATTTCGAGCTGGACGACGGAGACAGCGAAGTCTATCCCTTTGCCCAGACCATCAAGAAAGACGTGCTGACAAACGACTTTCAGGTCCTCGACGACGGATCCCTGGCTTATGTGGATTTCGACCAGGAGGATCCGGTCCGCTCAGTTTTCGATTTTGAAAAGTCCGAGTGGACCGGGGGAGACATAACCCGGCGTCGGCATTCCCGGTTCAGCCACCACAACAGTTTCCTGAATCCTTTGGACGGGCAGCTTGTCCAATTGTTCGGTTACGGTTTCCATGCTTATCTTGGAAAGCTGTTCCGCTACTCCCCCGACGGTGTCCGTTCAGAACAGGATACCGGCATCCCGCCAAGATATTTGAGCGCCGTCGGCCTGAGTGACAGTTGCGCGTTCATCCTGGGCGGAAAAGGGAACCCGAAAGGACAGCAGGAGCTCGGGATCGGAACATACGACGATATCTGGCGTCTGAGCCTGTCGGACTATACCGTCAGCCGGGTTGGATCGTTCCAGAATCCAGAAGCCCTCGTCCCAGCCCAGAAGCTGATGATCTGCGGCTTGGATACGGCCGTCGCCCTGTTCTTCAACCCCAACACCCGGAAGAGCGAGTTGCAACTGAAGCGAGTCTGCCTGAGGGATGGCACGTCTGAAGACCTCGCCGACCCCATCCCCTACACCTTCCAGGATACCGAATCTTACGCCACCCTGACATGGACCGGCAATGCACTTTACGCCATGCTGAATCACCGCGATGGCACAGACTCCTTTGTTGCCAAGATCTATCGGCTGGAATTGCCGGCCTTCGTGCCACCCGTGGAGGAGGAATCCCACCAACCGCGTCTGCTCCTCCCTGCCCTAGGTTTCCTGGCCCTCTGCGCCAGCACATTCGGAGCCATGCGTTCCCTCAGACGCAGACGGAAGCACCCTGCTGACAAACGCATCGATGATTTCGAAATCGTGCCGTACACTCCTGCGCCCGGAATCCATCTCCTGGGCGGGTTCCACGTCATCGATAAGGATGGAGAGGACATCTCGGCTTCCTTCTCCCCGATGATGAAGCAGTTGCTCTCCCTGCTGGTGCTCTACACCGCCCGAAGCAAAGGTATCTCCAATGCCGAGATGAAGGATATCCTGTGGGGGGACAAGTCGGAGGAAAGTTATTTCAACAACCGCGGGGTGATGTTCAAGAAAATCCGGAAGGCACTCGCTTCCGTCAGCCCGCGTATCGGGATTGTCTCCGAGTCCGGATACTGGTCCATTCGCGTGACGGAAGACCTATGCGACTATATCTCCGCCCTCGGGCATCTGAGTCCCGGGTCCGACGCCCGTGCCCTGATATCCGACGCCCAATCCGGCCCCCTGCTTCCGGAGATGCGCTATGAGTGGCTGGACAAGTTCAAGGCGGAGTATGCAGACAAAGTCATCCTGGCGCTCAGCGAACTCAACAGTTCCGGCCGCCTCGGACCGGAAGCACAACTGAAAGTATCTGATGCCATCCTCTCCTTCGACAGCATCGACGAGGATGCGGTCCGCACCAAGTGCCGCACCCTGATCCAACTCAAGCGGGCAGGGACAGCCCGCAGCGAGTTCGACCGCTTCACCGGTCAATATTTTTCCCTGCTCGGGGAAAGTTACGGGAAGTCCTTTACGGAATTCCTCAACGGCTAGCGATCCGGCTCAGCAGATAAGTCCTTAAATCCTCCCACAGATAGTACGGCCCCGTCACGGCCGGCAGAGCGGGAATGGTGGTCTCGCTCTCGTTGCGCAGTAGTTTCACCAAGACATAACCGTCCTTGTTGCGGAAGAACACCATTTGCAGGTTGGATGCCATGCACATATATTTCCAGACCGGCCAGTCATCCCCGGCCTGGGCCTCGTGCCGCACATGGAAGCCCTCCACGCCAATCAGCGCAAGAAGTGGCGTCAGCCCGGAATCATGGCCGAAGCGCAAGTCGGCCGCATGGCCGTTGCCAGCGAGGGCCTGGTCCGCCTTTTCAATGAAATCGCGAAGCAACGGCCCGCCAACCCCCTGGACGTAGGTATCCCCGAACTCCTCGCTGATACACCAGGTCGCGAAATAGCGGGCGTTGTCCGAACGGTTGCAGGCGGTCAGTTCGTCGAGGGTGAAATAGCTGCTCAGCAAGGGGGCGATGTCGGCATCCAGGTCCTGCGCAATGCACAGGGCATCGAAGACAGACTTGAAATACATCCTGCTACCCAGAATCTTACGCCCGCGTTTGGGATCAGTGAAGGTCTTTTCATACAGGCGCTCGTACGGCAGATCGGCCCGCAGGATGGAATCGCAGATCGCGTGCTTGCGGTCGTGCATGTACGCAATGTCGAAAGGGTGACAGATGTAGTCCATGTACCGGTCTCCGGCGTAGTATTGGATGTCTATCTGCGGAGCGCGGCCCTTGATCACCGTACAAAAGTTAGCCATGCTTTGGATGCAACGGCCAGCGGGACTCGAGACTGCATATACGATGGGCCTGTCGGAATGGTAGAAAACCTGCGGATAAGCGGATATCATCCTTTCGGCGATGCCTTGGTGCTGTTTCGCACCTTCCTGTGTCAGGAAACCGTTCATCCCCTCGTGCTCGCCCTGCAGCTGCCTGAGGACGGAGAGCAACTGTTTCCCGTCTTCGGTAAGGACCCCCTCCTCCTCCGCTTGGGCAAACTTCTTGACCGGTTTGTCGGTCAGGCTTTCCGAGGTGTGATAGCGGGAGCCGTGGCGGCCATAATGGGAAATGTAGAAGGGCTCGAACCCCGCCGGCGGAGGGGTCACGGAAGTGTTGAAGGTCTCGTAAACGTGGAGGTCGCCGGCCGCGCGGTCGGGATTCTCCGCGATTGATTCCCGCAGTATCTGCTGGGCCGGCAGAGAAAGCGGACCGATCAGCAGCAAAAAGGCAAGAAGGATTTTTTTCATGGCATCAGGGTTTCATGACAAAGGAAGGCGGAGGGACAGACACGCCCCAGTCTTTCCGGGGCTTGTCGCCCATCGTCAGTTCGAGGCTGCCGCCCCGCATCAGTTCTTCGTGGGTAAACCAGCAGCGGTCGAGTGCCTCCCCGTTCAGCCGCGCGGACTGTATGTATTTGCGGCCAGGGGCATAGTTTCGGGCCAGCACCTCGAAGGTCTTTCCGTCTCCCAGGTCGATCCGGGCCCGCCGGAATACGGGAGAACCAATGTTGTACACGGGCAGGCCGGGCGTCACGGGATAGAAACCCAGCATGGAGAAAACCACGAAGGCGCTCATGCCGCCGCCGTCCTCATCTCCCGGCACGCCCATCAGGTCGTTGCGGTACCACAGGTCCAACAAAGTGCGGATTCGCTTCTGCGTCTTCCAAGGGGTCCCGGCATAATTGTATAGGTAAGGGATGTGGAAGGATGGTTCATTCGCCATCGAGAATTGACCAACGTTTCCGGTGTGGTCGGGCAACTGGCTGTAGAAATCGAATTTGCTCGCGCCCAGCGGCATATCGAACATGCGGTCCAGCTCGCAGACAAAGGCTTCGGGCCCGCCCATCAGCGAAACCAGGTCAGCGACGTTGTGCTGGACATCCCAGCGGTAGATCCAGCCGTTGTTCTCATCGTAGGCATTACGGGCGCCGATGCCTCCCGAACGGACGTAATCAAAGGGTTCCAGGAAGGCGCCCCGATCGTCCCGGGGATGGAAGAAGCGCGTATCGGAGTTCCATATCTTCCGGTAATTCAGGCTCCCCTCATCAAAACGGGCAGCGTCTTCCTCCAGGCCAAGACTATGGGCCAAGACCCCCAGGCACCACTGGTCGTAGGCCGTGCCCAGACTGACGGCCACCGGCTGGCGGCGCTCGAAAGGATGTACCTCGGCACACGTCTCCTCCTGGCCTTCGCGCAAGGCGGGGATGTAGCCATTCTCCCAGTAATATGCCGTCAAGCCCCCCCCTTTCACGCCAGACCAGGGCGCCAAGGTCTTTTCGGTGATGCCGGCCTTGCAATACCGATACAAGGCGGCAGCGTCGAAACCTTGCAATCCTTTCGCCATGGCATCCGCAACGATGGCCACCCCGTGATTGGAATTCATGCGTCGGCTGTCGCCCGTCACTTCGGGGAAGGTGGGCATCCAGTGAGGCTCCAGTTGCTCGGACATCCGCTCGAAAGAATAGATCATATCCGACTCCTTCACGGGCTCGATCAGCATGCGCAGGGGATGGGCCGCCCGATAGGTGTCCCAGACCCAGTCGTCCGTATAGAACGGACGCTCATCCTGGTGGACCTTTCCGTCGAAAGCGCTAAAGTAGCGGTCGCCCTCGCTGATACAGACCATGCGCTCACAGGTACGGTACAAGGAGGTATAAAACACGGTTTTCTGCGTTTCATCCATCCCTTCGATACGGATCTTGCCCAGGGTTTCGTTCCATATCCGGCGTCCTTCCGCCGCAGTCTTTTTCAAATCAAAAGCAGGGATCTCAGCCTGCAGGTTGGCCTCCGCCTGGGCCACATCGATGAAGGAGACACCGTAGCGGACCGATACCGTCCGGCAGTTATCGGGAAGTGTCAGTACAAGATAGTTACCTTTGCCTGAGGTTTCGATCCGGCAAGCCTGCACGGGCTCGGAAAGCACGGCATAAAGGTAGACGTTGGTCCGTCCGTCGATGGTTTGGAACCCCTTGACGGCGCCGTCCTCCCAGTTCAGGCTGCCCTGATCCGTATTGAAGACGAGGGACGGTGTCCCGGAGGCTTCGAAACGCAACTCGTAAATAGCGCTGTGGCGAGACGGAGCAAAATCCGCAGAGACTTCCTCCTCCTCGAAATACACCGAGTACTCGTAAGGCCTGACCTGCTCCAGATCATAATGATACTTGTATACCTTCCGCGCTTCCGAGGCCGGTCCCTGGGTGAAGGAAAGGTTGAACGCGGACTTCCCCCGGTGGCTCGTGACGATCATAGGAAGGCCCTTGACCCGGTCTCCCGTGTAATCGGCGCGTTCGGGATACACGCGCATCATCGCGTTGGGCAGATGGACCGTGGGATAAGTCGGTACCAACAGGTGGCTGATGTTGCCCATATAAGGATTGACATAATCAACCGGTTCTTTCCTTCCCGAGCAACCGAGGCATAGAAGGAGCAGGGCCGCAAGCACTGTTGCTTTCAATTCTTTCATCATAAATAAGTTTCCAAAGAAAAGGGGGTGGACCGCCCGCAGGAAGACGCGTCTGCGGATCATTTACTTTTTATACGTGACTTTGATGTATGTGAACCGGGCCTGCTTCCGGAAATGAAACCGGACCCGGGGAGAGCTGCCCGTCCACACCGCTGACAAGGGATCACTGCCGGCAGAATAGGCGCCCCCTCCACGCTTGACGAATACCTTGTCCTCACCGGGATCATAGGATTTGCCCTTATGCTCCCAGAAACCGAATTCAATCCGCGTGATGGGTTCGCCTCCGGTCGTCTCGAAGGTCAGCTCATGACCGGAGTAGCATCTGAGAGTCGTGTTGCAGGAAAGGTCCGCATTGATCCGCTTCGCCCCCTCCTTCACGTAATTATTCTCGTTGGGGTTGGTGCCGTTCTCTTGCAGGACCAAGATTCCGTCACAAAGCAGGGTCTGGATACCGGTGGCGCCCTCCCCTTCGTAGATAAAAGGCTTGTCGCTCAGATCCACCGTGACACTCTGCTGCGCCAGGGCGGCGCAGCAGATGCACAGTGCGGATAGAGTCGGTAGCAATATCTTCCCCATCATTTCCTGAACTGCGTCCGGGTCACGTCCAGGAAATGCTCGGCGTCAGTACCCTGGGTCTTCTCGTCGGAAGGTTCCAGGTTGGTGCCGTAGTTCCAGTCGTTCCAGGAATTGATGAACACGAGGTTATGAGGACCGATATTGCGCTTGGCAACGTTGCAGAAGGTGATGTAATCGGTATCGGTGCCTTCATTTCCGAAGGTGTAATAGTAGCTTCCGGAAGAATTCTTGCGGTCGTTATAGGAAGGATATACGCAGGGGATGAAGTCCACCGAGCGCTTGGCGAGCGTCGTCTTCCAGTTGTTCCAGTTGATGTCAAGGAAACTGAAAAAGCTGTAAAACAGGTCGTAGGAACGGGTCTTCCAGTCCTTGAGCACAACGGCGTCGAAGGAATACACCTGGTGTTCTGCATAATTGACGGGAGCCACCCAGCCAGTGGTATTCTGGCCGATGACGAACACATCCACGCCAAAGAAGCTTTGTACATCCTCCTTGAGGGACTGCACCGTGCTGGTGAAGTCCACGCTCAGCAGGGCATCGCTGGAGAGGTTCGTCGCGGTCAGCATGATGACCGGCTTTCCGTCGAGGCGATAGTAGGCGTCGGAAGTGAGGTAATCACCCAGCACGTCCACGAAATCGGCGATGAACTGACGATGAGCCTCGCTGCCCTTCTTCAACGGTCTTTCATTCGTGACATTCAGATGCTTGACATTGTAGCAGAGGATATACTTGACCGATGCGTCGCCCCGTTTCGCGGTGAACGCGTCGATAAGCGCGTTGTCGGAGGCTGAGGCATTCCAGTCAAAGATGAAGAAGTCCAGTCCCGCCTTGTCAGCCCAGGCGATGTGCTGTTCCATCACCCCGTAATCCACGGTCTTATAGAAACCCAGATACGGAGTCTCCGCACTTTTCGAGCTGCTCACGGCAGAAGTGAAGTTCAGATAATAAGCACCCAGGACGGCCGGCTTCTCCAATGTCGTCTCGGGAATATCATATACATATTTGGATTTGTCCGGCGCGGGGTATTCCTGCTTTTCGCAAGAAACAAGGGCGCACAGGGCTGCCAGAGCAGAAAGAATGATAGCTTTCGTTTTCATGGTCTCCGGTTTTTATTGTTTGTAGTTTTCCACCAGTTGCTGGAGGTTCTTGTTGATACGCTGGGGCTTGGCCCACCAGAGTCGGGTATCCATCTTGTCGCCGCCATCCAGCAAGGCAATAGCCTTCCCGACCTCGACTGCATTGTCCTGCAATTCGGAGGAGGGGTACATCATGCGCTGAGGTACATAGGAGAACTCAACCTCGTTGCTGCCGGCATTGACGGCGCCGTAGCCCAGTTCAGGCTGGTAATGAGGCACAATGTCGAGCACTTGCGACCGCCGGATCAGCGTCCATGCGTCCAGGGCCTGGTTGAACATGGCGATGTACTGCTGCATGATGATCTGGTGGTAGATGGGATCCTCTTCGTCCTCCTTGATGGCACCCGAGCAAAGGCCCAGGTAATCCATGAAGTATTTTTCGCCTTCCGGTGTGCCCTCAATATCGGAATAAGAACCGTATTCGATGCCGTCCTCGACCATATAGGCAGAGATGGCTGCTGCGTCTGTGACGCCGAACTGCTGCATCGAAGCGCGGATGCCGTCCTCGTAATAGACACGCACATCTTTGCTACCGGTACCTAAGTGCAGATGCTCCACTTCAGCTTTCAGCAGGCAGAGCTCGGCATAGCTCATAATCATCTGCCCGTAGTCGGCCGCGAAGTAACTGTCCAACATCAGCGAATATGCCGTTGCCGGGATGCCCGCGTGGGGGTTGGCCGAATCCAGCAGTCCACTGACTGGCGTATGGTCGGTCTTCGGCTTGCCCCAGTAAGGCGCCCAATGGAAGCCCTCGGGCATCTGGGCGGACTTGCACTCGGTGAAGAACTTCGGCAGACGGGGATCATTGTAGGGGGCCGTATGCATCAAGAAGCATTCGCCGGCCGAATTGGCCTTGTCCAGGTTGACGGTCTGGACGATGAAATAGTCATAGTAGTAATTACGGGTCTGCTCGTTGTCACCCCACTTGACGATGCAGTTGTCGGCATTGCTCTCCATCATGCGACTTTCGTCGCCCATCAGTTCTGCGATGTGCGTGGTGGCGAGGGTATTGTCCGCATTGCAAATGCGCACCGCCAGCCGCAGGCGCAGCGAGTTGGCGAACTTGACCCACTTGACCAGGTCGCTCTTTCCGGAAGATGTCGCGAAAACGGGATCGGCGATGAACACGTCCCCGTCCTGATCCATTCCGTCCGCGCACTCTTTCAAGCCCTCCAGAATCGTCTTGTAGATTTCGGGCTCGCTGTCGTAAGGGACGGAAGTCGTCCCTTTCAAGGCCTGGGACATCGGGACGGGTCCCCAGATCGACTCCACCTGGGAATACAGGTAGTAAAGCCAGATCCGGGCTATGCGGACGCGGTTTGCGAATTCAGCCGTCTCGGTCTTCTCGTCGATGATAAACTGCAAGGGAAGCAGTGCGTAGTTGTAGAAATTCTTGTAATAGCTGCTGTTGGACGTCGGCACGTTGCCGTAGCGGCCCAGCTGGTTGGTCTGTCCGTAGCAATATTGGACGTAGTTGTCCAGCATGATTTTCTTGATGCTGCCGCAGGATGCGTCCAGCGTCCGGTAGACACTCGTATTGAACAGGTACTCGGGGTTGATCTCCGAGAGTTGGTTCGGGTTGGTGTTCAGTTCTTCGAATCCCTTGGAGCAGGAGACGGTCGTCAGGACTGCGACGGAAAGAAGAAGCATTATCGTTTTTTTCATACTTGTATCCTCCCCTGTTTAGAAAGTAAGTTTGAGGTCGAAGCCCAAGGAGGCAACGGGCGGCATGCCGCCATATTCGACGCCCTGCGCATTGCCGGAAGAAACGGCCGCTTCGGGATCGATGCCCTTGGGGGTGTTCTGATACAGGATGGCCAGGTTGCGGCCCACCACAGAGAACTTCACTCCGCTGACGGGCAGCTTCGAGAGGGCCTTGCGGGGGATGGCATATCCCACAGCGATCTCACGCAGTTTAATGAAGGAAGCGTCGAACACGTTCCTGGAGTCCCAACTTCCCACCTGGTACCTGGGGTTTACGAACATTTCGCATTTGGTCCCATCTTCGAAGTAAGCGTCATCCCACTGGAAGCCGAAGGAAGCCTTCTTGGCGCTCTCGCCCAGAATGATGCTGCTCAGGTAGTATTCCTCGCGACCGGCATACGAGGCGGCCGGCACGCCGGCGGTCATCGCACGGTTCCAGGTGCCGGAATACAGGACACCGCCGATGCGGGCGTCGATCTGGAAGTTCACGCTCACTCCGTAGATGTTGAAGGAATTGATGAAGCTGCCTGTCCACTTGGGCTCGACGATCCCGAGCTCCTGGCGGTTGTCGGTCACAAGCGGCTTGCCATCGGCATCCACAAGCATGTGACCGTTCGCGTCAGTCTGGGTTGTACGTCCGCGCAAGACACCGTAAGGACGGCCTTCCTCGAGGTTGACAGTGACGTTGGAAGAGGTCAGGATGGCGACGGTCGGACTCTCGTCGGACACCTTCACCACCTTGGAGAGGTTCTGTGCGTAGTTCACGGTCATGTTCCACTTGAAGTTGGGGCGGCTCACCGGATTTGCGGTGAAGATAACCTCGAAACCGTGGTTGTTGATCTCGCCCGCATTCAGGTAGCGCTTGCTGTATCCGCTGGAAGTCGAGAGCGTCACGCTGGTGATCAGGTTGTAGGAGGTGGCATTGTAATAGGTGAAGTCCACACCCAGGCGGTTGTGGAGAAACTTTAGCTCTGCGCCGAGCTCGAGGGACTTCGTCTGTTCGGGTTTCAACTGCGGGTTGTTCAGCGTCGTGCTGATGGTCTGCAGGGGCTGCCCGTTGTAGATGCCGCTGTACGCAAAGGTTTGTCCCGTACGGTAGGGGCTGGTATCCGCGCCCGCGTAGGCCAGGGACGCCCTCAACTTACCGAAGGAAATGACGGCTGAATTGATGTGGAACGCATCGCTGAAAATGAACGTCCCGCCCACCGAGGGATAGAAGTAGGAGCAATTCTCGACCGGAAGGGTGCTGGACCAGTCGTTTCGGGCTGTCAGGTCGAGGAACAGCCAGTTTTTGAAGCCGAAGGAAGCAGAACCGTACACCGAATTGATCTTCTTCTGCGTGATGGTCTGGCTGACCGACGGATACTCGCCGGAGTTGGAGATATTCTTGAAGCCTGCGACCAGTAGGCTGGCGACCTCCTGGGTCCTCTTCTCGGAAGAACGGGAATAGGTGCTGGCTCCCGCGAGCGCATTGATGGAAAAGATGTCGGAGAACTTCTTCTCATAACGCATGTGGCCGGAAAAATCGGTGGCGGTATAGACTGTGTTCCAATTCTTCATGCCTCCGTCGATATCGGCGCGGCCGCCGATGTTGTAGAACTCAGTCCCGTCCCAGCCATACGCATCGACACCGGCGCGGGCTTGGGCGGTCAGTCCGGGCAGGACCTTGGCCTCGAGCACAGCAGATCCTACCATGCGGTTACGGGTGTCGGAGTTGGTGTTCTCGTAGATGTTCCAATAGGGGTTGTAACCTCTTTCACCAATCGGGATCATCTCCTTTCCGCTATCATCCTTGTAATGCTTGAGCATCTCCACGGTGATGTCGCGCGGCAGGGTCACGAAAGCATAGATCGGGTTCTTGTCGGACCCGTTCATGTACTGGCGGTTCCTGACGGTCTCCGTCGTATAAGCCATTCTGGTGTCCAGGGTGAGCCACTTGGTCAAAGTATTGAAGAGACGGACGTTGAAGACGTGCCGGTTGCTCTCGTTGATGCCATGGACTACAGAATTGCTCAAGACATTGGTGTAAGAGACACGGTAGTTATTCTCCCGGCTGCCGCCGTCAATGGTGAACGAATTGGAATACTTGTGCGCAATATTGTAGAAGTCCTTCACGTTGTCCGGATGAGCCGAATGCGTGGTCCGCTTGCCATCGTGGCCGATGATGGGCTGGTCCCAGAGCGGGGCGCCCCAGCTGCGGAGTTTCGCACCAGCCTTCTCATTGTATCCAGTCAGGTCGGGAAGGGTCTCGTTGGTACGGTCGCTGTTCTGTGGGAGGGTATAGTTGCTGTTTTCGAGCTTGAAGTTGTTCTCACCCGTGCCCCAGCCGTTCTGGTACTCGATCAGCTGGTTGATCTTTTCGAATTGGAAGTTGCCGTCGTAGGTAATCTTGATGCGGTTCTGAAGGCTGGCCTTTTTGGTTGTGATCAGGATCACGCCGTTCGCGGCGCGCGAGCCGTACAAGGCGGCTGCATTAGGGCCCTTGAGGACCTCGACGGACTCGATATCATCGGGGTTGATGTCTGCGGCCGGATTGCCCATGTCCAGCGTACCGGATCCACCGTCGATGCTAAAGTCGCTATCACCGGGCTGATTCTCGATCACCATGCCGTCCACGACGAACACGGGCATTGAGTTCTCGGTCAGGGAACTGGTACCGCGGATGACGATACGGGAGGTGCCGTTCGCCACGCCGGAAGGAGTGACGCTGACACCGGCGACCTTACCGGCCAGGGAAGCGACAAAGTCGTCGGCCTTCACTTCGTTCATCATGGCGGCATCCACCGCTTGACGAGAATAGTTCAAACTCTTGGCCTCGCGGGTGATACCGAGGGCGGTGACGACCACGGCATCCAATTCACTGCTGGCGGCCTTCATATAGATTTTGAGTTCGCTGTTCCTGCCGGGTACGAGAACGACGTCGTCGTAGCCGATGCAGCTGACCCGAAGCTCAGCCGTCGATTCAGGAAGATTCATCGAGAACGTGCCGGAGACATCGGTGGAGACGCCGGTCAGGACCTTGCCCTTGGCATCTACCGCAATCACGGACGCTCCAATCACAGTCTCGCCGTTCTGGTCGTCGAACACAACGCCCGTCACGGCACGTCCCTGCGAAAACGCGGCGACGGCACTGGCAAGCAATATGCAAATAGTCAATAACAGATTCTTTTTCATAGCCTGTCGGGATTAATAATCAATGGGATCTTCGGTGAAATATTCGACCGCGAAGCCTGAGAGACGGATTTCCTTCAAGCCTTTGGACTGGAACTTGAAGAAATGCCAGTTGCCGTCAGACAGATCCAAACTAAAGATCTTTTTGTCCGGCTGCTCACCCTGCACCAAGGTCCATTCGTCTGCGGCGTTGACCTTGGCGTAGAACTCATAGTTGGACAAGATACGGTCGGATTGGGTCAGGTTGATGTAGACCGTCTTGATGCCCTTCGGGAAAGGCGTGACGTTGCAGAGATAGCCCTTGCGGCTGCTCCCGTTGATCAGGTAGCCTTTGTCCGTCCTGGCCCGCAGGTAAGAAACCTCCCAGTCATAGCCCTGATAAGTAAAGTTGAACGGGCCTTCGGCATCGGCCGTGCTGATTCCCGCCTCCACGAGCGCGGCATAAGGAGCGTCGAGAGTCGCAAACTCACGCGGCTTGGCGTATGTGAAGGAAAGCGGGCCGGCCTCGAGCGTAGAACCGTCGACCAGGTCGAGCTTGCAGTCCCAAGAATATTTGCCGTAGTCGTGACCCTTGCTGACAGCGACAGCCTGACGGTCGGCGCAGGCGGCAGTCAGGGTCTCCACCAATTCGCCGGCCTTGTTGAAGATACGCACCGCCGCCTTCAATACGGTCTTGTCGTCTCCGTCGTAGGTGGCCGTGAGCGTCCATTCCCCATCCGCACTGAAGGCCACCGGCAACTGCATCAGCGTCTCAGGCATGGGAAATGTGGAAAAATTCTCCGTCTGGGAACTGAGGGCGCTCCCGTCGTAAAGGGTCATGTCCAGGCGGCATTGATAGAGCTCTCCAGGCCAGTCTGACAGACGAAACAAGGCTTTGACAAGACCGTCGTGCACTATGATCTGCGGAACATCCGTCACTTCCTGTCCTTCGGAACTGATGAGATACAGGGCCATCGAGCGGACCAGGGCGGCCGAACCCTTGAAGGCGATGTTCAAGATCTTGGCCGTTTCTGTAGTCTGCGTCATGAACACGAAATCGTACGGCACATGGAGCGAGCAATAGCCGTCTTCAGCAGCCTGGATGTGGTTTTGTCCCGGAGTAACGATCACGAAATTGTAACGATAGTCATGGTCTTTCTCCAGCTTGGCGATTTTGACGGTGGCTGCGCCCTTTTCCATCCGGTCGGCCGGATAGGAGGACTTGTTGCCGGTCGCGATGTCGGTGACCTGGAACTCGGCACTGGCAATGCCCGTCTCGTCACCGTTGTACACGGCAGTCAAGGTCACGGACAGGTCCGAAGGATCCAGTTGTGGCGCTTGAAGGGTCACCTCGGAAGGCGCGTAATACGTCTCCGCCTGGGCTTCCTTCCTGCAACCCGTGAACGCAGCCGCAAGTGCGGCTAGCGTCAGGATCAGAAAATGCAGTTTTGTTTTCATGGTGATATATGAAATAGTTATTGTTGTACTGGCATCTGGGAGGAGATCGGCAGATCTCCGCGTGTCATCTTCGCAGCCTGGCCGACAAGCCAGAGGTAGCGGTCGGGAGGCACACCTTCATAACTCAGGAAAGGGCTGGCGCCTTGCGGTACGTCGTTCGCACACTTGAAAATGGCTGTTCCTTCATCTATCTCGTCGAACATAGCCACGTACAGGCATTTCGCACCGGATTTCAGGTTGAAATAGATTTGGTTCCACAGGAACTGCCCCCCCAGCCGGGGAATCTGGTTGAGCGGGGATGCCCCACCTTTAAGATTATACCAGCTGAAACCCGGGAAGACGGTGGGGATATAGGTCAGTGAATGCCCGGCACACCAGGCAAGATCCTCCTTGATAAGCGATTGGAAGTTTTTAAAGGAAGTGTTGTCGTATCTGCCCACCAGCCAGGGATGCACAACATCCGCTTTCTGGATCAGGCTGAGCAGGCGGGCATCGGAAACGGCGTCACCCTTGAGCGTACGCCAATGAGTCGGAACACCCAGCATGACCGAGCATCCCTCCTGCTTCAGGAAATCGATGATGCGCTCACACTCTTCCAGACCATATTCCCTGCCGTCGGAAAAGCCCACGCCCCAGACTGCGACCAGGGGCTTCCCGTGGTGATAAAGATAGTGGTTCTGCTCACGCTGGGTTATTTTGTATTGGGTACATAGTTGTTTCCAGTCTGCAATCACATAGCTGTCATCACCGGCTTTCATCCCGGAGAGGTCATACATCACGCAGATGGCCCGGTCCGTCTTTTCCGCATTTTCCACGCCCATCATCAAGATCTCCGTAGAATTCTCTTTTTTCCCGGATGTAGATTTAAGGTTTGTGACGAAACGCTGCATGAAGGCTCCGTCGATTCCGTATTGCTTCATCCACTGGAAATGCAACTGGGATGTGCTCGCGTCGTGTGAACTGAAAACCTGTGCGACGCGCCCGTCGGGCAGGCGGAACTCCGTGTCATAGCGGTCCCTGTACTCCGTCATATCCGGCCAGAGGTCGATGGAGCATTGTCCAGGCATGAATTTCCCATTTTTCTCATAATGCTTCCATTTTAGACCCTTCCCGTCGCCAGGGGTGTTGAACCACCCCTGATATCCGGTCATGACCAGCCCCTCAAGGCTGGTGAAACGGGGGACGCCTCCCTCGGCAGGGACGTCGGGATTGTCGAGCCTGACGAACTCATCCACGGAAAGGTACTGATGGCTGACTCTCCCATCCTCGCTGACCGTCCACAACATCGCTCCGCGGTATCCCTTACCCAGGGGTGCGGCAAGGGCGCCGCAGGTGACGGCATCGATATTCAGGTAGGTGGATTCGTAGGGGTAATGCGTGTGCCCGCTGCCGTATGCTTTGACCTTGTATTGCTTGAAGAGTTTCCAGTACCGTTCCCGCTCCTCCTGGGTGAAATTATTGGTGGAGCGCTCCTCGTCGATCGACTTGACGAACACGGGATAATGACCGAACACGATGCGTGCGCCGAAGTCCTGAGTGGCTTTCAGCTTCTCTTCCAGCCATGTGTATTGCGCTTCGGCGATTTCGGCGGCGTCGGCTGAAGGGTCCCCCTTGGAAGGCGCGGCTGCGAAGATGGCGCATGAGTTGATGCCGATCAAGGCGCAATTCTCGTAACTGAAACAGAATGTGGACGGCCCGTAATTCGCTTCGAAAGCATCGACTTTTTCCTTGGCACAGGCTGATCCGACGTCGTGGTTGCCAGGAAGATGCCGGACCGGAATGTCGGAGCGGATCCGCGAGATCATCTTCTTGTAGGCGGAGATCTGGGCCTGATTGGTTGAGTTGTCCGTCATGTCGCCTGTCACAAGCACAAACGCGGGCCGCAGGCGGTTGATCTGACTGACCATCCGGGCCAGAACCAGCGTATCTTCCGTGAACTCCGATGGATCACCGGTCTGGAATCCCAACTGGGGATCGGAAAGCTGGATGAAAGTGAAAGCCTTGTAGGTCTTTTCTACTACAGAGGGTGCCTCCGGGCCAGGCTCTTGGGAAGGAGTACTGCCCAGAGTGGAGTGATGCGCTGAAGAGCACGAAAAAACAAGGGGCAGAAGGGCTCCTGTCAGTAAGGTTTTGATTGAAATCCCGTTCTTCATATCCTTATTATTGGGGGTTCGAAGTCCGAACGGGCTTTCAATTTTGTTCAAAGATAACCTAATTCTTTTCTATTTTCAAGTAAATAAAACAATTTTTTCATTTTTTCATCGCATTAATACGAGTATTAATACTAAACACGCGGGCTTGAGCCTATTTTTGCAACGGTTCGAAGTCCGAACGGGACAAAACTGACGGGATGAAAAATCTGCCGATCTTACTGTCTACGTTTGCGACGATTCTTTTCGCCTGCCCGATGCCGGGGAGGTCGGGGACACCTGAGTTACAGAACCCCGAAGTCCGGATGAGTTTCATCATCCTGGGCGACATCCATTATTGCGAAGAGCGCTTCTACGACATGGGCGCAATGTTTGCCGACAAACCCGGCGACTGGAGACAGATCGCCCGGACCTATGCGCCTGTCACGAAGGCTAACTGGAAAGATCAGGCCAGCATCATATCGGCCATCGCCCGCAGCACTGAGCCCCCCGTCCGCTGCATCGTCCAACTTGGAGACATTTCCGAAGGACTGGGCAACACGCCGGGCGGCCCGGAAGCCATCGCCCGCAACATCACGGACATATTGAAGGACACAGATCCCGGCTGTCCCTGGCTGCTGGTCAAAGGCAACCACGATATAACGGGGGTCGGCGACAGCTGCAAGATTGAGGCCAAGGCTGCCTTCGGAAAATTCTACACACCATTCATCCGGGAGCAGACCGGCCAAGAAGGAATCCGTGAGGCCACCTACGCCTACGAGACCGGAGGCGTTCTCTTTGTAGTCCTGGATGCTTTCGGGCACGTTTCCGAGCAGATCTCCTTCGCCAAGCAGGCCCTGGAGTCTTCCAACGCCCGCTATAAATTCATCTGTCTCCACGAGCCCGTGATTCCGGCCACCGAGCGTTGCTGGCACTTCCTTCGCCACAATCGTCCTGAAATCCGGGAATCTTTCCTCCGGATCGTGGCCGAAAACCAGGCCTTCGTCCTCTGCGGCCACCTTCACCGTTACTCCGTCCTCCGCCGGAAAACCCCATGGGGCCCCATTGTACAGGTGATGGCCAACGGCGTGACTAACCTGAAACGGGAAGCGGATACGTCGGAAACTTTGGACGGCGTACAGTACTACGGCACTTATCTTTGCGACACTTACCGTCCCGACTTCAATCCGGACAATCTGGAGACCCGCCGGGCCCAACTGTCGGCAGAAGCCCCTTTTGTGGATTATTACAAGATGAACACGCTCGCCGGATACGGCGTCATTACGATCGACAGTGCCACCGACCAGGTTCTCCTGAAATACTACGCTGCCTTCGATCCCGAAAAGCCCTACGACGTCGTGGACCTGACGGAGTTATACCGCCGCCCTTGAGTGAAGGGCGTAACCGATATCTATCTCAAGGATTATTCCCGACGGTCTTGCCGCCCGTCGGGCCAGCGCTCGTTCAATTGGTTTCACATTCCCGCCCAAATGCTTATCTTTGTCATCAAGAATAGAACCAGACTACACCACACCGTTCCATGAAAAAACTCTTGCTCACCACCTTCCTTTTCGCACTTTTCCTGCCCGGACGGGCCCAGGACGTTGTCTTCAACCGGGCGCCCCTCGCCGACGACGCCTATGCCGAACTGCCGCTCGGCGCGATCAAACCCCAGGGCTGGCTCCTGGACCAACTGCAGCGCCAGCGTGACGGGATGACCGGTCACCTGGACTCCCTCTACGCACCCGTCGTGGGCGACGACAACGCTTGGATCGGCGGCGAAGGCGACACCTGGGAGCGCGGGCCCTACTGGATCGACGGCCTGCTGCCCCTGGCCTATATCCTGGATGACCAGGAACTGATCCGCAAGTCGCTGAAATGGACCGAAGCAATGCTGACCTCCGCCCGTGAGGATGGCTATTTCGGCAACACCGTTTCCCGGCCCTACATCGAAGGCTTCCAGCGCGGGATGGCCGAGGACTGGTGGCCCAAGATGGTGGCCCTCAAGATCCTGAAGCAGTACTACATGGCGACCGCCGACGAGCGGGTCCTGCAGGTGATGAGCAACTATTTCCGCTACCAGCTGAAGGAGCTCCCGCAGCATCCCCTGCAGCACTGGACCGACTGGGGCCAGTGGCGCGGCGGCGACAACCTTGAGATGATCTGGTGGCTCTATAACCGCACCGGCGAGCCCTTCCTCCTCGAACTGGGCGACCTGGTCCACCGCCAGACGAAGCCCTGGACCGAGATCCTGACCGGAGGAGACTACCTCTGCCGGCAGAACGCCCTCCACTGCGTCAACCTCGGCCAGGGCTTCAAGGAGCCCGTGGTCTGGTGGCAGCGTTCCAAAGACGACAAAGACCTCCAGGCGCCCGTCACAGGTATGGAGACCATCCGCAAGACCCTCGGCCTGCCGACCGGGCTCTGGGCCGGAGACGAAATGACCCAATTCGGCGATCCGACCCGCGGTTCCGAATTCTGCACCGCCGTCGAGATGATGTATTCCCTGGAAGGGATGCTGCGCGTCACGGGTGACCTGCGCTGGGCCGAGCAGCTGGAGCGCATCGCCTACAACGCCCTCCCGACCCAGGCGACGGACGACTGCGACGCCCGCCAGTACTTCCAGCAGACCAACCAGATCGCCTGCACCCGACAGGTCCGCAACTTCTCGACCGAGCACGACGGCACGGACGTGATCTTCAGCCTGCTCGGCGGCTATCCCTGCTGCACCTGCAACTGGCACCAGGGCTGGCCCAAGCTGGTTCAGAATCTCTGGTACGCCAGCCGTGACGGAGGCCTTGCCGCGCTGGTCTATGCTCCGTCGAGCGTCAGTGCCACGCTGGACGGCAAAGCGGTCGTTCTCACCGAAGAGACCGCCTATCCCTTCGACGGGACGGTCACCCTCCGCATCCACTTCCCCGGCAAGCACCGGAAGCGCGCGATGCCCACGGCCACCTTCCCCCTGCACCTCCGCATCCCGGCCTGGTGCGAGGGTGCCACGGTCGCCACGCGCGACGGGGAGTTGCATCCCGCAGCCGGAGAGACGCTGAAGGTCGAACGCACCTGGCACGACGGCGACACTGTCGTCCTCCATTTTCCGATGCGAATCCAGACTTCAGGCTGGTACAGCAGCGCTACGGTCGTCGAGCGCGGACCGCTGGTCTATGCCCTCAAGATGCAGGAGACCTGGACACGCAAGTCTTTCGAAGGCGCCGATGCAGCACAATACGGTCCCTGGTACTACGAAGTGACCTCCGACAGCCCCTGGAACTTCGGCTTCACCTCCGACCAGGTCGCCCATCCGGACCAGACTTTCTCGCTGGAAGAACGCCCATGGACGGGAGCCTATCCCTGGAATCCCGAAAACAACCCGCTCTCGATCCGGGCCAAGGCCCACGTGATCAAGAACTGGGAAGCCTCCCGCGGCTCAGCCGCCCCGATCGCCTATTTCGGCCAGAGCCGCTCCGACGTGGGAGAGGAAGTGGAGATCGAGCTGATCCCCTACGGCTGCACGACCCTCCGCATCTGCGAATTCCCGTTCCGCTGGTAGCGGACGGCCTTGAACCTGAATCCCTATGACAAACCGACGTGATTTCCTGAAAAAAGGCGCCCTGGCCGCTGCCGCCGCCGTCACGGCGCCCTCCCTCCTGACGGATTGCAGACAGACCGGCGAAAACCCTGGCTGGCGGTCCACCAAGTCCGGAGGGACCCCCGCCCACGGGGAGCATTCCCCGAAGGGCTCTAACCAGCTCCCTGGGGGCGGGGGTTCCTCCGGACTCAAAACGACGGCGGATATCCAAGCTGCAGCCCCCCTCTGCTGCGAACCCGGCGCCGGTCTCCGCATCACCGGCACCTTCCTCGACGAGATCTCCCACGACATCCCCCACCAAAACTGGGGCGAAAAAGAATGGGACGCCGACTTCGCCTACATGAAGGCCATCGGCATCGACACCGTCATCGACATCCGCTGCGGCTACCGCAAATTCATCACCTACCCCTCGCCCTACCTGTTGAAAAAAGGCTGTTACATGCCCTCGGTCGACCTGATCGACCTTTTCTGCCGCCTGGCACAGAAATACGGAATGAAATTCATGCTCGGCCTCTACGACTCCGGCCGCTACTGGGACACCGGCGACATGAGCTACGAGGTGGAATCCAACCGCTTCGTCATCGACGAGGTCTGGGAGCGCTATGGGCGCAAGTATGACAGCTTCGGCGGCTGGTACATCAGCGGCGAGATATCCCGCGCCACCAAGGGCGCGATCGACTCCTTCCGCACGATGGGGCGCCAGTGCAAAGAGGTTTCCGGCGGCCTGCCGACCTTCATCTCGCCTTGGATCGACGGCAAGAAGGCCGTGGCGGCGGCCGGGGCCTCGCTGACCAAGGCCGAAGCCATTTCCGTCGCAGAGCACGAAAGGGAATGGGACGAAATCTTCGACGGGATCCACGACTATGTGGATGCCTGTGCCTTCCAGGACGGGCATATCGACTACGACGAGCTGGACGCCTTCTTCACGGTCAACAAGAAACTGGCCGACAAATACGGGATGCAGTGCTGGACCAATGCGGAGACTTTCGACCGCGACATGCCGATCAAATTCTTCCCCATCAAATTCGACAAACTCCGGCTCAAGCTGGAGGCAGCCGCCCGCTGCGGCTACGACAAGGCCATCACCTTCGAATTCTCCCATTTCATGAGTCCGCAGTCGGCTTACCTGCAGGCCGGGCATCTGTATGACAGGTACAAAGAATATTTTGGAATACGATAAATATTAACTGTTTTTTGATATGAGCAACTCCTCTCCCGTCCGGATGGGCTACGTCGTTTTCCTCTCGGTGGTTGCGGCCATCGGCGGCATCCTGTTCGGTTATGATACGGCTGTCATTTCCGGCACGACGGACATCGTCGCCGGCCAATTCTCCCTGGACGAACTGGCCAAGGGATGGTACGTCGGCTGCGCGCTGATCGGATCCATCATCGGCGTGCTGGTCGCAGGCATGTTGAGCGACTTTCTCGGCCGAAAGAAGACGATGCTGATCTCAGCCCTGATGTTTTCGGTGTCGGCCATCGGATGCGCGGTCTGTTCCGACCTGACCCAACTGGTCATCTTCCGGATGATCGGCGGCTTCGGCATCGGCGTGGTTTCGATCGTTTCGCCAGCTTATATTTCCGAGATTGCCATACCCGAAAAACGGGGAATGCTGGTGTCCCTGTACCAGCTGGCGATTACGGTGGGTTTCCTGCTTGCGTATCTGGTCAACTATCTGGTGCTCAAGTCGGCAGACACTTCGCTCGCCGGCGCCAGCCAGGCCGTGCGCGACGCAGATCCGCTGGGAGTCAGGATGTTCAACAGCGAATATTGGCGGGGCATGCTGGGCTATGAGACGATCCCCGACCTGCTGTTCCTGCTGGTCATTTTCTTCATTCCGGAGAGTCCGCGCTGGCTGATCGTGAAGGGACGGGAGGAGCAGGCACGCAGCGTACTGTCCCGCATCTATCCTTCGCCGGACGACGTGGCCGCGCAACTGGCCCTGACGCGGGCTTCCATCGCAGGCGAGGTCAAATCCGAGTGGAAGGCCTTGCTGGAACCGGGCATCCGCACCGCCGTCCTGCTGGGCTCGGCCATTGCCATCCTGGGACAGTTCATGGGGGTCAATGCGGTCCTGTACTACGGACCGGAGATCTTCAAGGATGCGGGCTTCGAGGATCCGCTGTTCTCCACCGTGCTGGTGGGCGTGGTCAACATGCTGACGACGGTGATCGCCCTGCTGATCATTGACAAGGTCGGACGCAAGAAGCTGGTTTACTGGGGTGTGAGCGGGATGATCGTGTGCCTGGTGATGATCGGGCTTTATTTCGCCTTGGGAACGTTGCCGACATGGTTCATGCTGACTTTCTTCCTGCTGTATGTGTTCTGCACGGCCATTTCGATCAGTGCGGTCATTTTCGTGCTGTTGGGTGAGATGTATCCCAACCGGGTGCGCGGGATGGCGATGTCCGTGGCAGGGTTCGCCCTTTGGGTGGGAACCTATCTGATCGGGCAGCTGACTCCTTGGATGCTCAAGCATCTGACGCCGGCAGGGACGTTCTTCCTGTTTGCTTTCATGTGCCTGCCGTACCTGTGGATCATGTGGCGCAAGATTCCGGAGACGACGGGGAAGACGCTGGAGGAGATCGAGGCTTACTGGAAGCGCTGATATCCGGGTCGGGAGGGGGCTGTACCGCCGTAGAACGTCGCTTCGCGACCCCTCCCATCGCACGCGATGGGCCCCTCCCTCTTATGTTGCCGAGGGTGGCACAGTTCCTGGCGGTACAGCCCCCTCCCGACCAAACGCCCTACCTATGCAGATGGATACTTTCAAACTGGAATTTGGATCTACGCGGATGACGGTTGCGGATCCGCGGGTGGCGGAGCCGTACTACCGCGGCACGCGCTTCGACCGGACGGGCATCATCCTGTCGCTGGAGTCGGGCGGTCACCGCTACGTCCAGCCCTGGCAGCGGCACTACGATCCTTATTCCCACGACGCTGTCTCCGGTCCTGCCGAGGAGTTCCTGCCGGTGTTTCCTGACGCCGGCTTGGTGCAGTCCGGCACTGAAGTCCGGGGTGAGAAAGCTTTAACCCCTTCGGGGGAATGCACCCCGGACTTCAGTGCCGGCCCGCAGTCGCCGGCCACACCCGCCGGGACAGCTCCGGTTTGCGGCGTTACTCAGCCGCAGCGCAGCCTTTTCAAGGCGCGTCCCAACGCGCCCGGCGGAGGGCGGGACGGAGCCGAAGGCGATGTCGGTAGCCTGGGAGCCGCGGGGGATAGTAGGGGGCAGGGCCCCCTCACAGATGGACGTAGCCGGCACCGGAGCTTGGACGCCGGCGCCCCTTTCCTGAAGATTGGAGTTGGACTGCTGCAGGGTGACGGCGAGCCGTATGACCGGTTCAAGCTGTACGAGGTGCTGGATCCGGGACATCTGACAGTCAAGATAGGGCAGGCGGACGAAGTCGGCACGGCCGTTGCCGACGCAGAGCCGTCCTCCATCTTCTTCCGGCAGGTTCTCGACGGATATTACGATTACGAAAAGCTTGTCGAGATCCCGGCAGAGGGCCGCTTGCGCCTTTCCCACAAGCTCACCAACCACTCAACCCTCCCCTTCGACACCTACGTCTATTGCCACAACTTTTTCATCCTCGACGGAGCCCCCACCGGCCGCGCCACGCGTTTTACCTTCCCCTTCCAACCCGTCGGAGACTGGCGCGCCCCCTACGACTCCGTCCGCCTCTCGGACCGAGGCATTGTCTTCGACCGGGATCTCGCCCCGTCCGAAACCGTCTTCATGGGTAATCTCCGTCCGGACCCCCCGTACCTCCTGCTGCCGGATTCTGCCGCAGGACGCACAAATCCGGCCCTAAATGCGCCTCCTACTGACACCCGCCGCAGCAGCACGCACACCGGCCCGGAGGAAGCGGGCTACCGCTTCACCCTGCAGAACCTGGACAACAACCTGAGGGTCGAGGCGGAATGTGACAAGGCGATGGACTATGCCGTATTCTGGTCCAACGCCGACGTCTCCTGCCTGGAGCCCTATATCCCCCTCCGCCTCGCGCCCGGACAGACCGCCCGCTGGACCCTCGACTACCGCTTCCTGTAAATTTGCGCTGTGAAAGCTCCTTCGACCACTGTTCTCTATAAAGAGGGCCGTGGCGCCTAATCAGTTGGCTACCACCAAGATCAATAGGTGGACGGGGTCCCGAATTCGAAATCGACCCCCGTCCACCCAGCAAATCATCTGATAGTTTAATACTTAGCCGCCACGCCCTTCCGCGCCATAGGCTTTGATTCTGCGCGATCATAGTTCATTCAGGCCACCGACCGCACCCAACCAGTCATTTCTGTGCGGTCAAGGCCAGTTTCGGCCGCGGACAGCACCAAATCAGCCCTTTCCGTGCGGTCAAAGACATTTTCAGCCGCAGACAGCACCAATTCGACCGTTTCCGTGCGGTCAAGGCCAGTTTCGGCCGCAGACAGCACCAAATCAGCCCTTTCCGTGCGGTCAAAGACATTTTCGGCCGCAGACAGCACCAATTCGACCGTTTCCGTGCGGTCAAAGCCACTTTC
>CAMOTB010000004.1 GCA_946625485.1 uncultured Bacteroidales bacterium | reverse complement strand
TGGGCGTTCGTGCTGGCCTTCACCAGCATCGGCCTGGACACCAATTTCAAGGATATCGCTAAGCGGATGCAGGGCGGCAAGGTCCTCTGGCTCTATGTGATCGGACAGCTCTTCAACATTGCCCTGACCTTCTTCGCCGTCTGGTTCCTGCTCAGCGGCGTCGTCTTCCCGGTTCCTGAGCTGGCCCTGTTCAAATAGCAGTGAGTCCGAAAGGAAAGAAAGTTTTCAAGATTGCCACGGTCGTTCTGGCCGTGGCAGTTTTGCTGCTGGCACTCTGGATCATGGTGCGCGGCATGGGGCTGGTCGAAGGTCTGGATTTCGGCGCCGGCGCCTATTACTACGCCGACATTCCGGATTTTGACAAGATCGTCCGCTCCGACGTCTATGACTCGCAGCTGCCGCTCTGGCTCGCCATCCTCCTTTTCCTGGCCTGGGGAGCCCTGATGTACCTCCTCTGGCTCTGGATCGACCGCCGGAAATGACCGGCCCTCTACGGCTCAGTGCGCCCAATGGCTTGAAAAACGGTCCATTGGGCGCAATTTTGACGTTTTTTGCGCCCAATGGCACGGAAAATCTTCCATTGGGCGCATCCGGACAGGCCAACTCAGTAGTCGATGGAGAATAGCAGGCCGAAGTAGTGGCGGTTCAGGGAAAGGCCGTCCCTGCGCAAACTTTCGTAGGAGGGACCGAAGTTGCAGGACCAGGAGACACCGATGCGGGTGTCGAAGGGGACCCAGAGAAGGTTGCCCAGGCGGACGCTCAGGGAACTACCGGCGCTCATCAGGGAGGCTCCGCCGTTGCCCGGATCTCCCGATCCCTGCCGAGAGGCTCCGCCGTTGCCCGGTGTGCCGGAGCCCGGGCGGGTCTCTTGGGAAAGCGTTCCCGGAAGATACAGGGCCGCGTCAAAGTGCAGTCCCAGCTCGAAATTCTTCAGATAGGCGACGGGACCGAGGCCGGACCAGTCCAGCGGCAGGACGGCCATCAGGTAGTCGGCGGTCCATTTGGCCTGGAAGGGATAACGTTCGGCCAGGTAGCGTCCCAGCGCTCCGCCGGTGGCCGCATAGCCCCGAGGGTAGGTGACGACCCGCTGTTCCTGGATATAGGCCGCCGGCTGCCCGGCCGCCGGCTTGGCCGCTGTTCCAGACCATCCGGCCGCAGGCTTGTCCGCCGTTCCAGACCTCCCGGCAGCATCGTTGTGCAAGCCTGTCTCCAGCCTGTCCGCCACCGTTCTTCCCAGGACTCCCCGGCTCCATTGCATCTGGGTCAGGGCGGTCAGTTTCAGGCCGTGCTCCGGCAGGATTCCCGGGAGGTAGCCGTAGAGGTAGCCATACACCGCCGGGTCATAAATGTGGGTGAGGGCCGGCCGGATGCCGGCGCCCAGTTCGGCTCCGATGCCCCAGCGGGGATAGACGCCGGAAGCGGCGGTCGGACGCATGACATAGCCCCGGACGCTCGCCGTCAGGTTCTGCAGGAGAACGGTGCTCCCAGGTTCCCTGCCTGTCAGGGCCATGCTCCGGTCCTTGGACGGGAAGAGTCCGTAGCGCTCGCCCCAGAAGACCGTCCCGTCATAGAGGCTGTTGCTGACGGTGTAGCGCAGCTGCGGGATGAATCCCCGGTTCCAGCCGCCGGATGAGAAGACCAGTGGTATGTAGATGCGCGCCGTGAAGGAAACGTCGGGCCCGGAAAGGGCGGAGGAGGAAACCTGGTTGCCGGTCCGCCGCTGGGTCGCGACCGCGTGGCCCGCAACGGCCCCGTCAGTCTGATCCGTAATCTCATGGACCGAAGGATACGCCGCCGTCAGGCGCGTGAACTGGTAGCGGGAAGGCGTTCCGTTGCTGATCTGAAGGGCCGTCTCGATGACCGGATACCAGCCTTTGTAGGTGAAGCGCAGATCCAGCAGATGGCGCCAATCTTGCGCAGCCTGCCGCTTCGCGGAATAGCCGATGCTTCCGACGGCCGTGGCCAGGTCGTTCTGGAAAAAGGCCGTCGCACCCAGGGTCGCCGCGCTGTATAAGGAACTGAAGCTCAGGTCGGAAACTGCGTCATAATCGATGTACATCGGCGCCCAGGTGTGGAAACGTAGCAGGTGGGCCGTCTTGCGGTACGGCTTCGGTTCGGAAATGAAGATTTCCTCCGTACCGGAGCCCGCCAGACCCCGTCCCAGACTGTCCCGGGCGGCGCCCAGGCGTTCCGCTTCCAGCGCCCGCTCCTGGGCGGCCAGCTCTTCTGCGACTGGATGCCGCCAGATCTCGTCCCAGCTGCTCTCCTGCGGAGCCAGGGCGGATACCGGCGTGGAATGGAAACGCCGTCCTCCGGTCGAGAGCACGGTATAGCGCAGCGTGTCCCCGGCCGCACTCCAGACGAATTCGCTGCCGCCGTGCCGGAGCGAAGTCTCCTGCCGGAGCGAGTCGGTGACCGGATCGCAGGAATACAATTCGTTGACCCCGTTCTTGTCGCAGACGAACCAGAGGCGCCCTTCCCGCGAGCGCAGCTGCTTGATCTTGACCGAACGCCCGGGCAGGACGGTCCGCCAGCCACCGGTCGCGTCATAGATCCCGAAACCCTCGTCCGTTACTCCGCTTACATAGAGCGTGTTCCCGATCCAGGCTCCCTGGGCCGGCTGCAGGCCGGCCGGTGCGGTCAGGATGGAAAGCGTCACTTCGTTGCCGGAGAAGCCCGTCGCCGCATCGGTGATGACAACCTGGTGGCTGCCGTCCGTCGCATAATGCATCGCGGCGAGCCGCTGTCCGTCTTCCGAGGGGGCAGGGTTGTAATAGCGGCCGCCGTCCGGCAGGCAGCGGATGGCTTGTGCGTCCGGCCGGAATCCCTCCGGCAGCGCCTGGCGATTCTCTCCGGCCATCAGCGTCTGCTTGCGTCCCGTCGAGAGGTCCATCATCCGGACGACGGAGGTTCCGGCCAGTTCCCAGCGCGGGTCCCGGATCTCTTCGCTCCAGTAGAGCCGCCCTGCCGCGTAACGCAGGTCGGAGGCGGTGGCGGAGAAGGGACCCAGGGAGGAAACGGTCCCGTCCGGCGAAATCCGGACCAGCCGGGCAGCCCGTTCCAGGCCGGTTTGGACGGCATAGATGTCGTCTCCTGCGGCCGTCGCGCCGCGGAAGGAAGAATAGCGGCGTGTGGAGGGGGTCAGGGGCGTGCCGGAGATGAAGGCCTGCGCGAAATCGGACGTCCGGAGCCCGGAGCCGCCGGCCGCTTGCGCCCGCAGCGAGTCATTGGCCGCCCAGATGGCCTGGAAATCCTGCGAAAGGGTATCCCAAGCCTCCTGGAAAGACAGCCCCGTCACCTGCCGGATGGTATAGGGCATGTTGAAAAACGGCAGCGGAAGCTTGCGCGAGAAGAGGTTGTCGTGGTATTTCTTCAAGAAAAGGGGCTCGTCCCAGCTCGTCCGCAAGCCTGCGGCCAGCAGGTAGCCGGCCCGGTAGTGGTCGGGGGTGTAGAGGCGGTTGGACCCGTAGCGCCAGCGCCAGTAGTCCCGCCAGTCCCCTTCGTCGAAGGCGACACGGACGTATTCCAGGAAATCGGCGGTCCGGCCGCGGCCGAAGGGCGTCAGCGCCGTTTCGGTCACGACAGCGTCCCCTTCGGAGAAGGCAATCCCGGTGTAGATGGACCACCAGGCGACGTCGGACAGGTCGCCGACCAGGTAGCGAAGGGCCTTGAAGGGCCAGCGGCGGCCGAATTGGAGCTGGGCGGCATGCCGGGGCTCATGGGTGGTGAGGTTGAGCATCCAGGGCATCGGATCCGGGTCGGAAGGGTCGCCGAGGCTGTAGAGTTCCATCCGGCGCGGCGCCCACATGACCATCCCGTTGCCGTAGGACGTGTAGGGGTGCAGGATGACCGGCATCGGCTTCCGGCACAGCTCAGAGGGCGCATAGCCGAGGGAAAGGCCGACGCGCGGATACTGCCGCTGCAGGCTCAGCGCATAGGCCTGTGCCAGCGAATCGGTTCCGCGCGGGTAGATCAGACGGTAGTTGTCGGTACGGATCTCGGACCAGCGGACGGCACCGGGGTCGGTGCCTGCGGAATAGAATTGCCCCCGGGCCGGCAGCGCGGTGAGCAAAAAACAGCAGAGCAGGATCCAGGAGTACCGTTTCATACTACAAATCTACGCAAAAATTGTTATCTTTGAGGGATTTTGCGCCTGACACACAAAAAACACGAATGAATACAGTCCTACAGATCTTTACGTTGCTCGGATGTCTGGGCATGTTCCTCTATGGCATGTCTTTGATGAGCGGCGGTTTGCAGAAGATGGCCGGTGAGAAGTTGCGTGCTTTCATGGCATCGATGACTTCGACCCGTATTAAATGCGTTTTGACCGGCATTGTCGTGACGGCTCTGGTCCAGAGCTCGACGGCTACGACCCTGATGCTCGTGAGTTTCGTAAACGCCGGCTTGCTGGCCCTGGCCAATGCGATCGGCGTGATCATGGGCGCTAACATCGGTACGACGGTCACGGCTTGGATCTTCGCCCTTTCCTTCGGCGGCAGCAGCTTCAGCCTGGGAGCCATCTCGATCCCGCTGATGTTCTTTGCGTTCATCTGCCTGTCGGCTAAGGATAAGAAATGGAAAAACTTCGGCGAGTTCCTGATGGGTTTCGCCCTCCTGTTCCTGGGTCTCAGCACGCTCAAGGAGACCTCGACCGGGATTCTGGCCAGCGACGCCGTCAAGAACTTCCTGCGCCCGCTGACGGGCTTCGGCCCCTACTATGCCGATGCACCGATGGGGTCGGTCCTGCTCTTCATGGTGATCGGCGCGGTGATGACCCTGATGATGCAGTCCTCTGCGGCGACGATGGCCCTGACGATGGCCCTGGTTTCGCTGGGCGTTATCCCCTTCTACATGGCGGCCGCCATGGTGCTGGGTGAGAATATCGGTACCACGATCACGTCCAATATCGCCGCTTCGGTGGCCAACGTGTCCGCCAAGCGGACGGCCCGGGCGCACATGCTCTTCAACGTCTTCGGCGTGGTCTGGGTGACGGCGATCTTCCCCTATTTCCTGCGCCTGATCGGCCGGATCGTCACGGCGTTCGGCTTCCCCAACCCGGTCCTGACCGACATGGATACGGCGGATGCCGCGACGCGGGCGGCCCTGGTTGCTTCGCTCCCCTATGTCGTGGCGACGCTCCACACGCTCTTCAACGTGATCAATACCCTGGTCCTGATCTGGTTTATTCCCCAGATAGAAAAGATCGTCAAGTGGCTGGTGCCGAGCCAGGAGGGCGAGAAGGAGAATTTCCGGCTCAAATACATCTCCGGCGGTCCGCTGGGCACGGCCGAGCTGTCCATCAACGAGGCCCGGCAGGAGATTGTCAACTTCGGCCGTATCTGCTACAAGGGCTTCGGCCATATCCGGGAGGCGATCCACGCCCACATGACGGATGCCGAGGATGAAAAGATCGACCAGCTGGTCAAGTACGAGGAGATCACCGACAACATCGAATACGAGATCGCGACCTACCTCAACGAAGTGACCAAGGACGAGATCAGCGATGCTTCCGCCGCCAAGATCAAGGGCATGTACAAGATCATCGGCGAGATGGAGAGCCTCGGCGATTCGGGCGAAGCGATCAGCCGGATGCTGACCCGGGCCCGGGTCCATGGGCACGACTTCGACGAGTCGATGCGCTCCAAACTGGACCGGATGCTGGATCTGGTCGATGTGGCTTACCAGGCGATGATGACCAACCTGACGGTCGCCATCTCCCAGCCGCTGGACAACATCTCCAATGCGTCCGACGCCGAATACGCGATCAACGAGTACCGCAATATTCTGCGGGAGGAACACATCGCCAACCTCGAAAAGGCCAAGTACAACTATGCGGCCGGCGTGTTCTACATGGATATCATTTCCGAACTGGAGCGCATCGGTGACTTTATCATCAATATCTCTCAAGCCCTGATTCCCAAAGATGGCAAATAGCGGAAAAGCTTGGTTGCTGTCAGCGGCGCTTCTGCTGCTGTCGCTCGCGGCCTGCCGGCAAGGCGGGCGGCAGGAGCCCCTGCCCACGCGGAGCTTCCCGGAAGTCCAGATCCCGTCGGTGCTTCCGCAGGAGCAACTCTCCGACTATGTGCTGGATCATTTCTGGGATGCCTACCTGGATACGACCCGGCATTGGCTGTGTGATTCGACCCATATCGGGGGCGTCAACGACCGCCTGCTGGCCTCACAGTTGGCTTCTTTCCTTTCCATCCTGGAGAACAGCCCGCAGGAGAAGGCGTCGGCCGTCATGTCGGCCTTCTTCGATCAGGTTGAGGGCTATCAGGCCGCCGACACGTCTTCCAACGTGTTTTCCTGGGTGGCGGATGCCGTTGAGTTCTATCTCTTCGATCCCAATTCGGAGATCCGGAGCGAGGAGCTGTTCCTGCCCTTTGTTTCCAAGCTGGCCCGCTCTCCCTTTGCCAAGGAGGAGTTGAGGACCCGTTATGCCCACGCGGCGCAGGTCTGTGCGACCAACCGGCCCGGCATGCAGGCGGCGGACTTCCGCTTCGTCGATGTGCGGGGCCGCGTACACAGCCTGTACGGGGAGAAGGCGCCCTGGACGGTCCTGCTTTTTGTCAATCCGGGCTGCCAGGCCTGCGAAGAGGTGGTCGGTACCTTCGAGAGCGAAGCGGTCAAGAACCTGGTCGCGAACGGGACCCTGCGCATTCTCGGGATCTATATCGACGGGGACATCGCGGCCTGGAAGGATCGCGCCGGCCAGCTTCCCGCCCACTGGGTCAACGGTTATGATCCGGACGGGATCATCCGGGCGGACCGGATCTATTACGTGCGGGCCATACCGTCGATCTATCTGCTGGACCGGGACAAGCGCATCCTGATGAAAGACGCGACTCCTTCCGCTGTCGCATCATTTATTGATAATAATTTGATTTAATTCGATATGAAACAGTATCTGGACATGCTGCGGGCCGTCCGGGAGACAGGGGTCATCAAGTCGGACCGCACCGGCGTCGGAACGCGGAGCATCTTCGGCTGGCAGAGCCGCTATGACCTCAGCGCGGGCTTCCCGCTCCTGACGACCAAGAAGGTACACCTGAAGTCCATCATCTACGAACTCCTGTGGTTTATCGCAGGCGATACCAACGTCAAGTTCCTGCAGGACCACAAGGTGACGATCTGGGACGAGTGGGCCGACGAAAACGGCGATCTCGGTCCGGTATACGGCCGCCAGTGGCGCAGCTGGGAGACGACCGACGGGCGCAAGGTGGACCAGCTCGCGCAGGTCGTGGAGATGATCAAGCACCACCCGGATTCCCGGCGGATGCTGGTCTGCGCCTGGAATCCCGGCGACGTGGACAAGATGGCCCTGCCGCCCTGCCACTGCCTGTTCCAGTTTTATGTGGCGGAAGGCAAGCTTTCCTGCCAGTTGTACCAGCGGAGCGCAGACACCTTCCTGGGTGTCCCGTTCAACATCGCTTCCTACGCCCTCCTGACGATGATGATCGCACAGGTCTGCGGCCTGCAGCCCGGCGAATTCATCCACACGACGGGCGACACGCACCTGTACCTGAACCATACCGAGCAGGCGGATCTCCAGCTCTCGCGGGAGCCGCGGCCGCTGCCCAAGATGAAGATCAATCCGGAGGTCAAGAGCCTGTTTGACTTCAAGTACGAGGACTTCGAACTGGTGGATTATGATCCCTGGCCGGCCATCAAGGCTCCGGTCGCAGTGTAACTTTTATCCCTGTCATCATATGGAAAAGTGTCTGATCGTCGCCATTGCGGACAACAACGGCATCGGAGTCAAGGGAGAACTCCCCTGGCACATCTCCGAGGATCTCAAGTATTTCAAGAAGGTCACCCACGGATATCCGGTGATCATGGGCCGGACGACCTACTTCTCGCTGCCGTTCAGGCCTTTGAAGGGTCGCAAGAACATCGTGCTGAACGCCGGGGGAGATCCCATCCCGGAGGTGACCTGCGTGTATTCCTTCGAGGAGGCTTTCGCCGCAGCGGAGCCGGCCGAAAAGTGTTTCATCATGGGCGGAGCCTCGGTGTACCGGGCTGCGATCGGCATGATGGATACGCTTTATATCACCCATGTCCATACCGTGGTGGAAGAGGCAGATGCGTTTTTCCCGGAGATTGATCCGGCGGTCTGGTACAAGGCTTCCGTCTCGGAGACGGTGCGGGATGAGGAGACGGGGTTTACGTTTGAGTTTGTCGTATACAAGAGGCGGGGAGATTCTTCGCTGCGCTCAGAATGACAAAGGGACCGAACCCTGCGAAAGGGACCGAGCCCTGAGGACCGAACCCTGCGAAAGGGACCGAGCCCTGAGGACCGAACCCTGCGGAACGAACTTGACAACCTATGAAAGAGAGAGAACATTTCGGCAGCCGGAAGGCTGTCATTTACGCCATGGCGGGCTCGGCGATCGGGCTGGGCAACATCTGGCGCTTCCCCTACATGGTCGGGGAGCATGGCGGGGCCGTGTTTGTCCTCATCTACATCGTGGCAACGCTGCTGGTCTCCCTGCCGGTCTTCATCGCTGAAATCACGCTGGGCCGCCGGAGCCGCACCAGTTCCTTCGGGGCGATGTCCAAGATGGACCCCCGTCACAAGAACCGCTGGAAGTGGGTGGGCCTGATGTCCGTCTTCATCCCGCTTTTCATCCTTTGCTATTACAGCGTGATCGGCGGCTGGTCTTTGTATTATCTGATCAAGTCTTGTGCGTTCGATTTCGTGAAAGGGTCTCCTGAGGCGGTGAACGGCCTTTTCGGCAGCTTCATCTCATCGGTCTGGATGCCGGTCTGGATGCACCTGCTTTTCCTGGCGGTGTGTGCCTGGATCGTGGCCCGGGGCGTCAAGTCCGGGATCGAGCGTTTCAGCCGGCTGACGATCCCGGCGCTGTTTGTGCTCATCGTCCTGCTGATCGTCTATTCCGTCTCGCTGCCGGGCGCTTCGGCCGGGGTGAAGTACCTGCTGAAGCCGGACTTTTCCGAATTCAACGTCAAGACCTTCGTCTATGCGATGGGGCAGAGTTTCTTCTCCTTGTCGCTCGGGATGGGCGCCATCGTGACCTACGGTTCCTATGTCAAGTCCGACGAAAACCTGGTGGTCTCCAGCGCGGGGACGGCGATCTTTGATCTGCTGTTCGCCGTTCTGGCGGGCTTCGCCATCATGCCGGCGGTCTTTGCTGCCGGGATCGAACCCGGGGCAGGTCCGGGGCTGATCTTCCAGAGCGTACCGTTCATCTTTTCCAGCATGGGGGCCAAGTGGCCGGTGGTGAGCGCGATCGTATCGATCCTGTTCTTCCTGGCGATCGTCGTGGCGGCGATGACATCGGTCATTTCGCTGATCGAAGTGGGCGTCGCCTTCCTGCATGAGCGATTCGGGATGGCGAGACCGAAAGCCTGCGCGCTGGTCTTCGTGCTCTGCGGGGCGGTCGGTGTCGTGTGCTCCTTGTCTTTCGGACCGCTGAGCGGGATCCAGATCGTCGGCAAGAACATCTTCGACCTTTTTGACTGGTTCGCGTCCAATGTGCTGCTCCTGCTGATGGCCTTCACGGTGGTTGTGTTCGTCGGCTTCGTGATGAAGAGGGAGGATGTGCGGGACGAGATTACCAACGGCGGGCGCAAGACGCTCAACGCCAAACTTTTCGGAGGCATTTATTTCCTGATCAAATGGGTGGCGCCGATCAGCGTCCTGGCGATATTCGTGACCAATTTCATTCTGTAAGATGGCTAAAGGAAGGGAGCATTTCGGCAGCGGGGCCGCGGCGGTGATGGCGATGGCCGGTTCGGCGATCGGCCTGGGCAATATCTGGCGTTTCCCCTACATGGTGGGGCAGAATGGCGGGGCGGCATTCATCATCGTCTACCTCCTGGCGGCGTTTTTCCTTTCGCTGCCGATCCTGCTGTCGGAGTCGATCGTCGGGCGCGCGACGCATGCGAATACGTTCGGGGCCATGGAAAAGCTGGCGCCCGGGACCCGCTGGAAATGGCTGGGCTTCCTGACTGTCATCTCACCGCTGATCATCTTGTCCTACTACAGCGTGGTCGGCGGCTGGTCGATCGAATACCTGATCAAGGCAGCCGGCAGCGGTTTCAACGAGGAAGTGTCTTCGCTCTTCGGGGAATTCATCGTCAAGCCCTGGGCACCGCTGATCTGCCATACGCTCTTCCTGCTCTTGACGGTGGCGGTCGTGTCGGCCGGGGTGAAGTCGGGGATCGAGCGCTTCAACCGGGTTTCGCTGCCTCTGCTGTTTATCCTGATCGTGGTGATCATGGTCTATTCCCTGACGCTGCCGGGCGCTTATGCGGGCGTGAGTTATCTGCTGAAACCGGATTTTTCCAAGATCACGCCCTCCGTGGTGGCAGCGGCGATGGGTCAGAGCTTTTTCTCACTGTCGCTGGGGGTCGGGACGATCCTGACCTATTCGTCATACATGAAGCATTCCGAGAACCTCTTCTCTTCAGGTCTGGGGACGGCGGCGTTTGACCTGCTGTTTGCGCTGATTGCCGGTTTTGCGATCATGCCGGCGGTATTTGCGGCGGGGATCGAGCCGGGCGCGGGACCGGGGCTGATCTTCGAGACGTTGCCGTACATTTTCGCAAACATGGGGGCCGCTGCACCCTGGCTCAGCCGGACGGTGTCGATCCTGTTCTTCCTGACGATCGTGATTGCGGCGCTGACCTCTTCGATCTCGATGTGCGAAGTGGGTGTGGCATACCTCGTGGAAGAACGGGGCCAGTCTCGCCGGAAAGCGTCGCTGCTGGTGTTCGCCGGGACCTGGCTGCTGGGGGCGCTGTGTTCGCTGTCGTTCGGGCCGCTGAGCGGGGTGCATCTTTTCGGCCGCACGATCTTTGATTTCTGCGACCACCTGACCTCCGATTACCTGATGACTTTCGGCAGCCTGCTCTTCGTGCTGTTCGTCGGCTGGAAGATGCCGCGCATGACCGTCTGGAACGAATTTACCAACGGCGGCTCCCTGCCCGGCAACCGCCGCCTGTTCGGCCCGGTCTGGTTCCTGATCCGCTACGTCGCCCCGCTGGTGATCCTCACCATCTTCGTCACCAACCTGGTGTCCTGATTCCCCCCTGCGCCCAATGGAAAGAAAAAGATGCCATTGGGAGCAAAAAAGGCCTAAAATGCGCCCAATGGAACTAAAATCTTTCCATTGGGCGCAGTCGCATAGATATGCACGTAGAAATTTGTACTAAATGGAAATAATTCAGACATTTGTAAAAATGATGAATGCTATGAAAAAAGAACTCCTGTCTTCTTGCTCTGCGGAGCGGGAATATGTTTCTCCGCGGGCGTGCCTTCTTCCGTTTGAAGTTGAAGCAGTCCTTTGCGAAAGCCCCCTGCCGGGCGGCAACGAAGGGATTGGATTCGAAAACTGGAACTAAAATAGCGGAGGACCCAGAGATGAAAAAGTATATTGCAGCCCTTGCGGGCCTTGCCCTGTCCTTGAGTGCCTGCCAGGATCTCCAGGAAAAGGATTTCATGAAGACTACGGCGCTTACCCTGACGGCGTCGGTGGAGCAGCCCGTTGGCACCCGGACCCTCATTGCGGGAGACTCTCAGGTCTGGTGGGAGAAAGGAGACGAGATCAAGGTGTTCGCCGGGACGAAATCGGCCCGTTTTGTCACGGACCTGACGAGCCCGGCCGCGACGGCTGACTTTACGGGCTCGCTGGATGGCGCCTGGACCGAGGGCTCGCCCCTGTGGGCGGTGTATCCTTTCTCCGAGGGTGCCGTCCTGGACGGGGAGACGCTGGCCGTTGAATTTCCGGCCGTGCAGGTCGCCCGTGCCCAGTCGTTCGCGAAAGGCAAGAATCTCTCGGTAGCCCGCACGACGAGCCCCAGCCTGCAGTTCTACAATGTGGGCGGCGGTCTGTGCTTCACGCTGACGCAGGAAGGAATCACCAAGGTCGTCTTCGAAGGCCTGAACGGCGAGACCCTGGCCGGCAAGGTTAAGGTCGCCTTCCAAGACGAGCGTCCGGTGGTGCAGGAGGTCAGCGAGGGCAGCACGTCCGTGACCCTGTCCGCCCCGGAGGGCACGACGCTGGAAACGGGGGTCTGGTACTATATCGTCGCGCTTCCCGGGGCCCTGGAGAAGGGCTTCACGCTGACGTTCTATAAGGGAACGACCGTCGCCAAGAAGACATTCTCCAAGGCCGTGACCGTCAAGCGGAGCATCTTCGGTGAAGTCCGGGATGCGGACGAGGGCGCCAGTTTCATCCCCGATACGGACGAGAACATCCGTTTCAAAGATGCCAAGGTCAAGGAGATCGTGGTGCGTTACTTCGACACGGGCAAGGACGGCGAACTGTCCTACAAGGAAGCGGCCGCCGTGCGTTCCTTCTTCGTGGACGAGGCGCTCACGCGTGCCGAAGGGGAGCAGGTCAGCGTCTTCGCCGGCACGGGAATCACCTCTTTCGACGAAATCCAGTACTTCACGGGCGTGACGAAGATCGAAGCCGGCACTTTTGAGGGCTGCACGGCGCTGACCTCCGTCACAATCCCGGAGAACACCACGGAAATCGGTGCCAACGCCTTCAAGGGTTGCACGAACCTGCAGACGATCATCGTCCTGGCCCCGACTCCGCCGACAATCGGCCCAGATGCCTTCGCCGACACGAACAACTGTCCGATCATCGTCCCCGCCGGCACCACGGACGCCTACACCGCCGCCTGGGGCGAATACGCCCCCCGCATCGAAGGCTCCCAGCCCGACAATGAGATCTGGTATACGACGACGGATGGGGAAGTGATTGTTCCCGGCTACAGCGCATTCCAAATTTCAGAAGACGCTGCTTTCGGTGCCCACATTGTTTCCAATGAATATGTAGGAGGGAAAGGTGTCATTACCTTCGATGGTCCTGTGACCAGGTGTAGAGGGGCTTTTTGGTCAAACCTGCGTTTGAAAACGGTTTTACTCCCAAAGACGGTTGACAGAATTCTGTCTTATAGCTTTACCGGTTGCAGAGATTTGATTGAAATTAAGATTCCGGAAGGACAGACAGAGATTCAGTCATCAACCTTTCATAACTGTACAAGTTTATCCCAGATCGTCTTTCCCAACTCGCTTACGACCATTGGTGGATCTTCATTCTCTGGCAGCGGTTTGAAAAGTATTACGATCCCGCCACAGGTTAATAATATTTCATCTACCGCGTTTCAAAATTGTTCTATGCTTACGAGCATTGTCGTTTCAGAGGATAATCCGTTCTTTGATTCCCGAGAGGGCTGCAATGCAATTATCCAGACGTCGACAAATTCACTTATCCGCGGTTGTGTAAACACAACAATCCCGACGTCCGTGACCAAGATAGCTGCAGTCGCGTTTTCGGGCTGCTCCGGCTTATATACTGTTGATCTCCCGAACGGCGTAACAGAGCTTGGGGGCGCCGCTTTCGGCAACTGTCCGGATTTGACAAGCATAACCATTCCGGCAAGCACAAATAAAATCGAGGTGAATGTATTATCTGCCTGTCCAGTCTTACATTCCGTTATTGTATCTTCGGAGAATCCGGTCTATGATTCCCGGGACAATTGTAATGCAATCATTGAAACTGCCACCAATACTTTAATCTCAGGGTGTCCTGTTTCTACGATCCCGGAATCAGTGTCAGCAATTGGTCAAAATGCTTTCTCGGAATGCAGCGGCCTTAAAACATTAACGATTCCTGAGAGCGTGACGTCTATTGGCTCAATGGCGTTCTATTCTTGCCCCGACCTGCAAAAAATCATTTGTCTTGCCACTGTGCCTCCCACCGCGGCCAGCAGGATTTTCTATCAGACGTCTTGCTTGATCTACGTCCCGGCAGGGAGTGTGGAGGCCTATAAGGCGGCGCCGTATTGGAGCGACTATGCCGACCGGATCCAAGCGCTCGGGTCCGATACCCAGCCCGACAATGAGATCTGGTACACCTCCACGGACGGTCAGGTGGTGACGCCGCAATATACACTTGGCAACATTGATGAAGAGACCTGTTTCGGCGCGAAGATAGTTTCCAATGAATATAAGGATGGCAAGGGAGTTATTTCCTTTGACGGAGACGTAAAGAGTTTGGGGTATTACGCATTTTACAAATGCAAGACTCTTTTGAGTATCAGTATTCCCGGGAAAGTAACGGAGATAGGTTCCATTACGTTCGGTGGCTGCTCCAGTTTGACCGAGCTTCGGATTCCCGCGGGTGTTTCGGCTTTCGGTTGGGGATCAACGTCTGAATGTACTTCTTTGGAGACGATTGTCGTTTCTTCAGAGAACACCGTGTTTGATTCTCGGGATGGCTGTAATGCCGTGATTGAGACGGCAACGAATGATTTGCGGGCCGGGTGTAAAAAGACGACAATACCGGCAACGGTTACCACGGTCAGCGCCTCATCTTTCACGGGAATCCGCACACTAACCGATATCCGGCTCCCGGAGGGAATTACTTCCATTGGCGCACAAGCTTTTCATACGACAGGCATGACTCGGCTCTCTCTGCCTTCTACGCTGAGAGAAATAGGACGGCGTGCTTTTATGAATTGTTCTAGTTTGACTCAGATTAGCTGCTTGGTTGCCAACCCGCCCGAATTGGGCACGTCTGCCTTTGACAGTACGAATGACTGCCCGATCTTCGTCCCAGAGGCCAGCGTTAACACTTATAAAACGACGAGCGGCTGGAGTAGCTATGCGACCCGGATCCAGGCGGATCTGTCGGAGATGAGGACGGCGCTGGAGAACGAGTTGATGGAGTGCCAGAAGATGGTGGTGTATCTCACGCAAAGGCTGCAACAGCTTCCCTCGAGTGAGCAGAAGGCCAGGCTGGCCGAACAGATTGACGAACTGGCTCAGGTGCTCAACGTAGTAAGTCAGGCGCTACTGGCGGCTACGACGCAGGAGCAACTTACCAATATTCGGTATCAGATCCAGGATATGCAGGTGCAGATTGCGCAGGTGGATGAGCAACTCCGGCAGCTCGGAGTCTGACGTTTGTTTGCCCGAACTGCTCCCAATGGAAAGAAAATGATGCCATTGGGAGCAAAAAAGGCCTAAAATGCGCCCAATGGAACTAAAATCTTTCCATTGGGCGCACTGCTTCAATGGATTTCGAGCATCTGGGTGAGGCGGATGAAGTCTTCGACGCTGAGGCGCTCGGCGCGGAGGTCGAAGATCGGGTCGGAGGTGTCCAGGCCTTCCGGCAGCAACGGCTTCAGTGCGTTCCGAAGCGTCTTGCGCCGCTGGTTGAAGGCCGTTTTGACGACCTGCTTGAACAACTTCTCGTCGCAGCCCAGCGAAGTCCGCGCGTTGCGGCGCAGGCGGATCACCGCCGAATGGACCTTGGGCGGCGGGACGAAGGCGCCGGGCCCCACCGAAAGCACATATTCGATGTCATACCAGGCCTGCAGCAGCACGGACAGGATCCCGTACACCTTGGATCCGGGCTTTTCGGCGATGCGGTCCGCCACCTCTTTCTGGATCATGCAGACCACCTCCGGCACCCGGTCCTTGTCCTCCAGGATCTTGAAGAAAATCTGCGAGGAAATGTTGTAGGGGAAATTGCCGATCACCCGGTACGGCCCCGGAAAGACCCGGGACATGTCCAGCCTCAGGTAGTCCCCCTCCATCAAACGCCCCTCCATTCCCGGGAAATGCGTCAGCAGATACGATACCGACTCGGAGTCGATCTCGATCATCCGGGCGTCGATATCCTCCCGCCCGATCAGATACTGCGTCAATACGCCCATCCCCGGCCCGATCTCCAGTACATCCCGTACCGGAGAATCGGCGGACAGGGCCGCCACGATCGACCGGGCCACGCCCTGGTCCGTCAGGAAATGCTGCCCGAGGGCTTTCTTGGCTCTAACTTCCATAAAATAGAATCTTGCAGACGCGGCAAAGTGTCGCACCGCACAAAAATAATGATTATCTTTGAAGGATAAGAGAGAAAAGATGGCAAAGACGAAGGAAAAAGATCCGATGACCCCGATGATGAAGCAGTACTTCAGCCTCAAGGCCCAGTGCCCCGAGGCCGTCCTGCTCTTCCGTTGCGGAGATTTCTACGAAACCTACGGCGACGACGCCGTTACCGCCAGCAAGGTGCTCGGCATCGTGCTGACCCGCCGCTCCAGCGCGATGGCCGACTCCATCCCGATGGCCGGCGTCCCCTACCATGCCATCGACGTGTATCTGCCCAAGCTCGTCCGCGCCGGCTACAAGGTCGCCATCTGCGACCAGCTCGAAGACCCCAAGCTCACCAAGAACATCGTCAAGCGCGGCATCACCGAGATCGTGACGCCCGGCGTCGCTTTCGGCGAACAGATGCTCTCCCAGAAAGAAAATAATTTCCTCGCCGGCCTCCATTTCAACGGAGAAACCTGCGGCGCGGCCTTCCTGGACGTGTCCACCGGCACCTTCAAGGTCGCCCAAGGCAGCATCGACTATGTTGCGTCGCTGCTTTCCTCCTTCGCGCCGAAGGAGCTGGTCGTCACCCGCAGCGCGGCCCGCATCGTGAAAGAACGCATCCGCACCGACGCCTATATCAGCACCCTCGACGAATGGGCCTTCGTCAAAGAGGCCGCCGTCGAAAAGTTGAAGCAGCAGCTGGCCGTGCGTTCCCTGAAAGGCTTCGCCATCGACAGCTGCCCGCTGGGAATCTGCGCGGCCGGAGCCCTGCTCGTCTATCTGGAGCAGACGCAGCATGCGGGCCTGGGCAACATCTGCTCGATCTCCCGCGTGGACGGGAGCAAGTACGTCTGGATGGACCGTTTCACCTTCCGCAACCTGGAAGTCTTCCAGTCCGCGGCGGGCGGTGAAGGCACGGCGCTCGTGGACGTGGTCGACCGCTGTTCCTCTCCGATGGGCGCCCGGGAGCTCCGGTCCTGGCTGGCGATGCCGGTCCTCGACCTGCAGGAGCTGAATGCCCGCTACGACGTGGTCCAGCACTTCGTCGAGGCCCCCGAGGACCTGCTCCGGCTGCAGGAGCATCTCGGCGACGTCGGCGACCTGGAGCGCATCATTTCCCGCGCCGCGGCAGGCAAGATCCTGCCCCGCGAGGTGATGCAGCTCGGGCGTTCGCTTGCCCAGATGGAGCCGATCAGTGCCCTCTGCCAGGGCAAGGGCGTCGCGGAATTAGACCGGATGATGGGTGCCCTGCACGGCTGCGGACCCCTGCTGGAGCGCATCCGCACCACGATGGCCGAGAATCCGGCGGCCGCCCTGGGCAAGGGCGACATCATCGCCTCCGGCGTCAGCGCCGAGCTCGACGAATACCGCTCCATCTCCCGCGGCGGCAAGGATTACCTGCTGGAGATGCAGCAGCGCGAGATCGAGCGCACCGGCATTTCCTCCCTCAAGATCAGCTACAACAACGTCTTCGGCTACTACCTGGAGGTGCGCAACACCTTCAAGGACAAGGTCCCGCCGGAATGGGTGCGCAAGCAGACCCTCGTCGGCGCGGAGCGCTACATTACCGAAGAGCTCAAGCAATACGAAGAAAAGATCCTCTCCGCGGAAGGACGCATCTACGAGCTGGAGAGCCGGCTCTACGGCGAACTGGTCGCCGAGATCCAGCGCCACATCCGTGAGATCCAGGCCAATTGCCAGATTCTCGCCCGTCTGGACGTGCTTGCCGGCTTCGCCGAATTGGCCGCCGACAGCCACTATTGCCGTCCCCAGATGGATGACAGCCTGGTGCTGGACATCCGGGCCGGGCGGCATCCGGTGATCGAAAAGATGATGCCCGCCGGCGAAGATTATGTCCCCAACGACGTCTACCTCGACTCGGAACAGCAGCAGATCATCATCCTGACCGGTCCCAACATGGCGGGTAAATCGGCCCTCCTGCGGCAGACGGCCCTGATCGTGCTGATGGCCCAGATCGGTTCCTTCGTCCCGGCGTCCAGCGCCCGGATCGGCTGGTTCGACAAGATTTTCACCCGTGTCGGAGCGTCCGACAACATCTCCCGCGGCGAATCCACCTTCATGGTCGAGATGCTGGAGACCTCGATGATCATGCACAACCTCTCCGCGCGTTCGCTGGTCCTGCTGGATGAGATCGGCCGCGGCACCTCCACCTACGACGGCATGTCCATCGCCCGCGCCCTGGTTGAGTACCTCCATGAGCACGGTAAGGGGGCCAAGACCCTCTTCGCGACCCACTACCACGAGCTCAACGACCTGGAGGGCATTTATCCGCGCGTCAAGAACTTCCACATCGCGGTCAAGGAGTCCGGCAAGGACGTGATCTTCCTGCGCAAGCTCAAGGAGGGAGGCGTGGCGCACAGCTTCGGCATCCATGTGGCACGGCTCGCCGGCATGCCCCGCGAGGTCATCGCTTCCGCGGAAAAGACCCTCAAGGCCCTCGAGGCCGGGGAGAATGTCATCGCCCGGGCGCAGCAGACCACCAAACTCGGTACGGTCGAGGACGACGGTGCCGTGCAGCTGTCTTTCTTCCAGCTGGACGACCCGACGCTGGAATCGCTGCGCGACCAGCTCAAAGGGGCCGACCTCAACAACATGACCCCGCTCCAGGCCTTCGACCTGCTGCGGAGCATGAAGGCAGAACTTGGAATATAAACCATTAACTTACAGCATAATGAAAAAACACGTGCTTCTCTCCCTGCTGCTCTGCCTCTGTGCGTTCAGCGCTTTTGCGGCCAAGCCGAAGCCGCAGACCTTGAAGTCTCCCGACGGACGCATCGCCGTCACGATCGACAAGTTCAAATATTCCGTCACGGCGGACGGTGTCCAGATGCTCGCCCCCTCGGCGATCTCGATGACCCTGACCGACGGGACCGTCTATGGCGGCAATGCGTCGCTGGTCAAGGCGATCCGCAAGAGCTACGACAAGACCTTCGATACGCCGATCTACAAAAAGGCTTCCGTGCGCGACCGTTACAACGAGCTGACGCTGCGCTACAAGGCTTTCGACCTGGTGTTCCGCGCCTACAACGAGGGCGTCGCCTACCGCTTCGTCTCCCGCAGCGAGAAGCGGGTGGACGTGCAGTCCGAGCAGGCGGAGTTCACCTTCCCCGGCAACTGGGACGCCGTCGTGCCCTATTGCCGCGAGTCGGACCGGCCGATCGAAAAGCAGATCCAGTGCTCTTTCGAGAATATCTACTACAACTTCAAGCTGCAGGACTGGGATAAGACCCGGGCCGCCTTCCTTCCCCTGGTCGTCGGCGCCCCCAACGGCTACAAGGTCGCGATCACCGAGGCGGACCTGTTCAATTTCCCGGGCCTCAACGTCCGCAACCTGAATGGCTCCAAGACCATCGAAGGCTTCCATGCTCCTGTCCCGAAACTGGTCAAGCAGGGCGGCCACAACATGCTCCAGGGCGTGATCCTCAGCAGCGAGGACTTCATCGCCAAGGACTGCGTGCCCGGCTGCGCCTTCCCTTGGCGCGTGATCCAGATCGCCCGTGAGGACAAGGAACTGGCCTGCAGCGATATGGTGTACAAACTCTCCACGGCGCCCGAGGCCCGCGACTGGAGCTGGGTCAAGCCCGGCAAGGTCGCCTGGGACTGGTGGAACGACTGGAACATCTACGGGGTTGATTTCGAGGCGGGGATCAACAACGACACCTACAAATACTACATCGATTTCGCTTCCGAGAAGGGCATCGAGTACGTCATCCTGGACGAAGGATGGGCAGTCAACAAACAGGCCGACCTGATGCAGGTCGTGCCGGAGATCGACCTCGAGGAGCTCTGCGCATACGCCAAGGAAAAGAACGTGGGTCTGATCCTCTGGGCCGGCTACTGGGCGGTCAACCGCGACATGGAGAATGTCTTCCTGCATTTCTCCCGCATGGGTGTCAAGGGCTTCAAGATCGATTTCATGGACCGTGACGACCAGGATATGGTCAACTTCTATACCGCCTGCGCCAAGATGGGTGCCAAGTACAAGATGATGATCGATTTCCATGGTGCCTACAAGCCGACGGGCCTGCACCGCACCTATCCCAATGTCATCAACTTCGAGGGCGTACACGGCTTGGAGCAGATGAAGTGGTTGCAGGATGGCAAACAGCAGGTGATCTACGATGTCTCCATCCCCTTCCTGCGCATGCTGGCCGGCCCGCTCGACTACACGCAGGGCGCGATGCGCAATGCGACCCTTCGCAACTACCGCGCCGTCAACAGCGAGCCCATGAGTCCCGGCACCCGCTGCCGCCAGCTGGCAGAATACGTCATTTTCGACGCCCCGTTCACGATGCTCTGCGACTCCCCGTCCAACTACCTGCAGGAGCCCGAGTGCACGAAATACATCGCCGAGATCCCGACGGTTTGGGATGAGACCCTGGTGCTGAACGGAAAGATCGGCGAGTTCATCACGATGGCGCGCCGCAAGGGTGACACCTGGTATGTCGGCTCGATGACCGACTGGAACGAGCGCGACATGACGGTCGAGCTGGGCTTCCTGCCCGCCGGTCGCTACAGCGTCGAAATCTTCAAGGATGGCGCCAACGCCCACCGGGCTGCCCGCGACTATGCCAAGGAGGAAACCACCGTCGTTCCCGGCGACCGCCTCAAACTCCACATGGCCCCCGGCGGCGGCTGGGTCGCCAAGATCGTCAAACAATAAACCTTTCTGAGTTATGAAAAAAGTATTATTGGCCCTGGTCGCCCTGGTGGCGTCGGCCGTATTGTCCAACGCGCAGATTGCTCCGGGTCGCGGTATGAACCGGTCTGCGGAAGTCACCGCTCTCAACACCCAATATGCCGACCTGTTGAGCTATCAGAATCATTTGTTGAAAAACCGCAAGACGGCCATGATTGTCACGCTGTCCGGCTTGGGCGTTTGTGTAACGAGCGGCGTTCTTGGTGTTGCCGGAGCCACCTTTCAGTATAATTCCCGAGGAGATGTTGAGATGGTCGATGTCCCCGTTGCGGCAACCGTGGGTATTGTCGCGGGAGAGCTTGCTTTCTTAACCGGCGGCATCTGGATGATAGTCAATGAGTTCAAGATGGTCAACAGCCAGCGCAAGATCAATGACCATTTGATTCTGCGCTACGGTCCCAACGGCGTTGCTCTCCAATTCTGATCGCTTCGCCCAGCGGGTTCAATAAGATAAGGTGCTGCCGATGGCGCAAAATCCGCGCTATCGGCAGCATTTTTAGGCTTTTTTGCTGCCGATGGAACTTTTTTTGCGCCATCGGCAGCAGTGGAGAGACGGTCTTTTCGGTCGTGAACATTTTTTTGTATCTTTGAGGATATGAAAAAGATCTTCTTCCTTCCGGCCCTTGCCGCCCTGCTCTTTGCCGGCATGCTGGCCTCCTTGACACAAGTCTGGGCTCAGCCCCAACAAGCCCTCGCCCCGTTCAAATGGGTGGATCCCCTGGATGAGGGCCCCGTCGTGCACGGCGTAGGTTGGGACGAGTTGAAGGGGGGCTACGTGCGGCTGCCGGAGCGGGCGCACGGCGTCGTGCGGGACCAGGTCTGGGACCTGAGCCTCAATGCGGCGGGCCTGAGCCTGGTCTTCGAATCGGATGCGCCCGAAATCATCGTGCTTTACGGCCTCAAGGACGGCCTCAACATGTTCCACATGCCCTCGACCGGGCGCTCGGGCGTGGATCTCTATGCGACAGATGCCGAAGGGCGCTTGCGCTGGGTGGCGCCCGACTTCCCCGCCAAGGTCAGCAACGACACGACCCGCTATATTTACAGCGGAATCAGTTACTATCCGGAAGGCGCCCGCAGCTACGAGTACCATCTCTACCTGCCGCCCTACAACACCGTCACCTGGCTCAAGATCGGCATTCCGGGCGACGCGCAGATCCGTTTCATCCCGGAGACGCGGAAGCATCCGGTGGTCATCTACGGCACCAGCATCACCCAGGGCGGTTGCGTTTCGCGGCCGGGCAATGCCTGGACCACGATCGTCGAGCGCGAACTCCGGCTTCCGGTCGTCAACCTCGGTTTCTCCGGAAACGGGAAGCTGGACCCGGAAGTGCTGACGCTGCTCTCCGAGATCGACGCGTCCCTGTATGTCCTGGATTGCACCGCCAATCTGACGCGGGCTACGGACATCGAGCCGCGCCTGCTGGAAGCGGTCCGCATCTTGCGCAGCCGCAGCGACTGCCCCATCCTGATCGCGGAGCATGCCGGCAATACCGGCGAAATTGCCAGCAAGGCCAAAGAAGCTTACCGGCAGGCGAATGCGCAGGTCCGAAGCGCTTACGAGACCCTGAAAAAACGGGGCGAACCGGAGATCTATTACCTGTCTCACGACGAGTTAGGCATGCCGATGGACGGGATGATCGAGGGTGTGCATCCCAACGATTACGGGATGCGTTTCCTCTCCAGCGCTTTCGAAAAGAAAATCATGGAGGTCTGGCGCACATCAAAAACGATGAAAACGACCAACTAACGGGGATTTTTCGTATTTTTGCACTCCTTTCAAGATTAGACTATGTACAGGACACACACTTGCGGAGAGCTCCGCATCAGCAATGCCGGGGAGAAAGTCACCCTCGCCGGCTGGGTCCAGCGGGCCCGTAAACTCGGCGGCATGACCTTTATTGACCTGCGCGACCGCTATGGTATCACGCAACTGGTCGTGGAAGCGGATGCCGATCCGGCCCTGGTCGAGACGGCGGCCTCCCTCGGCCGCGAATTCGTCCTTCAGGTCACGGGAACCGTCGTCGAGCGGCAGAGCAAGAATGCCAAAATGCCCACCGGCGACGTCGAGATCAAGTTGGATGCCATCCGCATTCTCAACAAATCCGTCACCCCGCCCTTCACCATCGAGGAGAACAGCGACGGTGGTGAGGATATCCGCGCCAAGTACCGCTATCTCGATTTGCGCCGGCCGCCCCTCCAGCGCGCCCTGGCGCTGCGTCACCGTCTCGCCCAGGAGGTACGCACCTACCTGGACCAGCAGGGTTTCATGGAGATTGAGACCCCTTACCTGATCAAATCTACGCCGGAAGGCGCCCGCGACTTCGTCGTGCCTTCCCGCATGAACCCGGGCCAGTTCTACGCCCTGCCGCAGAGCCCCCAGACCTTCAAGCAGTTGCTGATGGTCGCCGGATACGACCGCTATTTCCAGATCGTGCGCTGCTTCCGCGACGAAGACCTGCGGGCCGACCGCCAGCCGGAATTCACGCAGATCGACTGCGAGATGTCCTTCGTCGAGCAGGAAGATGTCCTGAACATGTTCGAGGGCATGATGCGCCAGATGTTCAAGAACGCGGTGGGCGTCGATATTCCCAACCCGCTGCCGCGGATGAGCTGGTACGATGCAATGGATTACTACGGATCCGACAAACCGGACATCCGTTTCGGCATGAAGATCCACGAGATTACTTCCCTGGCCCAGGGCCATGGCTTCGGCGTGTTCGACAGCGTGCCGTACGTAGGTGCAATCTGCGCCGACGGCCTGGCCTCCTACACGCGCAAGCAGCTGGACGAGCTGACCGAATGGGTCAAGCGTCCGCAGGTGGGCGCCAAGGGCCTGGTCTATATCCGGGTCAATGAGGACGGTTCCCTGAAATCCTCTGTGGATAAGTTCTTTACGCCGGAAGATCTGGCGGCTGTCGCTGAGGCGATGGAAGCCAAGAAGGGCGACCTGATCCTGGTCCTGTGCGGCGAGAAGCGTAAGACCCAGACCCAGCTCGGCGTGCTGCGTATCGAGCTCGGCAACCGTCTGGGCTATCGCGACCCGAAGGTCTTTGCGCCGCTGTGGATCGTGGACTTCCCGCTGCTCGAGTGGAGCGAGGAGGATCAGCGTTTCTATGCGATGCACCACCCCTTCACGGCGCCGAAGCCGGAGCACGAGGCCTGGTTCTATTCGGACAAGAAAGAGGATCTGGAGCGTGTCTGCGCCAATGCCTATGATTTCGTCCTGAATGGCACGGAGCTCGGCGGCGGCTCGATCCGTATCCACAACGCCGACATGCAGAGCCGCATGTTTGAGGTGCTGGGCATCGGCAAGGAGGAAGCGGAATACAAGTTCGGCTTCATCATCAATGCCTTCAAGTTCGGCGCTCCGCCTCACGGCGGCCTGGCGTTCGGCTTCGACCGCGTCTGCGCCCTCTTCGGCGGCCAGGAGACGATCCGCGACTACATTGCGTTCCCGAAGAACAACCAGGGCCGCGACGTCATGATCGACTCCCCGTCCCTGATCGACGAGACCCAGATGCAGGAGCTCTGCATCGCTTCGACGGCCCCAGCCGCGGAATAAGACCGACAAAGCAAGGCCGGTGCGGCTACGTCCATCCTCGCTGCGCTGCGGCTGAGTGACGCCGCACCGGCCTTGCCTTGCCGGCAGCCAGATTCCTTGCCGGGTGTTCCCAATGGAAAGAAAATGGTGCCATTGGGAGCAAAAAAGCCCAAAAATGCGCCCAATGGACATCTTTTCGTTCCATTGGGCGCATTTTGAATCTCGCCACAGGGGCGTTCGGTCGGACTAGTCCTCTTCTTCCTGGGCGGCGTAGTCCGCGAGGAGCTTGGTCTGGACGTCTCCCGGGACGGGCTGGTAGTCGGCAAACTCCATGGTGAAGGTCGCGGAACCGGAGGTCAGCGAGCTCAGGGTGGTGGAGTAGCGGTACAGCTCTGCGAGCGGGACGCGGGCACGGAGGATGGAGAAGCCCTTGTCGGCACCCAGGTCGCCGAGGATACCGCGGCGGTTCTGGAGGTCAGACATGACGGCTCCCTGGTACTCGGCCGGGGTCATGACCTCGACGTTGTAGATCGGCTCGAGGATCTTCGGACCGGCGTTGCGGAAGGCCTCACGGAAGGCGTTACGGCCGGCGATGATGAACGCGATTTCCTTGGAGTCCACCGGGTGCATCTTACCGTCATAGACGAAGACGCGGATGTCACGGGCGTAGGAACCGGTCAGAGGACCTTCGACCATACGTTCCTTGATACCCTTCAAGATGGCGGGCATGAAGCCGAGGTCGATCGCACCACCGACGACGCAGTTGTAGAACTCGAGCTTGCCGCCCCACTCCAGTTCCGTGATGTCCTGGGTCTTGATGTTGAGCTGGGTGTCCTTGCCGTCGATCTTGAACTTGGTGTTGAGCTCGCCTTCGGCCGGGCAGACGAGGAGGTGGACCTCACCGAACTGGCCGGCGCCGCCGGACTGCTTCTTGTGACGGTACTGGGCCTGGGCGACCTTGGTGATGGTCTCGCGGTACGGGACCTTCGGGGCGAAGAGTTCGACTTCGACGTTGAACTCGTTGTTGAGGCGCCACTTGGTGACGTTGATGTGCTGCTCGCCGTTGCCGCTGAGGATGGTCTGACGGAGCTCCTTGGAGTATTCCACGATCGTGGTGGGATCCTGGGACGCGATCTTCTTGAGGGCGTCGCCGAGTTTCTGCTCTTCCTGCTGGACCTTGGCCTTGATGGCGCAGCGGTACTTCGGAGCCGGGTAGGCGATCTTCGGATACTCGATACCGGAACCGATCGCGGACAGGGTGGTGCTGGACTTGCCGTTCTTGAGCTTGACGACGCAGCCGAAGTCACCGGCCTTGAGGGCGGGGACGCTCTCCTTCTTGGAGCCGGCTACGGCGTAGATGGCGGAGAAACGCTCCTTGTTGCCGGTAGCGGGGTCCTCGAGGTCGAGACCAGGGGTGATCGTGCCGCTCATGACCTTGAAGTAGGAAACCTCACCGAGGTGCTGCTCGACATCATTCTTGTAGATGAAGAGGGCGGGCTGGCCATTCTCGTCCACCTTCGGGGCCGGGGCGACACCCTTGATGAACTCGAGGAGACGCTTGACACCGATGTCTTTCTTGGCGGAGATGCAGAAGACGGGATAGGCCTGGCCGGAGGTGACGCCCTGGTTGAGGCCGCTCATGATCTCCTCCTCGGAAAGCGTGCCTTCCTCGAAGAACTTTTCCATCAGCGCATCGTCAAATTCGGCAGCCTTCTCGATCAGCTCATTGCGGGCTTCTTCGGCCTGGTCGGCGAATGCGGCGGGGATGTCGAGCACCTCGCAAGTGCCGTTGGCATCCTTGAAATGATAGTACTTCATCGTCAGGACATCCACGATACCGTCGAAGCTGGCGCCGGTGGCGGTGGGGAACTGGACATAGACCAGCTTGCCGCCGAGCGCTTCCTTCATCGAAGCCTGGATGTTGTCCCAGTCGGCCTTGTCGGTGTCGAGCTGGTTGACCGCGATCACCAGAGGGAGCTTGTTCTCCTCAGCGCGACGGACGAAGTTTTCCGTGCCGACCTCGACACCCTGCTGGGCGTTGATCACGAGGATGCCGCTCTCGCAGACGCGGAAAGCGGAGTAGGCACCGCCGATGAAATCGTCAGAGCCCGGAGCGTCGATGAAATTGATCTTTGTGCCCTGGAACTCGGCATACAGCGGAGTCGCATAGATGGAGCGCTGGTTCAGTTTCTCGAGCTCATCGTTGTCGGAAACGGTGTTCTTGTCCTCGACGGTGCCGCGGCGGTCGATGACCTTGCCTTCGTACAGCATCGCTTCAGCGAGTGTGGTCTTTCCGGATTTGGTGCTGCCCAGAAGAACCACGTTGCGGATGTCTTTGGTGGAATAATCTTTCATGTTATCAATTTATTTTTATGAGTTTACCACTTCGGCCCGAATCAGGGCATTCAAGTCCGCAAATCTAATAAAAAATACAATGAATAACAATGAAAAAGCCCTTGCCTCAAGCCATTTTGTCGGCGGACCGGCGATAAACCGCCAGGATTTCCTCTCCGCGGAATCCCAGATCCTTCTGCAGGAAGCGGTCGAACCGATGTCTGGAGACGCCGAGCCGGCGGCAGATGGAAGCGAAACTGACGGAGGGATCGAGCCAGATTTTCTCAGTGTCCAGCAGCTGGGAAAAGTCTGCGAAATAATCTTCGGGTGTGAACATAGTGATTACGTGTTTTTCTACAAATGTGCAATTTGTAAACAGTAAAAACAATGTCCTAAAAAATAAAAAATAGCCATACGGGTAAGAATTTTATGTTTTTTATAGAAATTATGTGTTTTTTATAGTGGTGTAAAAAGAAATTCACATAAGTAACAAATATATCACACACATTCTTCGCGCACTGCTGTACTTTTGACCCCGAAACCAAGGGTTATGACAACGTTGCAGATATTAAGGGACAGGACGGGACGGCTTCAGGCGGACATCGCCGCGGAAGTCGGAATCTCGCGTGAATATCTGAGTGCGTTGGAACATGAGAAAAGGCCGCTTTCGCGGGACATGGCTGAGAAACTGGCCAAGGTGTACGATATCTCTCCGGCCGAATTGATGGGCTATCACATCCCGGATTCCGAACGTTCCCTGAAGAACGAACGCGATCATATCCGCCTCCAGCTTGACCGGATCAACGAAGAACACGCCCGTGAATTGCAGGCCAAACAGTCCGAGATCGATTACCTGAAAGAGCAGAACGCGCAGCTCCGCCATGACCTCGAATACATGCAGTCTCTCTGCAAAATGGCCTTGAATAAGTCGAATTCTCTCCCGGGAGCAGAATCTGATACAGAAATTCGCTAAATTTGCGACAATGTCGCAAGAAATTCACCTCCTTAGCCGGATGACGGAAGGCCTCCTGGAGGCCGGTTGTGACGAGGCGGGCCGCGGTCCCCTCGCCGGAGCGGTATTTGCGGCTGCCGTCATCCTGCCGGAAGGCTTTTCGCATCCCCGGCTCAACGACTCCAAGCAGATGAGCGAGAAGGCTCGGGATGAACTTCGGGAAGTGATTGAACGGGAGGCGATTGCCTGGGCTGTGGAAGCCGTTTCCCCGGAGGAGATCGATACGGTCAACATCCTCAATGCTTCCATTCTCGGGATGCAGCGCGCCGTGTCCCGGCTCGCCCCGGCACCGGAATTCCTCCTGGTGGACGGCAACCGTTTCCGTCCCTTCGGGCGCTACAAGGCTTCGGATTACCGGACCGTCGTTCACGGGGATGCGACCTATGCCAGCATTGCGGCGGCCTCGGTCCTCGCGAAGACGCATCGGGATGAATACATGCGTCGGATTGCGGCGGAGTATCCGCAGTATGGCTGGGAGCACAATATGGGTTACCCGACGCCGGCGCATATCGCGGCAATCCGGGAGTTCGGTTATACGCCCTACCACCGTAAGAGTTTCCATCCCAAGGAGTTGGAACCGACGTTGTTTTGATAAAAAACATATAAAACGCATAAAAAAAGATGAAAAAACTTGTTTGTATGGTCCTGGCTGCCCTGACGCTCAGCGTCTCAGCCTTTGCGGACGAAGGAATGTGGCTCCTGCCTCTTCTCCAGAAAATGAACGGCAAGGCGATGGCCGACCTGGGTTGCCGCCTCACCCCGGAACAGATCTACAGTGTCAACAACTCGTCGATCAAGGACGCTGTCGTCCAGTTCGGCGGCGGCTGCACGGGTGAGATCATCTCCGACGAAGGCCTGCTGGTGACCAACCACCACTGCGGCTACGGCTCCATCCAGAGCCTCTCCACCCCGGAACACAATTATCTGGAGGACGGCTTCTGGGCGATGAACCGCAGCGAAGAAATCCCCGTCCCCGGACTGACCGTCAGGTTCCTCCAGCGGATGGACGATGTGACGAAAACGATCGAAAAAGCGGTCAAGGATGCCACCAAGAAGCTGAAGGATCCCGTTGAGATTGAGAAAGCCTCCGAAGAAGCGGCTGAAAAAGCGATTAAAGAGTTGATTGCCATAGCCAAGGAGGCTAGCCCTACCTGCACCGCTCAGGTCGTCCCCTTCTACAACAACAACGTCTTCTACCTGATTGTGTCCAAGGTGTACCGCGACGTGCGTTTCGTCGGCGCACCGCCGGCATCCATGGGCAAGTTCGGCGGGGAGACCGACAACTGGATGTGGCCCCGCCACACCTGCGATTTCTCCATGTTCCGCGTCTATGCCGGCGCCGACAACGAGCCGGCCGACTATGCCGCCGACAACCGTCCGATGCGTCCCCGGCAGTCGCTCAAGGTCTCGCTCAAGGGCCTCGAGGACGGCGATTTCGCCATGATCATGGGCTACCCGGGCCGCACCCAGCGCTTCCAGACTTCCGCCCAGCTCAAGGAGATGCTCCGGACCCAGGATATTTCCATCGGCGCCCGCACCGTGCGTCAGGACCTGATGTGGGAGGCGCGGATGGCGGATCCCGTCGTCAACCTCCAGTATGCCAACAAATATGCCGGTTCCGCCAATGGCTGGAAGAAGTGGATCGCCATGAAGCAGGCCTTCGACAAGCTCGGCATCATTTCCCGCAAGGAGCAGTCTGAAGCCGAATTCATGCAGTGGGTCGGTGCCAAGAAGCCCCGCCAGGAGAAGTATGGCAACGCCCTGGCGCAGATTGAGAAGGGTGTCGAGGAGTCCGCGCCCGCGATGGAGGCCCTCACCCTTCTGAGCGAGAGCATCGGCCGCATCGAGGTCCTGGGTTTCGCCAATTCCTTCCTGCGCTCCATCGCCGCCATCAAGAAGGATGACATGAGCTACGAGGAAGCGCTGACGAAGGCCGTCGAGGTGATGGGCGAGCCCTTGTACAAGGATTACAATGAGGCGCTGGACCGTAAGGAGGCCGCTGCGCTGATTGCGTTCTACCGCGACAATGTCAAGGACGAGGACCGCGTAACGCTCCTGGGCCAGGATGTGCGCACGATGGATATTCCAGCCTTTGTGCAGCAGCTTTTCGACAGCACGGCCTTCACTTCGGCGGCGCGCGTCAAGGAGCGCATCAAGACCTCGGAGGACCTGAGCAACGATCCGGCCAGCAAAATGTTCGCCGACATGTACATGGGCATGATGAAATACCGCCAGCACCTGATGGCGGGCCAGGCCGCCGTCGCCGAGGGCAGCAAGGCCTTCACCGCCGGCCAGATGGAATGGAAGAAGGGTGAGCCCTCCTATCCGGACGCCAACAGCACCTGCCGCCTCACCTACGGCACGGTCAAGTCCTATTCGCCGAAGGATGGCGTGCTCTACCGCCACTACACGACGCTCAAGGGCGTGATGGAGAAAGAGGACCCGGACAATTATGAGTTCCGCGTGCCGGCCAAGCTGAAGGAAATCTACGCTGCGAAGGATTATGGCCAGTATGCCAACGCCGCGGGCGAGCTTCCGACCTGCTTCTTGATCAATTGTGATATCACCGGCGGCAACTCCGGCTCGCCGGTCCTGGATGCCGACGGCGCCCTCGTGGGCCTCGCCTTCGACGGCAACTGGGAGTCGATGTCCAGTGATGTGATGTTCGAGCCCGACCTCCAGCGCTGCATCTGCGTGGACATCCGCTACGTCCTCCTCATGCTCGACAAATTCGGCGGCGCCGGCTATCTCCTTGACGAAATGAACCTGGTAAGATAAATGATGACGAAAGAAGAACTTCTGTCCATCCTGTCCGAGGTGAAGCACCCGGCGAAGGGCGAGCAGTCCCTCGTGGAACTTGGGATGGTAAAAGACATTGAAATTCAAGAGCGGGCGGTCACGGTGACCCTGGCCTTCCCGAAGCGCCGCGATCCGCTCGCGGAATACCTGATCGGCAGCGCCCGGGCGGCGCTCAACCGCCATTTGCCGGAAGGCGTCAAAGCCGAGGTCAAGACGGTGGTGGAAGAGCCTGCGGCACCGGCCAAGAAAAAGGCGCTCGACCTTGATTTCTCCGGCCTGGAAAAGGTCGGACACATCATCGGTGTCGCTTCGGGCAAAGGCGGCGTAGGCAAGTCCACGGTCGCCGTCAACCTGGCGGTCGCCCTGGCGCGCCTGGGATACAAGGTCGGACTGGCCGATGCGGACGTCTATGGTCCTTCGGTTCCCACGATGACGGGCACCGAAGGGTTCACGCCCCAGGCCTTCCAGGACGGGGACAAGGAATGGATCCTGCCCATCGAGAAATACGGCGTCAAGTGGATGTCCATCGGCTATTTCGCCAATCGCGGACAAGCCTTGATCTGGCGCGGCCCGATGGCCTGCAATGCATTGAAACAGATGGTTCTGCAGGTCGCCTGGGGCGAATTGGACTTCCTGCTGATCGACATGCCGCCGGGGACCGGCGACATCCATATCAGCCTGGTGCAGGACATCCCCGTTTCCGGGGCCGTCATCGTGACGACACCCCAGAACGTGGCCCTCGCTGACGTGGAGAAAGGCGTCAACATGTTCCGCAATCCCAGCATAGCCAAGCCCATCTTCGGCCTGATCGAAAACATGTCCTGGTTCACGCCGGAGGCGCATCCTGAAGAGCGCTACTACCTCTTCGGCCGCGACGGCGGCACCCGGATGGCGGAGCAGTTCGGTATCGACCTGCTGGGGCAGATCCCCATCGTGCAGGGCATCCGCGAAGGCGGCGACAGCGGCGAACCCGTCGCTCTCGGCTCCCGCCCCGACGCCCTCGCTTTCCTCGACATCGCCCGCCGGCTCAGCGCGAAAGTCTGAAGAGCCCTCCCGCCGGGCTATTCGTTCACGGGTTTGCCGTATTTCATCGGGACGCCGGTGGACGAGGGTGCAGGGACGCCGTCGTAGGTGTCCTTCGCCATGATTTCGATCCGCGTGCCATCGGGATCGAAGTAATTGATCTGTTCCTTCTTGTTGAAGCCGTATTTGGGCGCCGAAGGGGCCTTGCAGGACTGCGGGTAGGTGCGCCGGTCCAGGATCGCTTTTGCGGCCTGGACGTCATCCACCTCGAGACATATATGGTTCATGGAGCCTTTGCGCTCAGCGGTCGGATCGTCTTCGTAGAGCATCAGTTCGATCGTCTCTTTCCCGTCCGGCACCTGCATGTGGACCCACTTGACCTTGGCCGGGTCGGGCCCGCCTCTCCAGACCTCCTTGAAACCCAGGATGTCCCCGTAGAACGCTACGGCCTTGTCCAGGTCGGGACACTGGAAACCGACGTGGCTCATGTGGGCGGAAATCCTCGTCTGGGGCATGTGCTTCCCGTAGTTTGCTACGGTCTCACCCCCTTCCCCGTACTGGACGATTTCGCAGATCACGCCGTTGGGATCCGTCACGAAATAGTTCAGGTTGCCAATCCTGCCTTTCGAGGTCTTTTCCGGCACCTTCACGCCCTTCGACTGTAGGTAGAGCCTCATCGCTTCCGCATCGTCGGTCTCTATGGCGAAATGATACAGTCGCGGCGTACCTGCTTCGCGTTCCTTGAAGATTTCCACGTACTGCCGGTCATTGATCTTGAAGATGGTGAGGTTGACACTTCCATCGTCTCGGCGGATCGTACTGGGGTTCTCGTAGCCGAAGAATTCTCCGTACAGTCGGCAGGTGCTCTCATAGTCGCTGGTGAAGAATCCCGCATGCGCGACACCCAGGACCTTAGGTCGTGCGGGTGCCGAGACAGACTTGTCCTGAATCCAGATGTTGCGGAAATCGTAAGAGACCCCGTGTTCCTGGAGGTAGATGGGACCTTCGCTCCGTTCGAGGGAACGGGCCACGGCGCCTTTGAGGCTCCGAAGCTCCACGCGGTCATAGATCTTGTATCCATTGAACCATATCGTTGCGCATGCGTCGGCCGTTTTGTTGCCGTCCGCGTCGAACCGGGGAGCGGTGAAGTCGACGTCCAGCGTCTGCCAGACCATGGGAGGGAGGGAATAGTTGTGGTCGGGCTGTGGGAGGGAAGGCTCTTTCAGGTTGCCAAGGGAGCAGCAGCTCGCTCCGCGACCCTGTCCGAATGTGTCCTTTATATTGATTTCGTATTTGCTCAGCAGATAGACGCCGCCGTTGACCTGGTTCTCGACGGGGACACGGAATTCCACGTGCAGGAGGAAGTCTGACCAGGTATCCCGTGTGATGATGGAACCGTTCTTCCCCTCGCGGGGAATGAGCCGGAGTGCCCCTTCTGGAAGCAGTTCGGCGCTCTCGGAGGCCGGTCCGCTGCCTTCGGTCCACTTCTTTGGTTCGAGTTTCAGCCATTTGTCCAGGGAGGTGCCGTCAAACAGCACTTCCGCTCCTTCGGGCGCCGCTTTGCCCAGGGTCTCGCTCTCCCGTATCAGTTCTTTTCCCTTGAACACGGTGCCCTGCGGTCCGGAAATCTGCAGCATCCCTTTGCGGATGCTGGCGCTCCATCCTTCCTCACCGGCGAACGTGGCCTCTTTCCCAGTCCTCTCAGAAAGGGTAAGGGTTGCCTCCGGTTCGGCGTTGGCGAATGCTTCTTTCAGCAAAACAAGCTTGTATCCTGCCGCGTCGCGGTCAAAAAAGACTTTGGCGTATGCGCCGCTTGCCCCGTCTGTCCATTCGGATGCGAAACCGTCACCCCTCTTTCCCTTGTCTGCTCCGTCCGTGGCCTTGGTGCCGGCGTTTGCAATGGAGCAGGATGTCGCAATGATCAGGGCCATCCACCCGGCCCATTTCAGAATCCGTTTCATAATGTGTGTAAATGTGTACTGTGCAAATCTAACAAACCTGCATCAAATCCCCAAAGAAAAATCAAAAAATATTTATTTACATAATGTTTTGACAATCTAAATAAATTATATACATTTGCCAAAAAGTGTGCAATTTTGAAATTATACACAGTTTCGCACAGAAAAGACAATAACCAAGTAAAACGCTATGATATCCAAAATGAAGCATTTCAGACTTTCCATCGGGGTCTTATCTTTGCTGCTGACTGTTTCTGTTTTTGCGCAGAACCGCAGCGGAAAGGTTGTGACCGGGATTGTGTATGAAGGTGACACGGAAACCCCCCTCGAGGCGGTTGTTTGTACGGCCGAGCCTTCTGGCGCATACGCCGTGACAGGGGCAGATGGCCGTTTTTCCATTTCTGTCGCGAAAGCCGACAACCTGATCCGTTTCTCCCTGCTCGGTTATACCGAAAGCGCGATTCCCGCATCCGGAACGGATGTGGTCGTCCGGCTTTATGAAGACAAACTGCTTCTGGACGAGATCGTGGTCGTCGGTTACGGTACGCAGCGGAAGAGCGACATCACCGGTGCCGTCGGCTCCGTGAGCCGCGACCGGATCGAGTCCAATACCGTCACCGACGTGGCCCAAATGATCCAGGGCTCCGTTCCCGGCCTGACGGTGATGACAACCGAGGCCGGCGCTAATCCCGAAGGCCAGAGCGGCTTGATGCTGATCCGGGGGCGCAACTCGATTTCTGCCAGCAACGATCCGCTCCTGATCCTGGACGGGGTGCCGTACTACGGGTCCGTCTCCGACATCGCCACGGTCGACGTTGAGTCTATCGAGGTCCTCAAGGATGCATCGGCGGCCGCCATCTACGGCTCGCGCGCCAGCAACGGCGTCATTCTTATCAATACGCGCAAGGGGAGCGAGGGCAAGGCCAGCATCCGCTATAACGGCTACTTTTCCATCCAGAAGGTCGCCAACTATCCTGACATGATGGACGGCCAGGATTACTACGATTTCAAGAAGACCTGGGCGGACGAAGGGGATGAGGATCCCGAAGCCTTCTTGTCGGACTCCGAACTTGCCGTCTACAATGACGGAAGTTGGAAAAACTGGAACTGGCGGGATCTCATCACCCGTACCGGATACAGCACGTCCCACAGCGTTTCCGCATCCGGCGGCGTCAAGGCGGTCAAGTACAATTCGACGGTCAGTTATCTGCAGACCAAGGGTATCGTGACCAACGACCAGTATAAGAAACTGTCGTTCCGGCTGAACATGACCGTCAGTCTGGCCAAGTGGCTGACCTTCAATACCTCCACCCAACTGATGGGAGCCGACAACAGCGGAGCGAGTCCGCGCTTCACGGATGCGTTCAACAAGTCGCCCCTCCTGCGCCCTTTCAACGAAGATGGTTCGATCAACATTCATCCCGACCCATCCAACGAGAAGCGCATCAACCCGATCGAGTCCAAGCTCTACGACGACGAGAACAAGTCGTTCCGCGTGGCGACGAACAACTCCCTCAAGGCGACGATTACCAAGGGACTGAGTTACACCCTCAACACCGGCTACCAGCGTTTCTTCCAGAACCACAACGAGTACCAGGGCCTCAATACGGCCGCCTCCACCAGCACAAACGGATGGGGCAGTATGGCTGACAAGGGTAAATCCTACTACCTGATCGAGAACCTCGTCAACTTCGACCGGGAATTCGGCCGCCATCACTTGTTCCTGACGCTGTTGTATGGCTATGAGTATACCAACAACCGGACGAAGATCATCGAGGGTGAGAATTTCACCAATGACTTGCTTTCCTGGTATGCCATTTCGCAAGCGGGCAGGGTCATCCCCCAGTTCGACGAGACCGATACGTCCCTGATTTCCCAGATGGCGCGCCTGAACTATTCCTACGATAGCCGTTATCTGCTGACCGCCACAATCCGCCGGGACGGCTATTCCGGTTTCGGCGAGAATAACAAATGGGGCATCTTCCCGTCCGTCGCCCTGGGTTGGAATATCGCCAACGAGCCTTTCTTTGCGGGAGCAAAAGATGTCTTCAACCAGTTGAAACTGAAGCTGTCCTACGGCAGCAACGGCAATCAGGCAATCTCCCCTTTCCAGTCCATCTCCAAGATGACGGACAACGCTTACATGAACGGCACCAGCCTGGCCGTCGGATACACGCCCGGCTCGCTCGGCACACCGAGTCTTTCTTGGGAGAAGACGGTTTCCCGCAACGCAGGTCTTGATTTCGCTATGTTCAAGTCGCGCATCACCGGTGAGTTCAACGTCTACTACAACGAGTCGCGTGACCTCCTGCTCAAGCGCTCGATCTCCCCGGTCAACGGCATTACCTCCATTTACCAGAACATCGGGCGCACCGACAACCGGGGCGTAGAATTGTCCCTGACCTCTACCAACATCTCCAAGAAGGACTTCTCGTGGAAGACGACGGTCAACCTTGCCTACTACAAGACGCGCATCCGTGACCTTTACGGCAATCAGGAGGATGACATCGACAACAAGTGGTTCATCGGCTTCCCTGTCAAGACCAACTTCGATTACTATATCACCGGTGTCTGGCAGGCTGCGGAGAGCGCTTCCGCCGCGAAGTACGGTGCCCAGCCCGGATATGCCAAATATGACGACGTCAACAACAACTTCGTCTATGATGCCGGCGACCGTCAGGTCATCGGCTCGCCCGAACCCGATTTCACCTGGAGCCTCAACAACACCTTCACCTACCGCCGCTTCGAATTGTCCGTTTATCTGTATGGCATGCTCGGCATGGTCAAGGCCAATCCCTTCTATGCCAAGAACGTCTATGTCAAGCGCCACTATTGGTCGGCGGACGATCCGGACTATGATTACTGGTCCGTCAACAAGAACGCCAACCAGTATATAGCCTCCAAGACCATCACCCCGTCCTACTACCAGAAAGCCGATTTCTGGCGGGTCAAGGACCTGATGCTGTCCTACAGCCTGCCGGGTAAGGTGGCCGGAAAGCTGGGTATGTCCGGCGCGAAAGTGTATTTCAACGCCAAGAACCTGCTGACTTTCACGGACTATACCGGCATGGATCCCGAATTGGACGAGCAGCGGGCGAAGCCGCTGCAGCGGGAGTTCGTGTTTGGACTGAATGTTAATTTCTGATGAACAGGGAGGAAACAAGATGAAAAAGATAGTTGCATTGTTTGGATTTGTCGCCGCCCTGCTGGCGATGGTTTCCTGCAGCGAAAAGATGCTGGAAGAAATGCCCAAGACCGAAATGACGGCCGAGAACCTGTATGTCGACGAGGTCGGTTTCGAACTGGGACTCAACGGCCTGTACTCCCTCGTCCGCTGCGAGCGGGAGGGCTATGGCCATACCGATTCATTCGGTGACACCGGCCTGCGTGCCTTGATGTACACCGGAGGAACGGACAATTATACTTGCGGAGCCGGCGCAGCCGGCGAATTCTCCGCCATCTTCAAGGATTGGGCGACGGCCAACGTCGCGACCGACAAGAGCCTTGCCAGCGTTTTCTCCTGGCTGTACAACGTGGTCCTTTCGGCCAACACGGTCATCGCTTACGCCGACAAGGCGGAATTCACCTGGAAGACCGGCGTCAAAGAACGCGTCGAAGCGGAGGCACGCCTCATCCGGGCCTGGGCCTACCGCCACCTGAGTTATATGTGGGGCCCCGTCCCGCTGGTCAAGGTCGAGGTGACGGGCGATACGTTCCGCACGGATTACACCCGGGAGCCGGTGTCCGCCGTCCGTGATTTCATCATCGAGGACCTCAAGTTTGCCGTGGAGCATCTGCCCTGGACTCCCGTCCAGCCAGGCCGGGCCGGCAAGGGAGCCGCCTATACTTATCTTGCCGAAATGTACCTTGCCCAGGCGGGCATCGACAATTACGACACCGAACTGCTCTCCAAAGCGCGTGATGCCGCCGATGCCTGTATCACCCAGGGCCCCCATGCACTCATCACCGACCGCATGGGCTCCGGCAAGGGCAGCGCATTCATGGACCAGTTCGCTCCGGAGAACGTCAACATCGAATCGGGCAACACCGAGGCCCTCTGGGTGCTCCAGTGGGACCAGACCTCCGTGGGCGGAGGCGACAACCTGATGCGTTTCTCCTTCAAGCCGAAATTTGATGGCAACGGCAAGGTCGCTACGGGTGTTGAGTTGTCCTACATGGACGAGAGCCGCGGCGGACGCGGATTCGCCCGGACGGCGACGACCAAGTGGGCGCTCGAACTCTACGATGCGTCCAGCGACGTCGCCCACGGCTTCCGGGATCAGCGCGGCGACGAGTATGCCATCGCCAAATACTTTATCATCGGAAACCAGGACGTCATTTCCAACAAGGGGGTCAACGCCAAGACCGGGCAGCTGTTTGCCGTGGGCGACACCGTGTATATCGGCTGCAGCAAGGCGGCTGACGCCGGACTCGTCGCCAAGAGCTGCATGGACTCTTTCTCCGGACTCAAATCCGGATCTTCGGAAGGCGACAGCAGCAACTGGCCCTTCATCCTCAAATACAATTACTGCGATCCGGGATATCCCAAGGCGAATGAGTCTCACCAGGACCAGGTCTTCCTGCGTCTGGCGGAAACCTATCTCCTGCGTGCCGAGGCCAATTTCAAACTCGGGGACGCTATCGCTGCGGCGGATGACATCAATGCGCTGCGCAACCGAGCACACGCCTTGAACGTATCGGCAGGGGATGTCTCCCTAAGCCTGATCCTGGAAGAGCGCTCCCGCGAACTGCTCGGCGAGGAGCAGCGCCGCTACACCCTGCAGCGCACCCTCGCACCGGCTGATTTTGTCACCTGGATCAAAGCCCGTAACAAGAAGGACGCCGGCATGACCGAGCGTGACTACTATTACCCTGTGCCCCAGAACGTAATTGATGCCAACATCGATAGAAAGATGGAGCAGAATCCGGGATTTAATTGATTTAAAGCGGACGAACCATGCAAAAGAAGACAATCAGATGTGGTTTTGTGGGATCCGGCTTTGCAGCCGCGTTCCATTATCGTGCGCTGCAGCACGTCGTCAGCGCCAAGGTTGAGGTCGCCGGCGTCTATTCGGCCGACAAGGCCGGGATGGAGTCCTTTGCGAAAGAACGGGGGATCCCCACGTTCGATTCGTTGGATGCGCTCATCGATGCCGCGGACGTACTGCACGTCTGCACGCCTCCCGTCACGCACGCACCCATCGCCATCCAAATCTTGAATAAGGGTAAGAATGCAATCGTCGAGAAGCCTTTCACCGGCTATTTCGGCGACGGAAGCGAGGATTTCTGTGGCGACACCTTCGACCGGGAAGTCGGCCTGAAGGCCGCCCTGCAGAGTTGTGCGCAGGTGCTCGAGGCCGAAAAGCACAGCGCAGGTAAGATTTTCTATGCGGAGAACTGGGTCTATGCGCCCCCCGTGCAAAAAGAACGCGAAATCATCGAAAAGACCGGTGCCCAGATTCTCTGGATCAATGGTGAGCAGTCCCATTCCGGCTCCCATTCCCTGGCATACGGCCAGTGGAAACTGTCCGGAGGAGGCTCCCTCATCGGCAAAGGTTGTCATCCCCTCACCGCCGCCCTCTATCTGAAGGGCGTCGAAGGGCGCACCCGGCTGGGAAGGGCGATCCGCCCTGTGGCCGTGTCGGCCCGCACCCATGCGATGACACGGATGGACGGGTTCGTGGATAAGGGTTATCTCAAGACGACTTATAAAGATACAGAAGATTTCGCCCTGATCCATGTTGTCTTCGAAGACGGCACCGTCGCCGACCTGATCGCCAACGAACTGAGCCTGGGCGGAACCAACAACTGGATCCGCGTCAATGCGAACAATCACCGCACGCTCTGCAATATGAGCCACAACAATACAATGCAGACCTTTACGCCCGAGGCTTCCATCTACGACGACGTCTATGTCGTGGAGAAGATAGAGACGAAGGCGGGCTGGTCCGAGATCGCCCCCGACGAAGGGTGGTATCTGGGCTATCAGCATGAGTTGGAGGCTTTTTACAAAGCTGTCGCAGAAGACGCTTTCGTCGAGAGCAACAGCCAGTTGGCGTCTGATACCATCGCGACGATCTACGCCGGTTATCTTTCCGCCCAGCGGGGCGGAGCGGAGGTTGCCATTACTAACTTGTAACGTGTGATGTCACAGGAAAGGGCAAATACGGGCAATGTCCCGATGTACAAGACTGGAGATCCTGAACTGGTTCGCCGGGAGGTCGAGCAATTGCGTGCGCTCCAGTCCCAGGGCGGCTGGAAAAAGCTGAAATGGTATTTCTCCAAATCCGGTCCGGGATGGATGCAGAGCGCCATGACCCTCGGCGGCGGCAGCGCCATCGCCTCCCTGTATTCCGGAGCCTATCTCGGCTATCAGATGCTGTGGGTCCAGCCTGTCGCGATCCTGCTCGGCATCGTGATGCTTTACGCCCTTGCCTACCAGACACTCTCTACCGGGGAGCGCCCGTTCCGGGCGATGTGCACTTACGTGGGGAAGCCCGTTGCCTGGGGGTGGGCAATCTGTACGATCCTTGCCACTGTCGTGTGGCATTTCTCCCAATATTCCCTAATCACCGGGATGACGTTGGACATGCTGGAGACCGTGGGCGGATTCCGCATCGCGTCCGGCAGCCCGCTGCAGACCGTCGTCCTGCTAGGCCTGGCGTTCGTCGTGTTCGCCTTGGCTTGCAAGGTGGTCTGGAATTACGGCAAGGGGGGAAAGGGTGTCCGGCTGATCGAGCGTATCATCAAAGGCATCATCTGGTTCATTATCTTCGCGTTCGCTCTCGTCGTCATCGTGTGCAGCGTGAACGGGGCCATCGACTGGCGCGCGGTCGGTCGGGGATTCATCCCATTCTCCTTCGACGGCGGGTTCCATTTCAACGTGCCGGAAGGCCACCAGGGTTTCAGTATTTTCGTCGCCTCGCTCAGCGCGGCCGTCGGCATCAACATGACCTTCCTGTATGGGTATTCGTTCCTGGCGAAAGGATGGACCAAGGAGTACAAGGGCCTGGCCAAGTTCGATCTGGTGACCGGCATGCTGATTCCTTATACAGTCGCCACGTCGCTGATGATCATCGCCGCCGGGTCCACTCTCCATACCGAAGAATTCCTGTCTTCGGGCGCCACCAGCATCTCGCCGATAGCGGCAGCCAGCATGTTGGAGGCAGCGGGACTACCGCATGTCGTCTCCCGGCTGATCTTCGGCCTCGGTATCGTGGGTATGTGTTTCAATGCCATCACGATGCACATGGTCGTCTGCGGCTTTGCCGCGACGGAACTGTTCGGAATTCCCGCTGAAGGCTGGAAGTATCGCCTGTGCACCTTGATCCCATCCGTGGGCGTGTTGGGAGCCATATTCTGGTCATCTATCGGGACCTGGATCGTCATTCCCACTTCCGCGCTTACGCTGATCGTCCTGCCCGTTGCTTACCTGGGCTTTTTCCTGCTCAACAACTCTTCCAAGTATCTCAAGGAAGACATGCCGCGGGGAAGGAAGCGTTTCTGGTGGAACCTGGCGATGTCAGTCACAATCGTAGTGACCATTGTCTGCGCCGTGTATTATCTTGTGAGCCATTTTTCCTGTTAGATGGATAGAAGAGTCAAAATCAGCATGTTTGCCGATGAGGCGCACGAGGATCTGCAAGGCCAGATTGCTCTGGCCGCATTCCTTGGCGTGGGCTGGATCGAGCTGCGCATCGTCGACGGCTTGAATGTCACGACGCTTTCCGCGGAACAGACGCGAATCGTGGCCGGACGCCTGCGCGAGGCCGGTATCGGTGTCAGCGCCGTCGCTTCCCCGATCGGCAAGTCTCCGCTGTCCGAGCCCCTGAAGCCCGTGCTCGAACGGCTCGGTCATGTCTGTCGCCAGGCCGGGATCCTCGGCACGCCCAACGTGCGGGTGTTCAGTTTCTATCCAGATGGGGACGAAGCGACCGTCGAGGAACGCGTATTCGAGCGTTTCGCCCGGATGGTGGAGGTGGCCCGCACCTACGGCGTGCGGCTCCTTCTTGAAAACGAATCGGCGGTATACGGCCATTCGGCCCGCAACTGTGCCGCCCTAGGGGCGCGCTTCGGGGGCGAAACCCTGGCCCTCGTCTATGACCCTGGCAACTTTGTCTGGGGCGAAGGCATTACGGACGGCATACAGACATGCTGGCCGCTGATGCGTCCATACGTAGGGCACGTCCACCTTAAGGACTGGACGGCCGGCCATACCCGGGCCGGCACCCTGCCCGGCGATGGCGACGGCTGCATCCCTGGATTGCTATCCGCACTTTCTGAAGAAGGGTATGATGGTTTCCTGACCCTGGAACCCCATCTGTCCGGCGGCGGACGGTTCGGCGGAACGACCTCCGGAGAACAGTTCGCCCTTGCCTGCGGAAGGGTCCGGGATTATCTTGACAAATTAGAGATGAAATATATTTAAAACGTTTATTATGAAGTCTTTCAAGTATCTGTTGACCGGTATTGCGCTGCTGTTCGCCCTGCTCTCGTGCGACCAGACCAACTCGCTTCCGACCAAGCCGGAGATGAAATCGGACCTGTCCGAGATCGTCTTTCCCCGGGAGGGGGGCTCGCAGACCATCAAGGTCAGTACGAACCGGGCCTATACGGCCACGCTGCTCAATGAGTCCGACGCTGAATGGTGCCGGGTGTCCGTCTCCGGTGGAGAAAAGGGTGAAAGCGAGATTACTGTCCGGGTGGATGCCCTCGACGGTGATTTCCGCCAGACGGTTCTGATGCTCAATGCATCGGCTGCCGTCAGCGACATTGTCATCATGCAAACGGGCGTCCCCGTCCTTACGACGTCGGAAGCCACCGCCGTGGATGAGAACTCGGCTACGCTCGGGATGTCTTGGAAGTATTCCGGAGAGATCTCGGTCGCCGAGGCCGGCATTTCCCTGACGGGCGGCGGTGTTACGACGAACCACGCAATTGCTGAAGCGACCGCTCCGGGCAGTTACTCGCTCCGCCTGCAGGATCTCAGTCCGGAAACCTCCTATGAGGTCCGCGCATATTTGACGACGACGGACGGGCAGACCTATACAGGACCGACGGTCACCTTCACGACGGACAAGGCGCCCGTCGTGGCGAGAATCGCCAGTCTGCGGGAGGCAGCGGCCGCCGGCGCTTCGACGGTTGCAGACAACCTTTTGGTCGAGGGTGTCGTGAGCAAGGTGTTCCCCCTGACATCCACCAAAGCGGCCGACATTACGACCGCCCGAGTGCTGTTGCAGGATGGCAACAACCCCGGCGACGTGGTTACCGTCAGCGGCGTGGAGGGTGTCAAGGCCGGTGACCGCCTGTCCATCCGCGCGAAGGGTGCCGCCATGGAACTATCCAAGTCGGGCGCATTGACCCTATCTTCCATCATTGGCGAGGTCAAGACCCTGTCTTCCGGCAATACGCTGGAGCCGGTCGTCATCGCCCACACCGACCTGGGCGCGTATGAGAACATGTATGTCGCGGTCGAGAAGACGCAATTGCTGATGATCTACCTCGACGCAGCGTCCTACCCCTCCTGGGGCTCCGCTCCCAAGTTTACGCTGGAGGTGGAAGGCAGCACGGTTTCGTACGATGTCTTCGTTCCTGCCGTTTCGGGCCTGGCCACCGAGGCGCCCGGCCGTGGCAGCGGTACCGTCAGCGGTATCGTGCTTGCCGACGGGTCCGGATGCATCCTGATGCTCGAGGACGCCGCCCTGACATCCGCCCGTTTCGAGTCCCTGCTGGACCTGACTTTCCTCAAACCGGTTTTCTCCGGTATGATGACGGTTGGGGAAGATATCTCCGGGTGTGCGGTCGAAGTCCCTTATAAGAATGGTGACAATTCCGTACTCGCGGGTGAACTGACCGTGGCCGTCAGCGGCCCCGGTGCCGAAGGAATTACGGTCGAGACCCTATCCGACGTCACCGTGGCGGCCGGCAACGGCTCTATCCGTTTCGCCGTGTCCGGCACGCCCGCCGCCGAGGGAGAGGTCGTCTTCACGGTCAACGGGATTACCGCCCTGACGGACAATTCCTGCACGGCCGTCGTGGCTGCGCCGTTCGTCCCGACCGTCGGCAATTTCAACGTCTATTGGATCCCGACGACCGCCAACGTGCCCAAGAATAACATCCCCGACTTGCTGAACTGCGACGAGAACACCAATCCTTCCGCCGTCGGCGTGTCTGCCCTAACCCTGAATGCGAGTGCGTCAAACAAAAGCGCGACCAAGTGGTCCGGCGACTGGGGCGCGACCGGCTGGGATGTCAACGCGGGCGGTGCGCAGGTCCAGTATTATGAGACCACCCTCACCGTCGCGTCCGGCACGACGCTCGCCTTGAGCGGCCTGGATTTCGCCTTCCGTTCGGCGAGCGGCGACTTCGATGTGAACTTCCTGTATTCGCTCAATGGCGGAGAGTTCACTTCCTTCTTCACCTGCTCGACGACGGAGGTGTCTGCCGGCACCGTTCCGCTCGGGAAGATGGATTTCTTCAAGGCGATCCCTGCCGGCAGCGTGGTGACTTTCCGCCTCGTGCCGTATAGCACGGCCTCTGCCGGCAAGTTCGGCCTGGCCAAGGACAATAAGTTCGCCATTTACGGTAACGCCCAGTGATCAATACCATGAAAAAGATAATCTGGACCGTTTTGTCTATCTGCCTCCTGTCGGTGGGTGCGTATGCCGGCGAGAAGCAAGGGGAGGATGCAGCCTTCCAGGTCCCTGCAGACCGTACGCTGACGGTAAGCAACCTCGTCCCCGGCTCCCTGAAAGACAAGGTGGATGCCGCATTCGCGGATTATTCGCAATTGTTGAAACTGGTGGTCAGCGGGGGAGAGATCTCTGCCGCCGACTGCCGTTTCATCAAGGAGAACCTGCTCTCGCTGGAGGTGCTCGTTGCTGAAGGACAGGCCGACTTCACCGGGTCCAAGGTGCCGAAATCCGCCTTCGAAGGGCTTGCCAGCCTGCGCGCCGTGCGCCTGGAGCGGACCCGAGAAATCAGTTCAAAGGCATTCAGCCTCTGCAGCGGCTTGGAGATTGCGGACCTGCCGTCCGTCACGAAGGTCGGCGTGCAGGCTTTCGCACAGGCCAAGGGCAGCAGCAACTCCGCCCTGTCCCGCGTTTACCTTCCTTCCCTGGAGGAACTCGGGTCACGAGTTTTTTACTATTGCACCCATTTGAACGAATTGCATCTCGGTGCACCGCCCGTGGCGGTCAGGCCCGAAGGGAAGGAGGGACTGTGGTTCGAACGCGTGTCTTCCCTGGTCATATATGTTCCGGACAAAGCGACATACGGGCGCTATCTGGATCCGTCCAATTGCCGCGAACTGGACTGGAGCGCCTTCGAGTTCTCAGCCGTCAATGGCGATACGCTCCCGCGTGCCGCCTCCGCGGCTCCCTACGTGGATGCCGACCTGGACCATGTCCGCGAACACCTGCTGGACCACTTCGACAGAAGCGGCAAGGATTTCAGTGGCGGATACTATACGGGGGACTATAAGTTCAGCCTCAATCTTTATACTTTCAACCAGAACCTGAATGCCTGGCTCGGCAACTCTTCCGGTGCTCCTGCGCTGGATACGAAGAGTTGCATCGAATGGGCGGCGAAGGCCGGTTTCGATGCCGTTGACATCACGTGCTACTATATCCCCGGATATAGCAATACATCGATGCCGACCCGCCCTGAGGCGGAGATTGTCAAGTATGCTCGGGAGCTGCGCCGGCTTTGCGAAAAGAAACACATCGCCATCAGCGGCACCGGCATCCAGAATAATTTCGCCGATCCCAACGCCGCCAGAAGGGCGACGGATATCGAACGGATCAAGTTCTGGATCAAGATCGCCCATGAAATGGGTGCCCCTGTCATCCGTATTTTCGCAGGACCGCCGCCCGCGGACATCCGCCGGGAAGGCTGGGAGAAGATCGCCCGGGAGCGTATCGTTCCTGCTGTGCAGGAAGTGGCCGACTTCGCCCGCGACCATTACCCTTCGGTTAAGATCGGGCTGCAGAATCACGGCGGCATGCTCGCGACGGCCAACCAGGTCATCCAGACACTCGCTTGGATCGACCGAGACAATGTGGGCATCATCAATGACACGGGCTTCTACCGCGACTTCATGAGCACGGATGCCCGCAACTATGACTGGTACCGGGATATCGCCCTGGTCCTCCCCTACACGACCAATTTCCAGCTGAAAAAGAAACCGGCCGGCGCCGAAACGTCCATTCCGATGGACTTCCTGCGGGTGGCACGGGACATCCGGATGAGCCCGTACCGGGGCTACATCCCGATCGAACTGCTGTGGGTCAATAAAGACGAAGGGGCCCCCGGGTCGCTCGATACGCCTCCCTACGAGGAAACCCTCCATTATCTGCAGAAGGTCCGCGAGGCCTTCGAAGCGACGAAAAACCCGGCTGTCACCCTACCTGGCGATGTCAGTCTGGAGTCCCTGGGCGGCTATCTGGGCCTGCCTCCCGGTGCCCACGTGTCCGCCACCTCCCCTACGGGCCGTCCGCGGCTGGGCAGCGAGGAACTGCAGGATGGGGACGTCCTGACACTGAAAGGGATCGGTGGGGTGGACATCTGCCTTCCCGTGCAAGTCTGGCGCGATTCCCTGATCCATCTTGCAAAGGGTGTTCCTGCTGACCGGATCAAGGTCAGCTCCCTGTCCAAAGGCACTTCGAAAACGAGTGCCTTTGATGGTATTACCACCGGTACGTCCGGGACAGGAATGGCGTTCGACAAGTCCCAGACCGGATCTCCGGACAAGTCATTGGTTTGGCTGGCCGTGGATTTAGGCTCCGTACAACGCATCGATGCCCTCGGAATCGCCTGGGGCACTTCCGTGGGTAATCTCCGCAAGCGCCTGGAGGACGGGACCTATATGGTGAGTTATTCTTGCGATGGAGCGGTTTGGGCCTCACTGTCGGATGCCGGGCGCGACGGAAAGGCGGGGCTGGACCGCTATTCACCTCCCCAGGACTGGATTCCTTTGTTTCGGCAAAATGCGTCCGACCTGCCTGATGCCAATGGCAACAAGTTGTTTATCAAGACGCTGGACTCACCCGTCGAGGCTCGCTACATCATGGTTTCCGGCAAGGCGCAGCAGAGTACGGTCGAAATCTATGAGCTGATGCCCTTCCGCAGGGAGCGGGTGCAGGGAAACCTGCCGCGGCCTGCGCAGGAGCGTCACGCCTGGGCGGACATCATTCCGTCCGGCGGCCGGATGACCCTGTCCCCCGGTTTTCCCGCACTGGCGTTCGCCGGTGAATCCTGGCCCTCCTATTACCTGGAGGCGGCCCGTGACCTGGAAGTCGATGCTGTCCTGCAATGCGGAGGAAAACCGCTTGCCCGAGTGACGCGGCGGCTGGCCCGGGGTGAGAGCGGCACCGTTTGTTTCAACGGCGTCATTCCCGCGGATGCGGGCTTTTGCGAGGTGTTGTTTACCTTGACCGGTCCGGACGGCGGCAAAGTGTATGACAGGCGCTGTTTCACCGTGGTCGGAAGTGAGTGGAAGGGGCGCGAGGAGCAATACCCGGCCCTTTCCCTGACGGATGGCCATCTTTCCTATGTCCCGGACTACAAGGGTAATCGCGTGCCGGATTTCTCTTCTGCCGGATATATGGGCGGCGGTGTGCGGCTGCCCGTGGTTCCGGTCTGCATCACGCTTTCCCCTTTGGAAAATGCGGACGATGCCGCTCGGATCCAGAAGGCAATCGATCTTCTTTCCCTAGCGCCGATGGACGGTGATGGATTCCGCGGTGCGCTGCTTCTCAAGGCGGGGACCTATCGCATCGCCAGGCCATTATACATCCGGGCTTCTGGAATCGTGGTCCGTGGCGAAGGGGACGGTGCAGCTATGATCGAGAAGCACGATGCGCCGCTGGGACCTGACAATTGGCGGGATTATTCGCAACTTGGGCATAAGCCGGCTGGTGTGACCCGCCTTGTAGCGACCTGGATAAGCGATGCCTACGACAAGAGCGTGGGTATATTCAACATTTCCGGCGGACAGGAAGGAAAGAGCCGTTCGGCTGTTGAAATCTTGGACCAATATGTTCCGGCCGGCGCAACGAAACTTCATCTTTCGGATGTGTCTGCCTTCCATCCCGGGGACAACGTGCAGATCGTCCGCGGGGCCAATGCCGCTTGGGCGGCAGATCTCAAGATGGACGCCATCACGGAGGCTCCAGGCGTATTGTCCGTCAACCAGTGGGCGCACGACGGCCGCCTCGACAAGTACTATCAGGGAAATGCAGTGGAAAGAACCGTTTCTTCCGTCAGCAAGGCAGAGGGTACCATAACCCTGAAGGAACCCCTGGGAGACCCGCTGGACATGCAGTACGGGATCTCGACGCTGAGTCTCTATGAGAATCCGGACCGTCTTTCCCGGGTCGGTATCGAAAACATCCAGATGCTGTCATCTTTCGATAAGTCCCAGACCGGTGAAAACTCTGCCTTCGGCATCGAATATAAGTATTACAGCGATGAATGCCATGCGCAGGTAGGCGTAATGGCCCGTGGTGTCGAGGACGCCTGGATCCGTAATGTGACGACGTATCACATCGACGTGGCCGTTTCACTTGCAGGAAAGTCCCGGAGAATCACCGTCCAGGATGTCAACTGCCTGGAGCCGGTCAGCGGTACGGGAGGAGAGCGGCGTTACAGTTTTTCCAATTCGGGAGCTTCTTTCGTGCTGAACAACCGCTGTTATGCCCGCTATACCCGGCACGCTTTCATTGTCATGGGACAGGTCAATGGCCCCAATGTTTTCCTGGACTGCAGTGCGGATTATCAGTTTGACGCCAGTGAACCTCATCTCCGCTGGTCTTCTGCCGGTTTGTTCGACAATGTCCGGAGCCGCATCTATGTCCAGAACCGTTGGAACAATGGCACGGCGCACGGATGGGCCGGCTCCAACTATGTGCTTTACAATTGTGAAGGGAAATTTATTATCAGCCGCAATGGATTGACTCCCAATTATTTGTTTGGACAATCTTCCGAGTCCGACCGTCTCCCGTTCGTAATGGAGGCCGTGGATCCGGGACATGTCCCCAATTATCGGGCTTATGAGTATTCTACGGGCACCAGAATGACGCCGCGGAGTCTGTATCTTCAGCAACTCTCCGATCGTCTGGGGAATGATGCGGTTGAGCGTGCCGGCGAGCGGACTCCCGGTGTCGCAGAAGACCGTTCCGTCGGTTTTACAGAACGATTCGCTTTCCTTTCGTCCCTTCGCGTCGGAGGCAAGCCGCTGAAGTCTTTCGATCCGGAAGTGACGCATTATCTCGTTCCGCTTGATATCGACTGTACGGATGTGCCTGCCGTCAAAGCCAGTGCTGCCGGGCAAGTCCGGATCGCTTACGAGACTTCATCCTCGTCGGTCCTCATCCATACGTCTGCACCCGGCAGATATCCCGTCAGCTATGAGGTGGAATTCGAGTCCGTATCCAAGGAGCCGGTCAGCGCTTCTGACAGCGGTCCGGAGGATGTGGCCGCCCTGGCGGATGGAAATCCCAGGACTTCCTGGAGCCGCTCCGGCAACCCCTGGGTGCAGTTCTATCTGGGTGACAAGCCTGTGGCCGTGGAGTCCGTAACGATGGGTTATTGCCGCAATACGCAGTCTCGCCGGCAATACTATTTTGATTTTGAAGTGTCCGATGACGGCTATCACTGGCGCAAGGTATCTTCTTCTGAATGGACACCGGACAATCTCGGCAAGGGGCATGTCATGGGCAAAGTGCTTTCTCCCGGCAAGGGGAATGATGCCGGCGACCAGGAAACATTCGTTTTCCCGGCAGGCACTGAGGCTCGTCTGATGCGTGTGTCCCTGCATGGGTGTAGGATGGGTCAGGGGAGCGGATCGACCAATGCGAATGCTTATTGGAAGATGGAAGTAAAGACTCGCTAGTTTCTTTGAGTTGTTATAATTTGTTATATTTGCACAGAAGTGCACAGATCGATTTGAGTGATGACCACAACGGTGAGTATTAAGGAAATTGCAAGGATGGCCGGAGTCTCGGCCGGCACGGTTGACCGTGTACTGCACAATCGGGGAAACGTCTCTCCGAAAAGTCGGGAGGCTGTCGAGTCCGTTTTGGCCATGATAGACCAGAAGCATCCCCAGCATCTTCCTCCGGCTCGCGAATACAAGATCATCGTTTCTATCCCGACACCGGTTGCAGGAGAGTACTGGGGGTCGATTTATGAAGGCATCGAGCGGGCCGTCAAGGAGATGCAGGACGTGTCGATATCCTTGAAGTATTTCTTTTTCAATCAGTTCGATATCTATTCCTGCCGCTCATCCTATGAGATTATTGAGCAGTCCGCGCCGGATGGGGTCATCATCGGCTCGTCTTTCCGGGAAGAAACCCTGGAACTGTGCGCGACTCTCGAAGCCCGTGGTATCCCTTATGCGTTCGTGGATTCCTATCTGGAAGGCACTTCGCCCGTTGCTTCCTTTGCGACGAACCAGTTTGCCTGCGGACGCATCCTGGGTCGGATCATGTATGGCCTGAGTCCCGAAAAGGGTCGTTTTGCAGTATTTAGCGCGATGAGCATCGGAAATGTGATTTCCTATAACTCGGAGGAGCGCCTCGTCGGTTTGAAAGCCTATTTCAAGGATCTGGGGCAAGAGTCCCGGG
>CAMOTB010000003.1 GCA_946625485.1 uncultured Bacteroidales bacterium | reverse complement strand
CGCATCGCCATCGAATGCATGGGCATCCAGAACAAGGAAGAGCGCATCGCCGCTTTCATGAAGAAGCTGGACTGGGCGCTGGACATCGCCGCCAAGCAGCTCAACGAGCGTTTCAACTTCCAGAAGACCGCGCTCAAGAAGCAGTTCCCGCTGCTGATGAGCGGCCTGTGGCTGGGCAGTGAAAAACTCGAGGACTGCGACACGATCGAAAGCGTGATCAACCAGGGCACCCTGTCGATCGGCTTCATCGGCCTGGCCGAGACGCTGATCGCCTTGATCGGCAAGCACCACGGCGAGAGCGAGGAAGCCCAGGAACTGGGTCTGCGCATCATCTCCCACATGTCCGAGCGGGTGGCCGGTTATGCCGAGACCTTCCAGCACAATTTCACCTTCTTCGCCACCCCGGCGGAAGGACTGGCCGGACGCTTCACGAAGATGGACCGCAAGAAATTCGGCGTCATCCCGGGCGTCACCGACAAGGACTACTACACCAATTCCAGCCACGTGCCGGTGTACTTCAAATGCACGCCCCAGCACAAGGCGGCCATCGAAGGCCCGTACCATAAATACGAAAACGCCGGACACATCTTCTATGTGGAGATCGACGGGGATGCGACCCACAACCCCGAGGCCATCATGGCCATCGTGGACCTGATGGACAAGTACGACATCGGCTACGGCTCCGTCAACCACAACCGCAACCGCTGCCTGGACTGCGGCTACGAAGATGCGACCGAAGGCCTGACCGAGTGCCCGCACTGCCATGGCCACAACATCGACACCCTGCAGCGCATCACGGGCTACCTGGTCGGCACGACCAACCGTTGGAACAGCGCCAAACTCGCTGAGCTCAAGGATCGCGTGGTACACAAGTAGCCGGCTGCCATGTGCAAGGATAAGATCTGTATCATGGAGGTGATCGAGGAGACCATGGCCGACGGCCCGGGGCTCCGCACTTCCATCTATTGTGCCGGCTGCAGCCACCGCTGTCCCGGTTGCCACAATCCCCAGTCCTGGAACATGAAGAACGGGCATTGGGTGAGCGTGGACGACCTGCTGGGCGTGATCAAGGCGGATGAATTCTGCAATGTGTCCTTTTCCGGAGGCGATCCCTTTTACCAGGCGGAAGCCTTCACGGAGCTGGCGCGCCGGATCAAGGAGGAAACCTCCAAGACGATCTGGTGCTGGACGGGGTTCACCTATGAAGAGATCCTGGCCAACGCCCAGATGAAACAGATGCTGCAATACCTGGATGTGCTGGTGGACGGGCCGTTCATCCAGGAGCAGCGGGACACGCAGCTGCATTTCCGCGGGAGCGCGAACCAGCGTATCATCCACCTCGTCCCCGAGGAAGATGATTACATCCCCGGCACCGTGCCGCTGGTACCGCTGCGCTAGATGTTTGATTTCGATAATCGAAACATTAACTTATGGATACTCACATGAGACGATCTTGGAACAAGGTCGCCAATGTTGTTGCGTGGCTGTTAATTATTCTCGTTGCCGAGATCGCCGGGACCTGTCCGGCCCTCGGCGTTACTCAGCCGCAGCGCAGCGAGGATGGATGTAGCCGAGGCCGGAGCAGGCCCGGCGACCTGGCGGAAAAAGAATCCATCACAGACATCGTCCCGGCGAAGGAAGTGTTGGAGCGTGCTTTTTCGGCTCAGGATGCAGAAGCGTTCCGACAGCCATCAAAGGTCTTCTATCCGGAAACCTGGTTCCACTTCATCGGCGGCAACGTCTCCCGCGAAGGGATCGATGCCGACCTGCAAGCCATAGCAGACGCCGGCATTTCAGGCGTCCAATGGTTCCACGGGCATTTCGGCGGCCCCTGGCCGGCGACAGAGCGGCAGGTCCGGGCCCTCACCCCCGAATGGGAGGAGCTCGTCGCCCACCTGGCCCGCAAGGCGGACAGCCTCGGCCTGCGGCTGACCATCCAGACCTGTCCCGGCTGGGCGATGGCCGGCGGCCCCTGGATCACACCCGAGAATGCCCAGCGCCGTCTGGTCTGGTCCCGGACCGACCTGTCCGGCAGCCGGCACGTCCGGATGACCCTCCCCCAGGGAGATCCGTCCGCAGAAGCATGGCGGGACTACCGGGATATCTGCGTACTGGCCTTCCCGACGCCGCTGGGCGACACGGGACGGCCCCTGCAACCGCAGGAGATCCAGTGCGACGAGAAGGGCTGGGGCGCACTCCTGGAGGCCAGCGCAACGGCGCTTGAACCCGGCCTTAGAGATGACGCCGCGAAGGGTAAAACGCCTGCCGAAGCCCCCGTGGACCTTGCTGCCGGCACGACCCGCAGCGTCCGTTTCACCCTGCCCGAGGGCGCAGTCATCCGCACGCTCCAGCTGCCCAACGCCGGCAACATCTGCTACAATTACGTCTACAATCCCCTGATCCACGTCTCGCTGACGGCAACGCTGAAGGACGGCGGGGAGCGCACCCTGGTCGACGCGGATCTCCCCTATGCGGCGTGGCAGCACGGCGACGGCGACGTCTATCTGGCATGCCATGAAGTACACGATGCCGTAAGCTATACTTTCACCTTCAGCAACGGCTATCCTTCGACCTTGCGCTTCGTGCGCTTCTGGTCCGCGGCGCGCAAGAACAACTGGCGCGGCGAAGCAGGCTGGGCGCTGAGCGCCAAGGAGCTCAGGCAGGAGCATACGGAGCAGGATCCGCACGCCTTCGTCCGCGCCGCGGACATCCTGGACCTGAGCGCCTTCGTCAAGCAGGGAGAGCTGGACTGGGAGGCGCCGGAAGGGGCCTGGACGGTCCTGCGCGTGGGCCACGTCAATGCCGGCCGCCGAAACAGTCCGGCCCCGCCGGAAGCCACCGGCTGGGAATGCAACAAACTCGACCCGCACGGTGCAGAGGTGCAGTTTTCCCATTATGTCGGCGCCCTGCAGGACGGACCCCTGGCCGGGCGGGCCGACGGGATGCTGATGGACAGCTGGGAATGCCAGACGCAGACCTGGACGGCCGCCATGGAGGATGAATTCGGCGCTGCGGCCGGCTACTCCCTGCGCAGCTTCATCCCGGCCCTGATGGGCTATGTCATCGACAACCCCGAGACGACGAGCCGCTTCCTGATCGACTGGCGGCGGACCCTGTCGCAACTCTACGGGGAGCATTTCTTCCGCCGGATGACGGACCTGGCCCACGAGAAAGGGATGCGGGTCCAGTATGAGACCGCCGGAGGCGACGTGGTCGTCATGGATCCGATGGAATACCACAAATACGCCGACGTGCCGATGTGTGAATTCTGGCAGCCTCTGATGGAAGGATACGTCGGAGACCTGGATTTCAAACCCATCCGCCCGACGGCGTCGGCCGCCCACCTGTACGGCAAGCCGCGGGTGGCGGCGGAGAGTTTCACCAGTTTCAACCTGACCTGGGACGAACATTGGGGGATGCTGCGCGAAGTGGCCAATCTCAATTTCAGCGAAGGCGTGACGCACAATGTCTTCCATACCTATACCCACAATCCGCAAGTGGGATTCCTGCCGCCGGGGACCAGCTTCGGCAGCAATATCGGAACTCCCTTCCTGCGGGGACAGACCTGGTGGAAGTACATGCCTTGGTTTACGGACTGCCTGGCGCGGACGGGTTTTCTGCTGGAACGGGGACGGCCGGTCAAGGACATCCTCTGGTACCTGGGTGACGAGGTCGGACACCGGCCGCAGCAGTACACCGGCAACGGCAAGCGGCAGACGGGACCCTGGCGTATCCCGGAAGGCTTTGACTATGATTATTGCAATCCGGACATCCTGCTGCACCGGCTTTCGGTCGCGGACGGGCGCCTGTGCACGCCGGAAGGGATTTCTTATTCGGTCCTGTGGATCCCCGAGAATGAGCGCATGCTGCCTGAAACGGTGGAGAAACTCGGGGAACTGATCCGGGCCGGGGCACGGGTGATCGCTTCTGCGCCGGTCGCGCCCGCGACGCTCTCGGAAGGGGCTTCGGAACGCCTGGATGCCGCCATCAAGGACGTCTGGGGGTCAGCAACCCAAGCGGGCGTACGGCGGCTGGGTGACGGCAAGCTAGCCGTCGGGATGACGTTGGAAGAAGCCCTTGACGCATTCCGTCTCAAGCCCCAGTTGCTCTCTGACGATCCCGACCTCCTCTGGACCGGGCGCGAGACTGCCGGAGCCCGCTGGTTCTTTATCGCCGCTCCCGTCGAGGGGGAATATCACGGGACGATACGACTGCAAGCCGGACGGAAAAGATCCACGGGAAGGCTCCGCGCCCAATGGTGGGATCCCGTCGACGGCAGTATCCGGACGCTTCCCCTGCGTCGCCGGGGCCGTTATGTCAAGATCCGCCTCGACCTGGCCCAGGCGGAAAGCGGCTTTGTCGTTCTGCGCCGCGATGCTGCCGATGGCGCGGAAATGAAGCCATCGGCAGCAAAAATGGCCGTAAATGCGCCCGATGGCACGAAAAAAGCGCCATCGGCAGCACGCAAGTTCCGTCACAAAGAGCCCGTCACGGACTGGACGATCCGTTTCCCGGAAGGCTGGGGTGCCCCGACCGGGGCTGTAGCCCTGCCGGAACTGAAGGCCTGGAAGGACCTGGATCTAGGCGAAGAAGGCCGCGCCTTCTCCGGCACGGCCCTCTATGAGACTTCTTTCGACCTCCCTGAAAACCTGCGTTCAAAATCCGTGATCCTGGATCTGGGAACCGTGGATTTCATCGCGGAGGTGAAAGTCAACGGACAAAGCGCCGGCGTACGCTGGTCTGAACCTTACCGGCTGGACATCAGTGAGTTCGTCCATCCCGGAACCAACACACTGACGGTCTCCGTTACAGGAACCTGGTACAACCGGCTGGCGTACGACGCTTCCCTGCCGGAAGCGAGCCGCAAGACCTGGACCATCCACGGGCCTGCCGCGGGCAGCCCGCTGCGGCCCTCCGGCCTCCTCGGCCCCGTCTCGGTCTCCTATTAGATCCCGACGCGGCCGAAGATATAATCGACGTTCTTGAAGTAATAGTCGAGCGTAAAGCAGTCCCAGAGCTCATCCTCTGTCAGCAGGGACATGACCTTGTCAGACGCTTTCAGCAGGGTCTGATAATCAAGCCCTTCCGTCCAGGCCTTCATGGCAATCGGCTGCACGGTGTCGTAGGCCTCCTCGCGGGACAGGCCCTTGCCGATCAGCGCGTTCATCACCCGCTGCGCGAAGATGACGCCCTTGGTGCGGTAGATGTTGGCGAGCATCGTCTCCGGATAGACTACCAGGTTCTCCAGGATCCCCTTGAAACGGCAGAGCATGTAATCCAGCAGCTCGGTGGCGTCCGGCAGGATGATGCGCTCGGTGGAGGAATGGGAGATATCCCGCTCGTGCCACAGCGCCACATTCTCATAGGAAGTCAGCATGTAGCCCCGCATCACGCGAGCGCAGCCGCAGATGTTCTCACTGCTGATCGGGTTGCGCTTGTGCGGCATTGCACTCGATCCCTTCTGCCCCTTGCGGAAGGCCTCTTCCACTTCCCGGACCTCGGTACGCTGCAGGTTGCGGACTTCAAAGGCCATCTGCTCCAGGGTCGCGGCGATCAGCGCCATGGCTCCGACATAGGCGGCATGCCGGTCGCGCTGCAGGACCTGCGTGGAAATGTTGGCCGAAGCGATGCCCAGGCGCTCGCAGACATAATCCTGGATGAAAGGCGGAATGTTGGCGAAATTGCCCACGGCTCCGCTCATCTTGCCCGCCTCAACCCCCGCGGCTGCGGCCTTGAAGCGCTCGATGCCCCGTTTCATCTCCTCGTACCACAGGGCCCACTTGAGACCGAAAGAAGTGATGTCGGCATGGATGCCATGCGTGCGCCCGATGCAAGGCGTGCTCTTGAACTCCAGCGCCCGCCGGCGCAGGACCTCCATGAACTCCTCCAAGTCCTTGAGCAAGATGGCATTGGCCTGCTTGATCAGGTAACCGTTGGCCGTATCGACCACATCGGTGGAAGTCAGGCCGTAATGAACCCACTTACGCTCCTCGCCGAGACTCTCGCTGACGGCACGGGTGAAAGCGACCACATCGTGGCGGGTCTGCTCTTCGATCTCCTGGATGCGTTTCACTTCGAAACGGGCATCCCGGCGGATCTTTTCCACATCTTCAGCCGGGATGACGCCCAGCTGGCTCCATGCCTCGCAGGACAAGATCTCGACCTGGAGATAAGCGTTGAACTTGTTCTCCTCGGTCCAGACGTCCCTCATCACCTTTCTGGAATACCTCTCAATCATACGCGGGTCTTCAGGAAATCGTTGATATTCTTCTCAATGCGGGCAGCGACGTCTTCGCTTTCCGCCCGGACGAAGGGCTCGCCCGTGATATGCTCATAGAGCTCGATGTAGCGGTCGGTGATTCCGGACACGACCGCGGGGGTCATCTCGGGAACCTTCTGGCCTTCCTGGCCCTGGAAGCCGCCGGCCATCAGCCACTCGCGGACAAACTCCTTGGAAAGCTGCTTTTGACGCTCTCCTTTCCGGAGGCGCTCCTCATACCCTTCCGCGTAAAAATAGCGGGAAGAGTCGGGAGTGTGGATCTCGTCCATCAGGATGATCCGGCCGTCACGTTTGCCGAACTCATATTTCGTATCCACGAGGATCAGGCCCTTGGAGGCGGCGATCTCCGTACCACGCTGGAACAGGGCGCGGGTATAACGCTCCAACTGCTCATATTCCTCCCGCGAGACGATGCCCTGGGCGATGATTTCCTCCTTGCTGATATCTTCATCGTGTCCCTCGGCCGCCTTGGTCGTCGGAGTGATGATGGGCTCGGGGAAACGCTGGTTCTCCACCATCCCCTCGGGCAGCGGAACGCCGCAGAGGGTCCGCTTGCCGGCCTTGTACTCCCGCCAGGCATGCCCGGCCAGGTAACCGCGTACGACCATCTCGACCTTGTAGGGCTCGCAACGCCAGCCGACGGTAACCATCGGATCGACTGCGGCAAGCTTCCAGTTCGGGAGGATGTCGGTCGTCAGATCCAGGAACTTGGAGGCGATCTGGTTCAGGACCTGCCCCTTGTACGGAATGCCTTCCGGCAGGACGACGTCAAAAGCGGAGATGCGGTCGGTCGTCACCATCACGAGGAGATCCTCTCCGATGCTGTAGACGTCCCGGACCTTTCCGGTGTACTTGGATACTTGACCCGGAAAATGAAAATCTGTGTTTACAACTGCTTTCATATATCTGATTGGTATTGAAATTCTATCTGGGCCGGAGCCAGATCTCCGGGTCCTGGGGTACGGTACGGTCATCCCAGATCTCGAAATGGAACACGGTCTCGCCGGCAATGGTGTCCACGGTACCGAGACGCTGCCCCGTCGTGACCTTGTCGCCGGCCTTGACATCGACCCGCTTCATCTTCGCATAGAGGGTGAAGTAATTGCCATGCTGGACCAGGATGCACTGGTGGTAACCGGGCAGGACGGTGATCTGGGCGACGGTCCCGTTGAAAACCGCCTTGACGGACGCATCCGGGGCCACCGCCACGTTGACACCGTTGTTGGCCGGAAGCTGGAGATTCTTGAAAACCGAATGGTATTGCTTGCCGAAACGTCCCGTCAGCGCCCCCTCGACGGGCCAGGGCAGGATGCCCCGGTTGGCGACAAACTGGTCGGCCAGCTTGTAATCGACGGGCGCCTTGGGTTTGGAAGCCCCCTTCCTGGGCCCGGCCTTGGCTTTTCCGCTGCCGCCGATCGCCTTGTTGATCGCGGCGCGGATCTCCCGCTCCAACGCATCGGCCTGACGCCGCTTGGCGGCCAGGTCTTTCTGGTACTTGGCTTTCTGTCTGGACAGGCTGGCGGAGAGGGTCTGCGCCTCCTTTTCTTCCGTTTTCAGCTGCTGCAAATCCTTGAGGCGCTGGGACTTGAGCTGACGGGCACTGGCGGCCAGGACCTCAAGGTCCGCCTTTTCTTTCTCGATCTCAGCCTTGGAGGCCTTGATCTTCGCAGCCTGGTCCGACATCTGGGACGAAAGGTTCTTGAAGAAACTCATCCGCCGGAACCCTTGCGCGAGATTGTCGCTCGCCAGGATATACATGTACCAGATCCGCGAATCCCGGTTTTTATAGGCACTCTTGACCAGGCGCGAACTGTAGGCGACCATCGTATCCAGGCGGGCCTGCAGGAGGTCGATCTGCTGCTGGCGGATGGCGATGGAATCCTCCAGGGCCTCAATCTCCTTCTCGCTCTCGCTGACCAGGGCCTGCCGGGTCGAAATCTTGCTGCGCACCAGGGAAAGGCGCGAGAGCGCATCGGCATTCTTGGCGGCATTGGCTTTGATCTGCTTGTCAAGAAGGGCGATCTCGCGCTCCAGGCGTGCCTTGCGGGATTCCTTCTCCTTGACGTCCTGGCCATATGCGGTCGAGACTCCCAGGCAAAGGAGCACGCACAACAACGATATGACCTTGCGCAGACGCATCATTCGATCGCTTTCAGCCTGGCCTCGATCCGCTGATCCAGATCCGGGATGGCGCCGTCGGCATTCTTGTTCTTGGCCAAGTTCCAATAGACCCGGGCCGTGTCGTATTCCTTGAGTTTGTACAGCACCTCGGCGTAGTGGTCCAGCACGGTCGCGGAATCCTTGCCGCCGTACAGCATCGCATGCTTGAAGAAAGGCTTGGCTTCCAAGGCTTTACCCTGCAGGTACAGGATCCAGCCGAAGGTGTCGAGATAGGTGGGATTGTCCGGCTCCGCCTCAACGGTGATCTTGCTCATGGCATAGGCCTTCTTGAGTTTCTTCCCTTCGAGGGAGAGATAATAGGCGTAGTTGTTGAGCACGGGCAGGTACTTCGGATCGATCTTCAGCGCCTTGTCGTAGGCCGCATAGGCCTTCTGGGAATCTCCGATCTCATGCCAGGCGTCGCCGATGCCGGACAGGGCCCGCAGCCGGGCCGCCGTATCCCGGGGAGAGGTCGCTGCGAGGATGCGCTCGTTGTCCCGGATCAAGGCTTCGAAATCCTTCAGGTTGTAATCCGAATAGGTCTTCATCTCCAGGAAGGCGGGCTGGTCCGGGAAGTCCCGGAAAGCCTGCTCTGCCGCAGGTGCGGCGGCCTCCCAGTCTTCCAGGAGGGTCAGCAGCTGGACATAGATCCCGCGCGAGGAAATGCTCTCCGGATACAGGTTACAGCAGGACTGGATCAGCTCACGCGCCTTCTCTCCGTCTCCGGTATTATAATAGTACGAACTGGCCGTCTGGAGGACGACGCTGTCCGCAGGCGCCTGCGCGTGGTAGGCCTCGACCAGCAGGTCCAGGCTGGGTTTGAAGCGGCGGACGAACTGCGGGTCCGTATGCTGGAAGAGCGTCTGGATGTAGCGCGTCTTCATTTCCAGCGGAGCCGCTTCCCCGTTCAGGAACTCCGTGACGGAAGCGAAATAATTGGGATAGTCGCCCCGGTAGCGGTAGATCTCGGACACGCCGAGCAAGGCCTGGGGACTGCCGGACTCGTAGGACAGGGCCTCGTTATAGTATTTCAGGGCCAGCGTATCCTTGAACTGGGACACGCAATGATCCCCCATCGCGACCAGGATACGGGGAGAATCCAGCTCCTTGTTGTAACTCTCGAGCACGGCATAGGCTTCTTCCGGCTTCTGCTGGCGCATGAGGATGTCATATTTGGTCAGCGCCACCATGTCATCCTTGCCGATGATCGTCTCGATCTCATCCAGGGTCTGCATGACCTCGTCGATTTTGCCGTTCTGGAGATAAAGCTGGACCAGGGTATAATAGATGTCCGTCTTCTTGGGGAACTCCTTGATCAGGGATTCGTAAATGTCGATGGCCAGTTCCGGCTGTTTGGTCCCCGTGTAAAGACGGGCCAGGCGGTCCCGGTACCAGTAGTTGGACGGATCCAGACGGACCGCCTGGCGGAGCTGGTCCACGGCGGTGTCGTAATCCTGGAGGTAGATCGCGCACATCCCGAGATAGTAGCAGACGGCATCGTTGGACGGGTCTGCCGCGGAAAGGGTGCGCAAGAGGTTGGAGGCTTCCTTGTACCGGCCCTCGTCGAAAAGGGAGACCGCATCGATCAGGCCGCTCTCCACCTTGGTACGGGCATTGTTCTGGGCGAAAGAAACGAACGCCGTACCTGCCAGAAGCATCCACACGGCGCCTATTGCCAATATTCTTTTTCTCATGCCTTTCATCGAATACAAAAATAGTACAATTTCAAAGGATTTTGCTTACTTTCGTGAAAAGGTTCGGGAACTTTTTGGACAGACGATGCAACATTTCCCGGACCGTACGCATCTTACTAACCGACGAACGAAGGCACCATGCCGGAGAAGTTTGCACTGAAACCTGACGAGAAGAGACTGATCCGTCGCGCAAAAAACGGCGACTCAGGAGCTCAGAAGGGGTTGTATGACCTTCTGGCACCCAAGATGTTTGCCGTCTGTCTCCGTTATATGGGAGACCGCATGGCGGCGGAGGACGTCCTTCAAGACGGATTCGTGACTTTGTTCACCAAACTTGACAGTTTCTCAGGGATCGGATCCTTCGAGGGCTGGGCCAGAAAGATCTTTGTCAACACGGCGCTGATGAGCCTGCGCAAATCCGATGTGCTGAAAGATACCGGCGACATCGAAGAAGCACGGGGCGTGATCGGGGACCAGGTGTCCGCTGTCCAGGAGATCGGCTATAAAGAGCTGGTCCGCCTGGTCGGGGAGCTGCCTGCCGGATTCCGCACCGTCTTCAATATGTATGTGGTGGAAGGCTACTCCCACAAGGAGATCGGAGAAGCGCTGGGGATCTCGGAAAACACTTCCCGTTCCCAGCTCCAACGGGCTCGCACCTTGTTGCAAAGCAAAATAAAGAAATTGACGGATGACAGATAAGAACCAAGCGTTTGACCAGCGTATCAAGGATCTCCTTGAGCAAGCCCAGGCCCCTGTGCCCGAGGGCCTGTGGGGAGCGATCCAGTCGCGTGTACCGGCCAAACCGGTCCGGAAGGCCGCACCCTGGTGGTGGGCCGGAGCCGGACTGGTCGCTGCGGCCGCGACGGCGCTTACGCTCGTGCTGGGCGGCACTTTCCGCTCCGCACCGGTTTCCGTAGTGCCGGGCCAGGAGGCCGTTGCACAGCAGGAGACCCCTTCACAAGACATTCCTGCCGCTGAGGCGGAAGACATCACGGTTGCTGAGGCTTCACCGGCCGTCCTGCCGGTGCAGGCCATCCGGAAGACCGTCGCTGACATCCCTTCCGGCGAGACCCCTTCCGAAGCCGCGGAGACCGTCCCGGACGGAACGGCTGGGATCGAGACCGCTTCCACCAAGGACAGCGCTCCCGCCCCGGAGACGGCATCCAAACCCGAAGAGGCTTCGAAGCAGCCTGCTGCCGGCAAGCCCGAAAGATGGGTCGATCCCTTTGCCCGGATGGCTTACGAAGACCTGCACCGCAAGCACACGCCCAGGACCTCCATCCAGATCAACGGACTCGTCGGCACCAACGACAAGGCCATGGCCACGCTGCGCAGCGGCATGATGGCGGCTCCCGCCAAGATCCAGTCCGAATCCGGCCGGACAACCTATATCACCGAAGAGGGAGAGTCCGTCTATGGCATCCCGGTCTCGTTCGGCGTCGGCGCCAAGTTCTATCTCTCCGAGCGCTGGGCGCTGGGCACGGGCCTCAACTATTCGCTGCTGAGCCGTTCCTTCCCGGGTTCCTACACCAAGGACGGATCCCTGATCAAGACATCCAATTCTAACATTAAACATAGTGTCCAGTACATCGGGATTCCGGTCAATATCTACTTTGACCTCTTCTCGACGCGTGCTGTCAAGATGTACACCTTTGCCGGCGGATCCCTGGAGAAAGGTATCTCCCAGAAATACACGATTCCCGGCGCCGAAGGCGTAGAGGTCTGGAAGCAGAAGGTCCCCGGATTGCAGGGGTCGGCTGCCCTGGGCCTGGGTTTCCAGCTGAAGTTCTCGGACCATCTGGGCTTGTACCTGGATCCGAGTGCAAGGTACTATTTCGGTGCCGACCAGCCTAAGAGTATCCGGACACAGCAGAATGTGATGTTCAACCTGGAGCTCGGTCTCCGGTTTGACCTTTAAAAAACATACATTTCACTAAAAAACTTAAAAACTAATCGGAAGGCCCTGTCGTGAGACAGGGTTTTTTTCTTTCTTTGCAGAAAACCTGCGGCTATGAAATCTTCCATCCGGACGGGACTTGGCTTCCTCTTTCTCCTTTGGGTCTTATCTTGCGGGCGCATGGAGCCCGACATCCACATCAAGCGCGCGGATACGGAGCACCGCCTGGCGGGCGGCCGGATCCCGCGGGGCAAAGACTCCACCCAGCAAATCATCATTCCCCGGGACGGACTGTTCCTGACGGCGGTCTGTTACCCGGAAGGCTATGACTGGCGGCGCGATACCGCCCATGGCACCCTCAAAGGGCGTCTCCTGCTGCTGCGGATTGGAGACGTCCGGAGCATTCTTGCCGGCCAGGGTCAGCCCCGCGTGGATACCCTTCTGGCCCTGGAGGCAGGGGCCGGCAAGGCCGTCAGCCTGGATGCGGACCGGCACCAGTTCATCGGCGGACACCTCTATACGCAATGCATCACGGAGAGAGGAACCGTCTATCGCCGCGACGGCCAGACCGTCCTGCTCGCCTCAGAGCCCGAATACCTGCGGGGCATCCTTCCCCTCGGCGAGGATATCTATACCCTCTCGCAGCGGATGAGCGAAGGAGGCCTGATCCTGCGATGCAACTGGAAGCAGCTGTTTCAGACGCAGGACGCCATCCTGCATGGCAGCCTGGCAGATCTCGCTTTCGGCAGGACCGGAGCCTTGTTTGAGGACGGCGGGGAGGCTTGCTTTCTCTATCGGAACGGGGCTGGGGAATGGCGGCTGGTCCGCAACGGCAAAGCGCTGGACCTTCCCCTTCCGGCCCATCTGACAAAACTGTATGACATCCGCTGTTTCGACGGGACGGTCTGCCTGGCCTGCCAGATCCGCCAGCGCCAGCCGGTCCTGTACATCGGGAGCAAGAAACACGACCTGTCCGCCACCACCCTGTTTCCGGGGGAGAAACTGAGTTTCCAGCTGCTGCGTCTGGGTGGAGCCATCCGCCTGAGCGGGACGCTCCGCATGAACTGGAACCAGCAGATCTACACTTGCCTGTGGTCGGACTCCCACCTGCTGCAAACGGCGGCGGGCCGCATCGACTGGCTGGGAGAGCAGGTTTTCCTGCGCCGGGAAGGCAGACGCCTCCTGGCGGCAACGGCAAACGGAAGGGAGTATCCGTTCGACGGAGATACGGCCCTCCTGATCATGCCCCAGTGCGCCTGGGCAGAAGAAGGTAAGCTGTTCCTGGCTCTGAGCCGATATGACGGTTCCCCGGTCTTATGGGTGAACGGGCAGTCTTGTCCATTGCCGCTCAACGGCTTCCTGACTTCCGTCCTGCATTGCCCCTAGTCTTCCCAGGAAAGGATACGGGACCCGTCCGGAGCGACGCTGACCGAGACCCGGAGCGTCTCCTCCGGAAGAATGTCTTCGATGTTTTCCGGCCACTCAATCAAGCAGAGACAGCCGCTGTCGATATAATCGTAGAAACCGATGTCCAGCGCTTCGGCGACCTGGTTGATCCGGTAAAAATCAAAATGAAAAACCGGTTCACCACCCCGCGCGCGATATTCATTGACAATGGCGAAAGTCGGGGAACTGACAGCATCTTCCTCGACGCCGAGAACACGGCATACCGCACTGCAGAAGGTTGTTTTTCCCGCTCCCATCGGAGCATAAAACGCCACGATCCTGCGGTCCCCGATCTCACGGAGAAAAGCGCCGGCGACCGCATCGATCTGTTCCAGGCTCTCGATTATCAATTCGTGTCTCATCAGCCGCAAAGATAACTATTAATTGCCATTATCGCCAAATTACATCAGCAGCCTGCAATTCTTCGGCAAAAGAGTGAATGCTTTTGCGGAAACGTTCAACGGTTACCTTGCCGGGTTTGGATGTGCCATTTATATAATGGCTCAACTGCCTCTGATTGATACCGGTAATACGTTCCAACCCGGCAAGACTCAGCGCATAGGCATAGTATTCCAGGAATGAAGGAATGTCATAGCAGAACTCAAACTCCAGATCTTCGTAACTTTCTCCGTTTTCAGCCATGATTTCCTTGATCTCACGATAGGCTTCCATGAAGTCCTGCTTTGCCTCTTCAATCGTCTTTCCAGTCCCATTGAGACCAAAAGGCACCTCGTCGGCCATCATTACCACAGAATATACGTAAGTACCCGCATTGACCCTGCCGACCATAACCTTTACCTTTTTCATAATGCTATCCCGCTTTGTTTAACTATCATTCTGAACGTCATTACATAAACCTCCGCAGTATCGTGTCTGCAAACCGGGAATCTCCGGCCGGTTATTGGGCTGAACCAAATCTCGTGATTGGCACCTTGCCTGATAACAAAACAGCCACCGTCCCTCAAATGACGCTTTAATTCACTGTATTTCATACAAAAGTATTAATAATAATACTAAATACCCAGTCAATCAAAAAGATTTTTCCGGTCGAGGAAACGGTAACCGGCGGCTTCGGCGAGATGAGCCGGCGTGATGGGTCCGGCGGCAGCCAGGCCAGGGCTGCCACCGCCGGCCGTGACGGCAGCCGCCGCTTCCAGGTCGGCGATGGTCCGGGCCAGGCGGATGATGCGGGTGCAGGCCCGGGCGGAGAGACCCAGGCGGGTCATGACTTTCTCCAGGTAATCCTGGCAGCGCGCATCCAGCGGGCAATAGTTTTTGATCATCCGGTTGTCCATCTCGGCATTGACCCGAATCGGCTCATCCCGGAATCGCTCCGCCTGGATCGCCCGGGCAGCCACGACCCGGGCCCGGACCTGCGCGGAAGATTCCGACGCCGCACCACGAACCAAAGTCCTGGGATTCACCGACTTAAGCCAAAGCTGAAGATCCACTCTATCTAGCAAAGGACCCGATAGCTTGCTAAGGTAAGCTTCCCGGCGACCCGGCGTACAAGTGCAACGGTCCCCTTCTCCATACCAGCCGCAGGGGCAGGGATTGGTCGCTGCAACCAGCATGAAAGAGGCCGGATATTCCACCTTGCTCTTCAGACGGGAAATCACGACCCGGCGGTCTTCCATCGGCGCCCGGAGCGCCTCGATCATCTTTTTCGGCGCTTCACAAAGTTCGTCGATAAAGAGCACACCATTGTGTGCCAGGGACATTTCCCCGGGCAGGATGGTATCCGAACCGCCACCGACCAGCGCCGGAAGGGAGGCCGTATAATGCGGGGCCCGGAAAGGCCGCTGCCGGATCAGGCCGGCGCCGGTGTGCAGGCGTCCGGCCACGGAGTAAATCTTGGAAGTCTGGATGGACTCCTCCTGCGACATCGGCGGCAGGATGGCCGCCATCGCCTTGGCCAGGGAACTCTTCCCGGAGCCGGGCGAACCGATCAAAATGACATTGTGACAACCTCCAGCGGCGATTTCCACGCCCCGCTTGGCCTGTTCCTGGCCGACAATCTCAGAAAAGTCCATATAGCCGGCGACGCCTTCCTGGTTGGAAAGGCCGAGCCTCGGGTGCAGATACTCCGGCGCATTCCAGACCAGCAGGTCCGAACTATCCCCCTCCCCGGACAGAATGCGGATCGCCTCATCCAGGGTGCGGATCCCATAAACGGAGGTGTCCCGGAATTCGACGGCTTCCAACGCCGACTGCACCGGCAGGATACAGCCCTTGAAACCCTGCCGGGCCGCCATCTCGGCATACGCCAGGGCTCCGGTGATTTCCCGCACTTCCCCGTTGAGACCGAGCTCTCCCATCAGGAGATACTCCCCCAGCAAGGGAAGCTTGCGCTGGTCGGACGCGGCAATAATCCCGAGTGCGATCGGCAGGTCATATCCGCTTCCGTTCTTCCGCAAATCGGCCGGAGCCAGGTTGATGACTATTTTCTTTCCCGGAATGGAAAAGCCCAGGGACTGAAGGGCGTTGACTGTCCGGAGAAGGCTTTCCTTGACGGCCGTATCTCCCAGCCCGACGAGATGGATCCCGATCCCGCTGCGGATATCCACTTCGACGGTCACGGTGACGGCTTCGATGCCGATACATTTGGCGCAAAAGATCTTGACAAGCATGGTGGCGTTTTTCTCCGAAGTTGGGAAATCGCACCCGTAATTCCCTCTGGCTAAACGTTTATGTCACCAAATCGTTCCTGCCGGGACGAAGTTTTGAAGGTAAAAGAAAAATGGCCATCTTTGAAAAAGAATCTTTGCCCCTATGAAAAAAATCCTTTGCCTTGCCTGCCTTTTTATCCTGGCCTGCACAGCCTGTTCCAGCCCCCGGGAAACCCGTTCCCACAAACCGGTCACCCCGGTTCCCTTCTCCCAGGTAACCCTTGACGATGCCTTCTGGGGCCCCCGTCTCCAGAGCCACAAAGAGAAGACGCTCCAGGTCTGCATCGATCAGATCGAAAACCAGACCGGACGCATCCGCAATTTCGAGAACGCGGCACGGGGAGAAGGACAGCACTCGGGCATCTTCTTTGACGATTCCGATGTCTATAAGGCCCTGGAAGGAATGGCTTACTCGCTGCAGAATCACCCGGACCCCGTCCTCGAAGCCAAGTGTGACGAATGGATCGACAAGTTTGCCGCAGCCCAGCAAGCCGACGGCTACATCAATACCTATTACACGCTGACCGGCCTGGAAAACCGCTGGGACGACATGGACAAACACGAGATGTACTGCGCCGGGCACATGATCGAAGCGGCCGTCGCCTATTACAAAGTGACCGGCAAGCGGAAACTGCTGGACGTGAGCATCCGGATGGCAGACCACATGATGTCGCTCTTCGGCCCCGGCAAACGGGACTGGGTACCCGGACACGAAGAGATCGAACTCGCCCTGGTCAAGCTCTATGAGACGACGGGTGAGGCGAAATATCTGGAATTCGCCCGCTGGCTGCTGGAGGAGCGCGGCCACGGACACGGCTCCAAAGGAAAAAGCGGCAACCCCTGGAATCCCAGGTACTACCAGGATCAGATCCCGGTCCGGGAAATCTCGGATGTTTCCGGCCACGCCGTGCGCCTGATGTATCTTGCCTGCGGGATGGCGGATGTCGCCGCCTATACGGGCGAACAGGATTATATCGACGCCCTGGAAAGATTGTGGGAAGATGTCGTCCTGCGCAACATGTACATCACCGGCGGCATCGGGCAGTCCCGGCACAACGAGGGATTCACCGAGGATTACGACCTACCGAACCTGACAGCCTACTGCGAGACCTGCGCCTCCGTGGGCATGGTGCTCTGGGACTGGCGGATGAACCAGTTCACGGGAGAGGCCCGCTATGCCGACATCCTGGAGCGTTCCCTCTACAACGGAGCCCTGGCCGGCATTTCCCTGGCCGGGGACCGGTTCTTCTATGTCAATCCGCTGGAATCCGCCGGCAATCACCACCGACAGGCCTGGTACGGATGCGCCTGCTGTCCCAGCCAGATCTGCCGCTTCCTTCCCTCGATCGGGAATTATATCTACGGCACGGCCGCGGATGGCATCTATGTCAATCTGTATATGGGCAATACGGCGCAGATGAAAGTCGGACGCCATGCCCTGACCCTCACCCAGGAGACGGAATACCCCTGGAAAGGAGCCGTCACGCTCCGTGTCGGCACGAAGGCGCCCTTCGCGACAAAGATCCGGCTGCGCATCCCCGGATGGTGCCGTCAGTACACGCTCAGCCTCAACGGGGAAGCCATCCAGCCTCCGGTCGAAAAGGGCTATGCCGTCCTGGAGCGGAAATGGAAAGACGGAGACCGGATCAGCCTGGACCTGGACATGCCGGTCATGCTGGTCGATGCGGATCCCCGGGTCAAGGAAGATGTGGGAAAGCGCGCCGTCCAGCGGGGACCGCTGGTCTATTGCCTGGAAGAAACCGACAATCCGGAGGATTTCGATGCGCTCACGGTTTCAGAGCGGACGCATTTCGAGGTCTCCTATGAGCCTGAACTGTTGCGAGGCGTTGTCAGCCTTATCGCCAGCCACGCAGACAGAACCCTGAAGTTCGTTCCCTACTACGCCTGGGACAACCGCGAAGCCGGAAGGATGAAAGTATGGATCCCCCTGGATTAGAAAATGAACCCGAAGGAGAAATGCAGGCCGAAGCCGGTGAGGTCACACCATTCCAGGCCGACCATTAACGGGCCTACGATGGTCTTGCGGCCATATTCGGCACCGAAGGCATAGGCCGAAGGAACGCCGAACACGGTTGCCACGGTCTGTGCGTTCTTGAACAGACCGGCCCGCAAGGTCGCATAGTTCTTATGGTTGATCCGGTAGCGGAGATCCAACTGGGCCGTGCCGACGATGTCGTCATACACGCGCACGCCGGTCGGGAAGCCGAAGAAGGGGATCTGGTTATCCAGATAGCGGCCCTCCATGATACCCCCGACACCCAAGGAATGAGGCACGGCCATTTTGCCGTGTTCCTGGGAAGTCCAGCCGGCATAGAACATCGGACGGAACGTGAAATCACCATAAGTCCTGGCAAAAGAGAAACTGCCCATGCCGGTAAAAAAGGGCGGAACTTTCCCTTCAAGGATCTCGTCCGATTCCTTGCTGTCCATGTAGACCGAATAGCCGGAGAAAACATAGCGAGCATTCAAGTCCAGCCGATACCCCTGCGTAGGGAAATAGCCGTCATTGAACGTGTCAAGACGGAACTGGGCGAAAGCGGACTCCCAGTGACTCCTCAAATCCCATCCTTTCCACATCACTTTCATGTCGAAGAACTCTTCGTACGGTTCGGTCAGCACGCTGAGCCCCATGCGGAAACGTCCGAAAGTCATCTGCGAATCCTCGACAAAGAGATCGATTTTGGAATGGACGGCGTTGATCTTCGAATCCAGGCCGTCATACCAGTACGTGTAATCCTGATAAACCGTCTTCCATGCCATTCCGATGGAAGGCATACGCTTCAGGGGCTTGAATCCGCCTTCGAGATTGAGTACGGTGTTGGTGCCCAGCTTTGTCTCCGCCTGGAAACGCCAACCGCTGAGCCGGCGCGTGCCCAAGCCGACGAATGCGCCGACGGAAACCCGCTCATCATTGTCGATATGGACATTGGCGCCAATCTCGTTGACCTGCCCTTTCTGGCAGTCAAAAATGAGGGTGTACGGCTCCTCGGCTCCCTCGAGCCGCCAAGTCACGGACTCAAATGCCCGCGAGCCATACAGATGAGAGATGACGGCATCGATCTCTTTCTTTCCGAAGAAAGGAGACTGCATGAAACGGAAGGGGCGAAGCAGCCATTTCTGCTCTTCCACCGTGACACCCTCAATCCTGAGTTCCCGTATCTTGACCGGTCCCTTGGCGATATCCCGGGCAGGATGCTGGGGATTGTGGGGATAGCGCTTCCCTATCTTGTCCGCGATGGCCAGGAATTCTTCCTTATGCTCCAGCGCCTGTTCATAGCCCATCCGGATGATATTGGAAACGCTTTCGTCATCGAAAGAGAGCATGTTGTATCCCGGCAGTTCGTGCTCCAGCAGAACGTCCACCATATCGCGGGTCCGGTTGGCCGCATCGGAAGACATCATCGAGATGTTCTGCATGGCCAGGGCGCCCAGGGAATTGAGCTCCGAGGCGTCCCGGTGGACCGGCATCTCGGAACCGATCACGATATCGGCTCCCATCGCCCGGGCGAGATCAACCGGGAAATTGTTGCGCGTCCCGCCATCGGACAGCACCTGTCCTTCCGTCCGTACAGGCCTGAAATAAAACGGGATAGCCATCGTGGAACGCATCGCATCCACCAGGCTTCCGGAAGTCCAGTTCTTTGCCTTCATGCTGACCATGTCCGTCGCCACGCAGAAGAAAGGGATCGGCAGTTCCTGGAAACAGATGGAATCCTGATACCCGACAGACACCGAGCTCAAGGTATTTCTCACATTGAAGCCGAACAGATAGCCGTCCGGCATCTCCATCCGGGCCTTCATCACGGCTTCTTCACTGATGTCGGACGTCCGGGTCTCCGTCTTGCTGAGCGCCTTCTTGACTGACTTTTCCCGCTGGAGCTTGGTGACCCGGTCTTCCTGCTCATAATGGAAGGGCAGGAAGATGCCGAAACGTTCCTTGTCGTGACGGCGCTTGTACGTCGAATAGGAATCCGGCACCTTGTCCGACATCATCACGGACCAGTCGATGGCCCGGACCAGCGAATCCAGGTAATCCGCATCGTAACCCATGGAATACAAGCCGCTGACCAGACCGCCCATGCTGGTGCCTCCGATCATATCCACGGGAAGCCCAGCTCCTCCATGTATTTCAGCACGCCGAGGTGCGCCATGCCACGGGCGCCGCCGCCGGCCAGAACGACAGCCACGGTAGGCCGGCCTTCGGTCCGGCGGATCGAGTCCATCCGGGCACGCATGCAGGCAATCGCCACGGAATCCGCAGCCGGATCGACACTGGGCATTACCAGTCCGTTATCCTGTGCCTGAAGCCCGAAGGGCAGGAACAGCGCCAGCAGGAAAAGCATTCTTTTCATCAGATTCATAGTTCCTTAAGCTTCTCGATAAAAACTTTCATCCCCCGGGTAGCGACATCCTGGATGTGCGTGATCCGTTTCTCCCGGGCAGGGACCTCTTTCGGGTCGATGATGAAAACCGGGACATCATAAGCGGCATAGTGATAGAGCGATGCCGCCGGATAGACAGACAGGGAGGTTCCGACAATCAGAACGACATCGGCCTGTTCAACTGCCCGGATGGCATCTTCCATCTTGGGTACCGCCTCGCCGAAGAAGACGATGTGCGGACGGAGCTGCACGCCGCGCGCATCCTTGTCGCCCAGACGGACCGGTGCATATCCCACATCGACCACGCTCTTTTCGCTGTATCCGTCCCGGTCATTGAAACAGTCTTCCGGACGGACTTTCGTGGCCTCGCCATGAAGGTGGATGATCCGTGTGCTGCCGGCCCGCTCGTGCAGGTCGTCCACATTCTGGGTGATCACGGTGACTTCGTACTCCTTCTCCAGGGCGGCGATGTCCAGATGGGCGGAATTGGGCTGGCAGGCTGCCATCCGTTTCCGCAATCCGTTGTAGAAATCCAGTACGGTGCCGGGGTCGGTCAGCCAGCCTTGGATGGAGGCGACGGCCATCGGATCGTAGTTGTCCCAAGTACCTCCGCTGTCGCGGTAGGTACTCAATCCGCTCTCGGCGCTGACACCGGCGCCGGTCAGTACGACGACCCTTTTCTTCATGATTTATCGGTTTGAAATAGCAAATTTCTTCATTTCCGCATAGAAAAACAAGGGCTTCTTTGTCCTGAAAAGCGTATCTTTGCGCCGAAATCATAAAAAAAAGACCGATGGCAGCGCAAAAAACAAGACAAGGATCCTTCCCGCGGGTTTCAGCCGCGGACCGTCTGGTGTATGACAATTACGAACGGACCTTGCAGAACGGCCTGATGAAACTGTGCAAGACGGCCGGAGTCCTTGGGGACACGCTGCTCTCTTCGCCGGACATCGATGCGAAGTGGGAAGAATACATTCAGGACTATATCGCAGACGCCGTCCGGGAGTTCAATGACTACCCGGAGGCGGCGGTAGCCTGGCCGGGATTCATCGGAATGGCTGTCGCCCACCGCTGGGACGAGGATTGGACCCGTTACAAGGATATGAAATACAAAGACCTGTACGGACCCAACGGCTGGGACGACATGGACGAGGGGATCCTGCACTTTGTGCTGGGGCTGGATTTAGGCTCCGACGAGGCGATCAAACTGGCGAAAACCCTCAACAGCTGTTCCCTGGCCGCCCTCGGCCTGATCCGCCACGAAGGGGTGGAGGCGCAGACGGCGCAGGGTTTCTATATCCTTGCGCGCACCTACACCGTCCTCTTCCGCATCGGCGCCGCGATGGAGCTTTACCGCCAGAAATACTCTATTTCGGCAATCTAGCGACACCTTCCAGGAGGGAGGCACCGCTGGCCTGGGCGCCCATCGAGGCGGTCGAGCCTGTAAAGGGCGAACCCCAGTAGAAATTGCAATACATCCGCGGATAGCGGCTGCGATCCAGGTTCTTGGACAGCGTCTTGGCCGAGAGCAAAAGCTTCTCCTTCAGCGTCTGCGCCGTCCGCGAATCCGCATCCGCGTCCAGCACGTAATTGACGGCATACGGGATCAGGACGGCCTTGAACAGGCTCTGGTCCATATTGCTGCCTTCATCCCGCGGAATACCGGCCGTCGTGCAGCGGTTGCTCGTGAACGCGTACTGCAGCACCGTCCCTGCCTTTGCCATATAGGTCTTGTCCCCCGTCAGGTGGAACAGCTTCCGGCAGGCCTCGCCGAAAGTGCCTTGCGTATAGCTGAGCGGCGGTTCTTCCACCCGCTCCTCATCCGGCATGTTGGCGATGCAATAGTTGTATAGGGTTTTCGCAATGTTCAGATACTCGCCCTTGTATTTCTCATACAGGAGGGCGGCCACCAGGCAGGACGGCGCATTGGTGCAGGCATTGAGGTTGTTCTTGTCCTCATCCCGGTCCGTCCAAGGCAAGCCGATCCCTTTGGAAGAAGATACCCGGCGGGGCCAGATATAACGGTCAAAGATCTCCTTGGCCGTATCCCGGTACTCCGCCTTACCGGACAGTTCCGAGATGTGGATCAGGGTCAGACAGATCCAGGCCATGTCATCGGTCCACTGGTTGAAGAATCCGCCGTAAGTCCCCTCTCCGCGATGGCTGCGGTTGTAGTTGTTGGCGTAGTTGGCAACCCACTTGCCGGCATAATCCAGGTATTGGGCGGCCCGGGTGGGATCGGAAGCGGCTATCCGCTGCGCGCTGTAGAGCAGCACGTCCAACGCGTGAGCCTGCTGCCAATAAATATTGGAGGAGGAATGCTCGATGTCGTTGGGTGTGGACCAGAAGGTTCCCGTAGAGGGATCCAGAAAATTGGCAACCAGCACATGCGTGCAGGAATCTGCCAAGGCGGCCCAGTTGTCCGCAGATACGACCGGAGCGACCGGAGTGGTGTTGTCTTTCCCTCCGTTGGAGGGGCCTACAGGCTCGATTCCACTGTTTCCGCACGCGAAAAGCGACAAGGCGATCAAGCCGTAAAGGTACTTTTTCATGACGCTTGCTGTGTTAACGTGATACCGGCGGGCGGGAGGCATTCCAGCAGTCGGAAGGCTCAGTGCCCAGCTGGAGGACCAGTTCGCCGCCGGCAAGGACATCCTTGCGATAGAGCCAGTTCTCCTGCAGGGGCTTGCCGTTGAAACGCGCTCCCTGCACATAGAAAGCATCGGGGGCGAGGCCTTCCGTACGGATGACGAACTTGCGCCCTTTGGCGTTGAAGGGGCTCAGATGCACGACAACCTTGTCAAAGGCGGGACTGCCGAGCTGGAAGGTCGGCTCCGAAGGAGCGCCGCCCTGCACGTCAAACAACCCCATCGCACTCATCACATACCAGGCGCCCAGCTGGCCCTGGTCCTCATCCTGGCCATAGCCGTAGCCGTGCTCCCCGTCCGTTCCATAAAACTCGTCGCAGATCAGGCGCACCCATTTCTGCGTCAGGTACGGCTTGCCGGAGAAGTTGAAGAGCCAGGGCTCGTGCAGGCAGGGCTGGTTGCCGTGGTTGTAGGGACTGTTGATGCCGGAGAAAGCGTAGGTCGTCTTGCCTCCGCCGAAGATGCTCTTGCGCGCCTCGGTGAAGATCCCGTCCAGGCGTTCGTTGAAGACCTCTTCGCCCAGACGCGCGATCAGCGAGTCGAGGTGCTGCGGGACAAAGAAGGTATACTGTACGGCGTTGCCCTCCTGGAAGCCGCGCCAGGATTCCAGCGGATCAAAGTTGTCGATGAAAGCGCCGCCCGGCACGCGGGGACGCACCAGCTTGAGGCTGTCGTCGAAGACCTTGGCCCAGCCGTCGGAGAGCTCCATCAGGCGCTCGTAATCTTCGGTATGCCCCAGTTGCTTGGCGATCTGGGCGGTGGCATAGGCGCTGAAACTGTATTCCAGGGTATGGGAGACGGAGAAAGTCGCGCCGCCCTCATGGGCGACAAAGCCCGGATCCGTCACATAGGGGACATAGCCGTTCTCCACGAACTGGCGCACGTCCATCTTGCCGGCGCCTTCGATGCGGCCTTCCCACTCAAGGTTGTCCTTGCGGGCGGCTTCGTACATCCGGGCGATGTCGTAGGAGCGGATGCCGCTGTTGTAGGCACCCGCAAAGGCGATGCTGACCATATTGGTCCCCACGCCGGAGACATATTTGCTGCAGGCGATGCCGTCGCCCAGCCAGCCGGCATCCTGATAGACCAGCAACTGGCTGGACACCCAGTCATTGTAGTATTCCGGATAGGCCAGGCTCCAGAGCGGGGTCAGGTTCCAGTAGCCGCCCCAGATGGCGTCCGTGTTATAATGGTTGTGGACCGGACGGCCTTTCTTGTCCAGCGGGATCTGCCCCACACTGCCGTCGTTGCGCGGATAGGCGCCGTTGCAGTCGCTCGCCAGGCCGCGGCCCAGCAGGGCGTGGTAGAGACCGGTATAGAACTTGATCCGGTTCTCCGGCGTGCCTCCCTCCGTCTCCAGACGGCCCAGAGCCTGTTTCCAGCACTTGCGGGCCTGTTTGGCGGCGGTGTTGAAGTCCAGTTTGCAGGCCTCCGCCTCGAGGTTGGCTTTCGCATTCTCGACGGAAGTATAGGACAGGCCGAGCCGGACGACGACCTGTTCGCCTTCTTCCAGCTCATAGTCCAGGCTCAGGACAGCGCCGGGGCCCTCGACGGAAGAAGCGGCACTGCGCTCTCCACCCACGTGGAAGGCGCTGACGCCCTCCGGCTCGCGGGACAACTCGCCGTAGAAAAACATATCCACGGTGGCGCCGGCCTGGTATTTCTTGACATATTCGGGCTCCGAGACAATCTTGCCGCGGAGGATACGGCCGTCACACTCGGCCCAGGCGTCGCGGATCGCGCCGCTCTCCCCCTCCCGGGTCCCGACATTGACCAGGATATGCCCCTCGCCTCCCTGACGGAAGGTGAAACGCTGGAAACCGACGCGCGGCGTGGCGGTCAGCTCGGCGAAGACATCGTAGTCCTTGAGAAGCACACTGTAGTAGCCGGGCGTGGCCGTCTCATCGGACTTGTCGAAACGGGAGCGCCAGCCTGCCGAAGGGTCTTCCAGGCGGCCGGGGACCGTCAGGGGCTCACCGCTGACGGGCATCAGGGCCAGGCCTCCTACCTGGAACTCGTGGAAACAGGGGAATCCGTCGATCGAAGTGTGCGTATCATCATAGCCGACGGCTTCCCAGCCACTCGCATTGCCGTAAGTACCATTGGTGGAAGGGCCGAGTTTGGCCATGCCGAAGGGTACGGCAGCCGGGGTATAGACGAACCAGCGGCTGTGCACGGTGCCGATGTTGGGATTGACATAGGAAGTATAATCCGGCGCGCAAGCCGCCAGGGTCCCGAGGACCAGGATGAGGGAGAAAACGCGTTTCATGTTTTATTTCTTTTGTTCTCCTTTGTAAAGGGCGATCGCGCCCAGGGATTCCAGGACGGCATCCTGCATCAGGAGGGACTTGTCGCGGGCCGGGTTGGACTTGACCCCGCTCCAGTCTTCGAGGAAGAGGCCGTTGTCACCCCGGGCCTTGTTCCAGGCCCGCTCAAGGTCGGCGACGAAAGTCGTGATATAACGGGAACAAGCCGTGTGGTAGGGCTCCAGCTCGATGTAGGCACGGATCAGTTTGATCGTGAACCAGGGGTCATTGAGCGGATAGCAGAGAGGGATGCCGTTCCGGCTGCGGGCGAAGTAGTTGAACGCCCCATCCGCCGTGGCCTTGGCCTCGTTGAGGTAGTGGGTCTCGCCCGTGATCTTGTACAGGCGCACGCCGGCGGCGATCATGGCGCCGGAGTTGTAGGTCCACTTGGTGGTATTGATGGTTCCGTCGGCCCCTTTGGAGTTCCAGTACACGTTGTCGGCAGGGTCGCGGAGGTTCTTGTACTCCCAGTCGTACAAGCGTTTGGCCAAAGCCAGGATACCGGCCTTTTCCGACTCGGGGCAGAACTCATAATAACTCAGCAGGAACCACTGGGCATAGCCGTTGGCACAGGCCGGTTTGTTGCTGTCCTCGACGCCGGGCTTGTTTTTCTGTCCCTCGCACCACCAGAGGGCACCGCCCAGGACATCGTCCTCGCCGGAAAGCAGGAACGGCACGATCTGCGCACAGCGGGTGAGGTACACCGGATCCTTGAGCTGCCGGTAGGCCTCCACCAGGTTGAGTCCGACGATGGAATTGTCATCGTAGAAACGGTCGCCTCCGCCAGTCTGTCCGTTGGTCTGGGAGCCATAGCCGCCGACGGCGACCGCTCCGCTGGAGCGCCAGTAAGCCTGGAATCGGTCCACCTTGGCCTTGTAGCCCACCTCATAGCCGAGACGGTTGAGAAGGGCGACACCGGAGAGCAGGCCGTCGTAGGGCCACAGGAAAGAGGCCGCCAGGTCGCCGCTGCCCTTCGGGTAGTTCTCGTTGTAGAAGCCCGCCGTGGCGCCGGACCCGACCCGGTACAGGCGGTCGATGGCACCATAGGTTTCCCAGGCACGCTCGTGCCAGGACACGGCAGGCTTGTCGCCGCCACCTTCAGTTCCCCCTTTGCCGGGTTCATATTTCTCCTGGGCGGGATCGCATGAAAGGAGCAGCAATCCCGCCATCAGGGAAAACAAAGTACGCAAGATTTCCATTGCGAAGCGTTAAAGTTTGGTAATCGTATGAGTCATCACACCGTCCTTGTTGGTGTAGAGCTTGACTTCAATGTTGCTGCCGTCCATCGCGGTCGCCATCTTCCAGAGATGGTCCCACTGGCTCCAGCCGAACTCGCCGCAGTTATAGAAGGTCGGAGAGACCTCGCCGTCGGGGCGGTTCTCGGCGTCCTCGCCATCCAGGCGGCCCCAGCAGATGCTTTCGGAACCGTTGACGGTCACGACGAAGTAGTAGCGCTCCTCCACCCAGCTGAGCCAGCTGCAGCGCGGGTCGCCCGGCTGGACGAACTCACATTTGCCGCTGCCCTTCCAGACGCCGGCGCCCTCGTAGGACATCGTGACGATGTCGCCGAAGCAGCAGCCCCAGATCATCCGGACCTTGTCGATGGACTCCGCTTTGACGGTGAGGTCCTTGAAGTTGACGGTCAGCTTGGTCGCAGCGCCATCGGCGGAAGCCGTGGAAGTACCCTCGCCTTCGCCCTGGAGGAGACCTTTCTCCGCGTCGTAGAAATAGTTCTTGCCATCACCCCGGAAGGAGATTTTTCCATCCTTCAGGCGGGCGTAGAGAACGAACTCACCATCGGTCACCTTGCGGAAGGCCTGGCCTTCCACCTCGGCTCCGGACCCGCTCAGAGTCAGCGCGGAAGGAGCCACGGACGGCGGGAAAGGATCCTGGGTCTGCTTGACGAAACTGTGCTTGAAGTGGCCCTCATCATTGGTATTGATCGTGACGGCTACATCGCTGTTGTCCAGGGCGGAAGCCATCTTCCAGAGGTGGCTCCACTGATCCCAGGCAAACTCGCCCATGTCGTAGAAGGTCGGGGAGACCTCGCCGTCGGGACGTTCCTCGGACTCGCCGTCGAGGCGGCCCCAGCACTTGTCTTCACCGTTCACCTTGGCGATGAAGTAGTAGCGCTCCTCGGTCCAGCCCAGCCAGCTCGGCGGGTTGGTCTCGGGACGGGAAGGATCGATAAACTGGACATGACCTTCGCCGGACCACTTGCCCTGTCCCTGATAGCTCAGGACCGCGATGTCGGCGTAGGTGGCGCCCCAGATCAGGCGTACGTCGGTGCCGATCTCTTCGAAGGAGATCAGGTTGGTGTTGAAGTCCACGGTCAGGCGGGTGACGCCTTCGGAAGCCGCGGTCTCATAGCTGCGGCCGCCGATGAAGAGCTTCTTCTCGCTGTCGGCGAAATACTTCGTGCCATCGGAAGCGCGGAAGGAGATGCCGCCGGCGCCCAGCTTGGCATAGATGACAAACACGCCGTCGGAAGCCTTGCGGAAGGGTTGGCCTTCCACCTCGGCCGCGGCACCGTAGAGCACCAGGTCGGCAGGAGCCTCGGTCGGCTGGTCGTACTGGATCGCGCCACCCTGGTAGGAGTGTGTCCATGTGTTGTCTTTATTGGTGTCGATCGTGAAGGTGAGGTGGCTCAGGTCATAGGCGTGATCCATCTTCCAGAGGTTGTCCCACTGGCTCCAGGTGAACTCGCCGATCTGATAGAATTCGGCCGTACCGTCGGGCGTCGTGGCATTGCCGCCGGAAGTGGCGGAACCCCAGCAGCGCTCCTCGCCATTGATCTTGGCGATGAAGTAGTAACGCTCCTCAACCCATGAGCACCAGCTCGGCGTACCTTCGCGGCCGGGGCCGTAGAAGACGACGTCGCCGTCGCCGACGAACTTGCCGTCACCCTGGTATTCGAGGATGGCGATGTCGGCATAAGTGGCGCCCCAGATGCAGCGCACCTTCGGATCGACCTCTTCCACCTTGAAGCCCAAAGTGTTGAAGTCCACCGTGATGCGGACGAGACCCGTCGACGGGGACTCGGTCAGCACATAGGCACCGTCGCCCTCACTGAGCTTGCCGTTTTCATCAGCATAGAAAGAGAAGCCGCCGCTCTTCTCGGAGGTCAGCTTGATCTCACCCGCACCCGCCTGGGTGTAGATGATGTAGAGGCCTTCGGCGGCCACGCGGAACTCCTGGCCGGCTTCCTTGGCGCCGGAACCGGAGATGAAGAGATGCTCGGGGATGTTGTCGATGCCCTCGCCGCGGATCACGCGCAGGGTTCTGAAGCCGTCATAGAGCTTGGACTCGCCGCCTTTGGAGCCGCGGACGGTCCAGATGAAGTTGCCGCTCTCGTTGGGCTTGATCCCGGCCTTGCGGGCGATCGTGTTGAGGGTCGCATGGCTGAGCGTCAGCGTCTGGTAGGCGCCGAGGTCGCTGGGAAGCACCGTGAGCGGATCGGAGAAGTCTCCGCCCTCGCGGTCGAAGAGGACTTCGTACAGGACGATACCGCCATCAGCGGCACCACCGCCCTGCCAGGAAAGTTCCACGGTCGAGGAGGAGGTGACGTCGAGGGTCACAGCCTCCGGAGACGACAGGGACGTGGGCATCGCGAAGTCCGTATTCAGTACATATTCCTTCTGGCAGGCCGTCGCCAGGACCAGCAAGGCTGAAAATATGCGGAAAATCTTTTTCATATCCGATTACCAGTTAGGGTTCTGATCAAGGTTCTTGTTCATGTCGCGCTCCTTCTGCGGGATGGGCCAGAGATAGTGCTTTTCAGGCATGAACTGGCGGCTCTCGATACGGACGAAGCCGTTGTCCGTACCCACGGTGGCTCCGGTGTAAAGGCCGTGACACCAGCCGTTGAGTACTTTCTCAGCGGTCTTCCAACGCATGATATCGGCCCAGCGGGCGCCTTCGAAGGCCAGCTCGGAGCGGCGTTCGCCGCGGACGAGGGCGCGATAGTCAGCGCCGGCGGGGAATTCCAGGGCGGCGGCATCGGTGAAGCCTGCCCGCTCGCGGATGGGACGGATGGTCTTGTTCCAGACTGCGGCGTCGAAGGTGCCGAGCTCAACGTTGGCCTCCGCATTCATCAGAAGGACGTCAGCGTAGCGGATCAGGATGGCGTTGAGGCCGGACTGCAGGGTCAGGCGGTAGGTATTGTCCCACCACTTGCGGATGTAATAGCCGGTCGGAGTGACGTCGGAGGTGGCATTGTAGGCATCGCTGCCGTTCTCGCAGTCGATGACGGCCGTGCCGCCGCCGGGCAGCGGATAGGAGTTGCCCGTGTAGATCACGGTCGCGGCCAGGCGGGGATCCCGGTTGTCAAAGGGATGGGCGGCATCGTAGCCGGAAGCCGGGTCGGTAATGGCCTTGCCGTTGAGCATCACGTAGCTGTCCACCAGTTCCTGGAGCGGAGCGAGGTTGGAATAGCCGCCCAGCGAAGGAGGAACGATGTTGTACATGATGTTGTGCTCGCGGGAGACGGGCGTGTACTGCGTGGCGAGAAGGATTTCGGAGCAGTACTCGTTGGCCACCTCGAAGAGGCCCGTGTAGCTCGGATGGAGCGAAGCGCCGCTGCCGGAGATGATCTCGTCGGTCGTGTTCTTCAGTTCAGACCAGTTGCCTTCGAAGAGATAGACGCGGGCGAGGAGGGCTTCCGCAGCCCACTTCGTCACGCGGCCGCGGTCATCCCCGCTGTAGGAAGCGGGAAGGGCGTTGGAAGCAATGACTTCCTTGAGCTCGGCGATCACGTTGCCGACCACGGTCTCGCGGCTGTCGCGGGAAAGGGTACGGCTCTCTTCGATCGAGATCGGTTTCTCAATCCACGGGACACCGCCGAAACGGGTATAGAGCTCATAGTAATGGAACGCGTGCAGCGTCTTGGCTTCAGCGATGTAGCGGGCCTTGAGCGTGGCGTCCATATTGGGGACCCGGTCGATGTGGGTCAGGAGTTCGCAGCAGATGCGGATACCGCTGAAATGACGGTTCCAGACATCATAGACATAGCCTTCGGACGTGCCGTAGGAGCCGTTGCCGATGGCCTGATCGTGACCGCCCTTGACATAGGCGTTGTCCGTCATGCCGTCGCGGTATACCAGTTCGAATATGTCGGTCAGCGAAGTATAGCAGCTGTTCAGCGCGCTGAAAGCCGCGTTGGGATCCTCTTCCCAGAAGTTCAGGTCCGTCTCCCGGTCATACGGGGGCGTGTCCAGCGGGACGCAGGAAGGGATGATGGCAAGCGCAGCGGCGCAGAGGGTCAGGGTGAAGAGTATCTTTTTCATAAGCTTGTCCTCCTCCATTAGAATTTAACATTTACGCCGACAGACCACACCCGGGCGACCGGATAGGCACGTCCGCTGCCGTCAGCATTGTATTCGGGATCCCAGCCTCCCCGCATACGGGAAAGGGTCAGGGCGTTCTCGACGCTGAGGTAGGTCCTCAGGCCGGTCAGATGGATCTTGCGCATCCAGTCGCCGTGGAAGTTGTAGCCGGCCTGGACGTTCTTGAGACGCAGGTAGGCGGCGTTCTGGATCCAGAAGTCGGACTTGGTCGCATTGTTGGCGGATTCGCTGCCCATGGTCAGGCGCGGATAGCTTGCGTCCGTGTGGGTCGGAGTCCAGCGGTCAATGTGGAAATCGTGGACCGGGCCTTCGTTGTTGTTGTGGAAGGCCTCGACGGCCTCACCCCGCATCCAGCGGCTGCGCTTGCCGACGCCCTGGGCGAAGGCGGACACGAAGAAGCCGTTCCAGTCGAACGAGTAGCTCAGACCGAAGGTGTAGCGCGGGAAGTCGTTGCCGACCACGAAACGGTCGTCATCGTTGATCACGCCGTCGGTCTGGCCTTCGGCATTGGGCTTGTCGATGTAGCGGATGTCACCTGCGCGCGGGACGATGCCCTCGAGGTGGGGGCTGGAGGCCGCCTCTTCGTCACTCTGGAAGAAGCCGTTGCTGCGCAGGGCATAGTAGGAATAAAGCGGGTAGCCTTCCTTGATGATCGTCACGACGTCGTAGCCGAAAAACAGGTCTTCACCCTTGGTATCGACGACCTTGTTCCAGCTGTCGGAAATGTTGCCGGCGAGACGGTGCTTGACCGGACCGGTCTGGAAGTCATAACTGGCCGAGAATTCCCAACCGAAGCTGTCCACCACCGCAGCGTTGGAGCGCGGGGATCCGTTGCCGAACAGGCCGGGCACCGGCAGGTTGACCAGGATGTCTTTCGTCCTGTTGGCAAACACGTCGAAGGAGAGGTTGAGGGCGTTCTTGAAGAGGCCCATGTCCAGGCCGAGGTCGGCCATGCGGGTGGTCTCCCACTTGATGCCGGGATCGACGGAAGCGAACCAGGCCGTCGGGACGAGGGTGTCGCCGAAGGTCATACCCTGGGTCACGGAGACCGTCTGCATGTACTCGTAGGCGTTGATGCGGTTGTTACCGACCAGACCCCAGGATCCACGGAATTTCAGGGAAGGAATGACCGTACGGACGGGCTCCCACCAGGGCTCCTGGCTGATGCGCCAGCCGGCGGAGACGGACGGGAAGATGCCCGAGCGGTTGCCCTTGGCAAAGTAGGAAGAATAGTCGTTACGGACGTTGAACTCGAGGAGGTACTTCTCGTCATAGTTCCAGGTCAGACGGGCGAAGCCGGAGTAGAGGGACCAATCGTTGGCGCCGCCGCCGTTGGAAACATCGTCACCGGACAGGTCGCCGACGAAAATGTCGTATTTGGCATCATCCGTCAGACGCGTGGTATGGAAACTCTTGGCGCTTTCGCCTTCGTAGGCATAACCCAGCAAGGCGCCGACGGTGTGCTTGCCGAAGGTCTTGTCGTAGTTGAGCGTTACCGTGGTGGTGAGTTTGGTCCCGCGGTAGAAGGACTCGGAGATGTGGTTTTCCTTGTCGCCGGACGCGGCGGCCAAGGAAGCCTTGCGATTCTCGTGGGTGGCGTTGTTGAGGGTACGGCCGCCGAAAGTGGCATTGAGGCGCAGGCCGTCAAAGAGTTTCAGGTCGGCGGAAAGGGTGCCGCTCATGTCGTCGTTGACGCTCTGGCGGTAACCGCCGGCCTCGAGACGCTCCAGGGAGTTGGAATTGGAGCCCGAAGGATAGGTATAAGTGCCGTCCGGATTCTTGATCTCATAGATGGCGGGCATACGGTTGGCCTGCTCGATGATCCACTCGGTCCAGTATGCGTGGTCGTTGATCTTGTTGCGCGTGAACTGGCCGGTCGCGGAGAGCGTCAGGCGCTCGGAGACCTTGTGGGACAGGTTCAGGCGGGCGTTGTAGCGGTCATAGCCGTAGCCGGGGCCCTTGAAGAGGCTGTTCTGGTCCAGATAGCCCAGGGAGGCCATGTAGGTGATGTTCTTGGAGCCGCCGGTCATGGAGATGTTGTGGCTCTGCTGGGGCGCGTAGTCCTTGTACAGCTCGCGGATCCACTTGACATTGGTTCCGCCGTTGCGGAAACCGGCGATATCTTCCGCCGTAAACTTGGTCGCACGGCCGGAGTTGACCGCCGCCTCGTTGTAGAGTTCGGCATAGATCCAGGAATCCACGACCGTCGGCAGGGCGGTAGGCTCCTGCAGGCCGTAGCTGAAGTCATAGTTGACCGCGACCTGACCCTCGCTGCCCTTCTTCGTCGTGATGAGCACGACACCGTTGGAAGCGCGCGAACCGTAGATGGCCGTGGAGGAGGCGTCCTTCAGGATGGAAATCTGGTCGATATCATTGGGATTGAGGTTCGCCAGCGAGCCCTCGATGCCGTCGATGATGACCAGCGGGTCGTTGTTGTTCATCGTGTTGTAGCCACGGATGTTCATCGACGGGCTTCCGCCCGGAGTGGAGGATCCCTGCTGGATCACGAGACCCGGAGTCGTGCCCTGGAGGCCTTCCAGGACGTTGGCGATGGGCTTGCCCTCCAGTTCTTCGGTAGAAACGGAAGCGACGGCGCCGGTCAGGTTGACCTTTTTCTGGACACCGTAACCGACGACGACGGCATCATTCAGGAGGGTGTTCTCCTCGGCGAGCTCGACATTGACGGTGCTGCGGCCCTGGACAGGGACTTCTTTCGTTTCATATCCGATGGCAGAGAAGACCAGGACGGCTTCCGGGCGGGTGGAGATCACATAGTAGCCGTCCACATCGGTGACTGTCCCTTGAGAGGTCCCTTTCACCATGACGGACGCTCCGATGACAGATTCGCCGTTGGAAATGACCTGGCCGGAAACCCGGTGGGTGCCGGTCTGGGCGGACAGCGGCATTCCGATGCCCGCGCCGATGAAGAGCGCAACGGCGAGCAGAAGCGGTTTCCAGCGGGAAACGATCCGGCTCAGACGGCTGCGGACTTCATTGTTTGAGGTAGCATTCATAACGTTTTTGATTAGTATGTTTCTATATGTACTTACATTTATGCATGGAAACGGACCGACGCGCGGACTGTCATGCAGCTTTTCCCTTCGCTGCGGCCGCAGGGACGGATCGTATAATGCTCGACGCAGGCCGGGATGATGAAGGTCTCGGCATAGTGGACGACGAAAGGCTCGAAACGGCCGTCCGGGCTCTCCACGACGGCTTCCTCACCGTCGACCAGGTTGAGCACGTGCACACCGCCTTCCGTGTGGAAGGTCACCGGGACGGAGAAAGTAGTCCGGCGGGTCTCGATAAACTCGTTGGGGTGGAGGCCCGTGCGGATCTCATTCCAGCCTTCACCCTCAGCGACGGGCTCGAAATGGTTGGCAAGGCGCTCCTTGACATAATCGGTGTCACGCTCCCACTGGATGACCTGGCGGCCACGCTCCACATTGATCGGCCGCGGCTTGCCGTCGAGGCCCAGCCGGCCCCAGTCCCAGAGCTTGAAGGTGAAGATATTGGGGGTCGCACTGATTTCCAGCACCATGCTGCCGCCGCCGGAACAATGGATCGTGCCCGCAGGGATCAGATAGTGGTCATGCTTCTTCGCGGGAAGCTTGTTGACATATTTCTCGGCGTCAAAGACGATTTCGCCGCGCTGGGCGGCGCGCAGGTCTTCGATCATCGCATCGCGGTCCACGCCCTTCTTGAGGCCCAGATAGACCACGGCGTCGTCCGCGGCGTCCAGCAGGTAGTAGCTCTCATCCTGGGTGTACGGCATCCCGAACTGCTCCCGGATAAACTGGGTCGTGGGATGCACCTGCAGGCTCAGGTTGCCGCCGCCGATGGTATCGAGAAAATCGAAGCGGATGGGGAAATCCTTGCCGAAACGGGCCTCTACGATCTCGCCCAGCACCTCGCGGCTGCGGAGCAGGATCAGATCCTGGGACGGGAGCTCGAAACGCACGCCCTCGACTTCCAGAAGCAGGCTGTTCTCCTCCGGTACGCAGTCGAAGCACCAGCCGTAGTTGGCCACGCTGCGGTCCAGGTCGCAGACTTCCTTCATCCACTGGCCGCCCCAGGGAGCGGGGTCGAAGAAGGGAACGACGCGGAAAGGCTTCCGGGCCGTTTTGTCCATCCCGCGGAAGAAGGTTTCGCGGCTGATCATCTTCGGATCGCCGGCCGCGTTGGTATCCAGCCACCAGTCCACGCGCTGGAAGAGGCCGTCCTTGTAGTAGTCAAGCACCTTCCAGTCGATGAATAAGCCACGCTTGTACTGAACGGAGGTCGGATCCTGGCGGTTGTCCACACCCAGAGCCTCTACCTCGCGGCGACGGAAACGCTGCTGGATCTCCCAGCGGGCCATGTCCAGATAAGCGAGCGTCGCCTGGCCGGGCATCACCAGCGCCGCGCCCGTGCCCAGGATCAGGGTGTCAGGGCCGGCGTCTCGCAGGGATTCCCTTGCCTCGGAAAGTTTCTCAGGATCAAAGAAATCACGGATACGCAGCTTGGTCACATAACCGAAGAGCACATCGTCTGTCATGAACGGCTCCGTCATGCGACGGATCTCCGCCTCGCTTTTCATCAGATCCCGCATCCGGACGATACGGGTAAAGCGGGAAGTGAAAGCCGGCTCGACTTCCTCCGGGTGGATACCGGTGTACCAGTCTACGGCCAGAGGACCCCGACGGTCCCGGTTCAGTTGCCCGCAGATGGCATCCCAACCGCGGAAGAGCCGGCCCTCTGTCCGCGTTGCGGGGAATTTATCATAATTGGATTTTCTCATTATGTATGAACATATTCGATTTTGTGCAAATGTATTAAAAATATTCTTTAAACAAAGGATTCTCATCATTATTTTTTGATTTTTATTATTTTTGTAAGGAAACGAAATTGAATACCATGAATTCCCTGGATCCCAACAGTTCCATGCCGCTGCACCTGCAAGCGCAACAGCTCCTTCGCAAGCTGATCGAGTCAGAAGAATACCGGAACGGGAAACTGCTTCCCAAGGAGGTGGAATTGTCCAGACAATTGCACATCTCGCGCAACACGCTTCGCCAAGCCATCAACCAGCTGGTTTTCGAGGGCTTGCTGGTGCGGAAGAAAGGTGTCGGGACCAAAGTGGCCCGGAAAGGGATCAACGGCGGCGTGAAAAACTGGCTGAGTTTCTCCCAGGAAATGAAGAGAATGGGGATCGAGATACGCAACTATGAGTTGCACCTGAGCCGGAAAAAAGTCACTCCGGAGATCGCCTCCTTCTTCGAAACCGACGAAGAAGCCCGCTGCGTGGTGATGGAGCGGGTACGCGGCAACGTACAATTCCCCTTTGTCTATTTCATTTCCTACTTCAATCCGAAACTTCCGGTCAACGGCGAAGAAAACTACAACACCCCCCTTTACGAGATGTTGGAAAAGGACTATGGGATTGTCGTGAAACTGTCCAAAGAGGAGATCTCAGCCCGTCTGGCCGGAGACTTCATTGCAGACAAACTGGAGATCGACGCCAACGATCCGATCCTGATCCGCAAACGTTTCGTCTATGATGTCAACGGCGTCCCCGTAGAATACAATGTCGGCTACTACCGCGCCGACGCGTTCACCTACACCCTCGAAGCCGAGCGCTAGCCAGCTTTCCTTTTCCGGACAATCGTTATTTTTGCATCTATGTCGGCATTTCAGGAACACAAGGCAGAAAAAATCATCTATCTGGGACTATGGATGACGATCTTCTCCCTGGTTCCGGTCATACTTTTCTCGCAGTGGGTCTCGGGCAACAAGCCCTACTTTGACATTCACGCCCTCCTGATGATGGATGGATGATTCCGATCAGCCCATCGTCGTCCTCTACCGGCTCAAGCGGCTCGCTTCCCAATTGCCTTCGGACCGTTTCCTGCAAGTCCACCGTTCCTACCTGGTCAAGCTGTCCGAGATCCGCGAAATCGGCCGGAACAGCCTCATCCTGGACGGCGGCCGGCAGATTCCCACCGGCGATCTTTACCGTCCCGCCCTGATGGATTATTTACAGAAACTGAAATCATGAAGAAATCCATATTTTCCTGTTTCCTGGCGGCCACCTTGCTCGCCTGTTCCGTCCAGCCCGTTCCCGAACAGAGCGGCCCGCAGCCCTATGTGCTCACGGCCAGCCTGGAAGGCCAGCCGGACACCCGGACCGTCATCCAGGACGAGACGAAAGTCTTCTGGCAGCCCGGAGATGCCGTCAAGCTGTTCTTCAACGGCAACGGCAGCCGGTTTACTTCGACCAACACGGAGCCAGTCGCCGTCGCAGACTTTACCGGAACCCTCAACGTGGTGATCGGATTCAACGAAGGCTTCCCGGCTGAATCCCCGCTCTGGGGCCTGTACCCCTATTGCGAAGACGCGACGGCGGACAACAGTTCGGTCACGACCACGCTGCCTGCCGCGCAAAATGCCCAGGCCGGTTCTTTCGCCCCTGAAACCTACATCACGCTGGGGCAGTCATCCAGTCTGACCATGGGTTTCTATGCCGTCTGCGGCGGCGTACGTTTCTCCCTGACCCAGGAAGGGATCAAGCTGGTCCGCTTCGAAAGCCTGGGCGGAGAAGCGCTGGCCGGCCGGATCCAGGTGGCCTTCGGCGATGGGGTGCCGCAGGTTCTGAAAATCAGCGAAGAGCAGCATGCCATCACGCTGCGGACTCCCGACGGATCCGACTTCCAGACCGGGCAGTGGTACTATATCGTGACCCTGCCGGGCACCCTGGAGAAGGGCTTCCGCATGACGTTCCGCCGCGGTTCCCGCAGCGCGGAATACGTCCGAGAGTCGCCCGTCACCATCAAGCGCAGTATCTTCGGCACCTTGGCTGAAGTCGATAAAGGATTGGATTTCAAGATCCCGGGCATCGGTGATCCGGACGAAGCCATTCTCTTTGCCGACGAAAAGATCAAGGCGCGTCTGGTCACGGCCTTCGACAAGAACGGGGATGGAGAGATCTCCTACAACGAGGCGGACGAGGTGACTTCCCTGGCCGATGTCTTCAAGGGCCAGAACGACTACACTTCTTTCGATGAGTTCCGTTTCTTTACCGGCGTGACGGAGATCCCGATGGTGATGTGCCGCAACTGGACTGCCCTCGAGTCCATCACCCTGCCTGAATCCCTGACCAAGATCAATTCACACGCTTTCTATGGCTGCAGCAAGCTCGGCGCCGTTGATATCCCCGAAAATGTCACTGTCATAGACCGTTATGCCTTCTATGGCTGTTCGGTCATCCAGCAGATCTCCTTGCCTGACAGGCTGGAATCGATCGGGGATTGGGCTTTCTACGGGACGGCGCTCACGACGCTCAAGGTCCCGTCCTCGGTCCGGACGATCGGCTCCTGCGCCTTCCGCAACTGTGCCCAACTGGCCGAAATCACGCTTCCCTCGGATCTTGAAGAACTGGGTGCCAGTCTTTTCTATGGTTGCAAGGCCCTGACCCATGTGGATATCCCGGCGTCAGTCACGAAGATCGGTTCCAGCGCCTTTTACAATTGTTCCAGCCTCGACGGGATCCAGCTTCCCGAGGCCTTGGAAAGTATCGAAGCCGGAGCATTCTATGGCTGCGCCGGCCTGGGCAGTATCACGCTTCCGGGCGGCATCACGACGATCGGATCAAACGCATTCGAGGGCTGTGCAGGCCTGAGCGAGATCACGATTCCGTCGGCAGTCACATCCATCGGTGCCGGCGCCTTCCGGAGTTGTACCGGCCTGCTCCAGGTCCGGGTATTGCCGGCCCTTCCTCCGGCCGGCGGAGAAGGGATGTTCTCCAACACGGGCGAATGCCCCATCTACATCCCCGGTGCTACGGCATCCCACTATTCCGAGGCCCTGTACTGGAAAGATTATGTCAACCGCCTGCGCTCCGATGACGGTTCCTCGATTTACTACACCTCGACGAACTATGCCCGCGACGGGGAAGTGGTCGTCCTGCAGACGGCGACGGTCGGACGTGGCGTCAATTTCATCCTCATGGGCGACGGCTTCGTCGACAGGGACATGGAGCCGGGAGGCGCTTACGAGCAGCGGATGCGCTCCGCCATGGAGTCGCTCTTCGCCTACGAGCCGTACCGCTCGGAACGGGCGCGTTTCAACGTCTATGCGGTCAAGGTCGTATCTTCCAATGCGCAGTACAACTCCGCCCAGTCCAACCGGCGTTTCACGTATGACAGCAACGGGGAGATCAATTTCCGGTCTTCCGTCTGCGACTCCTACGGCCTCAGAGTACCCAATTCCACCGGGCAGCCTCTCAAGATGGCCGTCCTCTGCAATTCAAGTACCCGGGTAGGACGCAGCTATTGTCTGCGCTGGACTTCGGGCAAGGCCTGCTGCATCCTCTATGACCCCAATGGGAACGTCCTTGTCCACGAACTATGCGGGCACGGGTTCGGAGACCTGGCCGACGAATACAGCGAGCATAATGAACCTTTTACGGATCAGAGCGGGCTGGACAGGGAATGGACCTCGTACGGCTGGAATGCCAACGTGGACTGGCGCAGCGATCCTTCGGCCATCCGCTGGGCGCACTTCCTCTCCGACAGCCGCTACACGGATGAAGGGCTCGGAGTCTATGAGGGCGCAAAAACCTACGCAACAGGCATTTACCGGCCTTCCTACAACAGCATGATGCGCTATAATAACTGCCCCTTCAACGCCCCCAGCCGGGAGCAGATCTACAAGAACATCATGAGATGGTCGGTCGGGAGCGGCTGGACTTACGATTACGAGACTTTCGTGGCCCAGGATGCCGCCGGGCGGGAGCAGGCCCAAGGGAAACTCCGTTCCCTCAGCGCGAATTCGGCCGGAGAAGAAAAGACCCTGGAGCAACGTCATGCCGAAGAGCATGTGCCGCCGGTATGGGTCGATGACGACGTGACGGAAACGGCCATCCCCCTGGAGGGAAAGCCGATCGTAAGAATCACTCGCAGAAAGATTTAGACGGGCTTGATCCGGCGCGCGAGACGGGCACAGAGGCCCGGGAAGAAGCGCTTGATCCAGACCATGACCAGTTCGCCGCGACCGACCAGGACCTCGCGGCGTCCTTTGGCAATCGCCCGCACAATCTTGCGGGCAGCATCCTCCGAACTCAGTCCTCCCGCCTGACCGGGATCCAGCTTGCCGTGACGCTCGCCGCCCTTGTCCAGGGCATAGTAGGAGATATTCGTCCGCACGCGTCCGGGACAGACGATCGTGACCTGGATACCTTTGTCTGCATATTCGGCCTGCAGGGTTTCGAAAAAGCCATACAGGGCAAACTTGGACGAACTGTAACCGCAGCGCAGCGGGAAGCCGAAACGCCCGGCGATGGAGGTCGTGACAGCGATATGTCCGCCTCCTTGGGAGAGCATGGCGGGCAGAAGGGCCTTGGCAATGGCAACCGGAGCGAAATAATTGATCTCCATGATCTTGCGTATCATTTCCAAGGACGTATCCTCTACGGTCGTACGCTGACTGATTCCGGCGTTGAGATAGACCGTGTCGATCTTGCCGAAGGCATTCCAGGCCTGGCTGACCAGCGCGTCGATTCCGCTCAATTCACCCAGGTCAAAGGGCAGGGCACAGACATCCGGAGCGCCGGCCTCCTTGCATTTCCGGGCGACAGGCTCCAGCCGTTCCCGGGAGGAGGAAGTCAGGATGAGACGGGCCCCTTCCGATGCATAGCGGTAGGCGCAGGCTTCTCCGATCCCCGAAGAAGCGCCGGTGATCCAGACTGTATTCATTCCGTGACTTTCTGGCGGGACACCAGACCGATAGCCCGGAAGAGGAATTTCGGCAGCGGTTTCTCGGGATCGCGCTTTTTCATATCGATGAACCAGCCGAGTTTCTTGACGATCGGGACCTTATGGGTCTCAACCAGCTCGATCAGCGTTCCGTCGGGATCCTCGATATAAGTGAAATGGCCGGAGGCGTCACCCATGTCGAAGCTCACGTCTCCCGGACAGCTGTCCACGGTAAACGGATGCCCTTTCTCGTTGCAGAACTTTTCCAGGGCGCGCATCCCGGTCACGTCGTAGCAGATCTGGATAAAGCCCGGATCGCCCCAGTAGCGGCCTTCGTAGATCTTGCGGGGTTCGCGCTCCAGGGCCTGGACCAGTTCGATCGTGTCCCCGGAGAACAAGCCTGCATAGGCGCCCGTACGAGGCTTCGAAGGGCTCAGCAGGACCCTGCGATAACGCTCTGCGGTACCCGGCATCAGCCCCCAGTCCTCGAAACTGCCCGTCCGGTCATAAAGCACTTTGTCATAGCCCAGGACTTCCTTGTAAAAAGCGATGGACCGGTCCATGTCGGTCACGCCGACCAGGGCGCCGATGACGCCGCCGGTCAGGCTCCCGCCCTGCGGGATAAAGACATCCTTCCGCTCAACCAGCTGGAAGCAGTTGCCATACAGGTCCTTGACATAGAAGCAGGGCGTGCCGTCAGGGAGCGCGGCCACAGGGCTGACTTCGCTCCACTTGGCTTCGATCTGCTTATGGAAGGCCTTGACGTCCAGACATTTGATCTTGGCCGCAAAGGTTCCGAGATCGCCGATGGCCACCTCAAAGGGACAAGGCTGCGGCTTGCGGTCGGAATACTGCCAGATCTCCAGCCCGCCGCCGCCTTGCAGGTTCAAGGCGATGCAGGCATGGCGTTTCTGGGCCTTGCCGCCGGTATAAGGGAGCATGCGTTCTGCGACGGTATCGTCCTCCAGGACGCGGATATCAAAGCCGAAATGCTCGATAAACCAGTTCCAGGACTTTCTGAAATCGACCGTACCCACGCCTACCTGCTGGATTCCGGAGATATTGAATGATGCCATATTCTCTTACGTTTCACTTCACTTTGGAACGACAAATTTACTGCATTCCGATAAAAATGCAAATATGCGGAGATCGACTATCCGATAATCCATTTCCCCAGCTTGGGAATGCGGCGCAGAAGGACAGCGGCGAGAGCCGTGACGATGTAGCTGCAGACGGCGGTCAGCAGGATCTCGACAGGCGTGACCCAGAGCGCGTCCCCACCGGTCCCCAGCCAGCCCCGGAAAAGGCCGGAGAAGGCCGCGAGGACCACCATGTGGCCCAGGTACATCCCGTAACTGGCCTGCGAAACCGGCAGCACGACATGCTGATAGAAAGGACCCTGTGCCGTAATCTTACGCAGGACCAGCAGGCAGCCGACCGTCATCAGCACCACGCCGAGCGTATCATACTGCCAGGTCGTTTCCCAGAAGACGACGTGGTCGATCGGGCCGGAGACCGGAAAATTTCCGGCCGCCATAGTGAGCAGCCGCCGGTAGAAGCCGCCGAAAGTGATGCCAAAGCCCGCGAGGAAGAAAGGCAGTGCGATGGCGAGCGTCTTTCCCCAGGACATCGGGCCGACAAAACGACGGAAATACAAGCCGAGCAGAAGGTAGCCGATGAAGCCGCTGATATAGTAGAACGTGCCGTAACTGTTCCAGCTGGCCTCGCCCCACAAGGGCGTCAGGGCCTGCCGGGGCACACCGGATACCCCTTGGATGACGGTCACCTGCCCGCCGGAGAGCAGGTCGCGCAGCATGGGAAGGATCGTCGTGAAGAGCCAGATCCCCAGATAGACCGTCAGTTCCTTGCGGCTCACCTTTTCCGCCCAGGGCGAAAGCAGCGGCATCAGCAAATACATGCCCAGAAGCATGTACACGAACCACAGATGCCCGGCGGAATAATTGAAGTTGAAGAGCAGATCCTTGAAATTCTGCGCCGGACTCCCCCAGAGGAAGGCGTAGAAGACCGACCAGACCGCCAGCGGGATCAGGACCCGGACGGCCCGGCGGCGCACGAACTCCCCGGCGTCATAGCGCAGCGGGAAAAGCAGATAACTGGATGCAACGGCGAAAAGGGGCACGCAGCAGCGGACCAGCGAATCGATAAAAGCCGACCAGAAGGCATCCCCGGCCGTCAGGACCAGCGCTCCGTCTCCACCGATATAGAAAGGTTCCGTACTGTGCACGACCATCACCATCAGGCAGGCAATCACCCGCAGCCAGTCCACCCAGACTTCGCGTTTCTGTATTGTATTCTCCATTGTTCCGTTAATTAGTCTGTTTCATGCGAAGGTTATAGCTTGACCGGGGTTCCCTTGCGGGCGCTGCGGACAGCGGCCGAGAGGATTTCCATGACGGTCAGGTTGTTTTCCAGCGAGGACAGGTCGGTCGGGGAAACGCGGATCTCTCCCCTCACCGCCGCAGCCAGGTAGTGGAAAGGATTGTCGTAAGGGGCCTCCAGCGCCGGCGTTTCAAGCGCAGGCTGGCCGGGGTTCCGGGCGACCCTTTTCGAATCAGCCTGGTACAGGCAGGCGTCTTTCCCATATACATACATGTCCTTGCGACCGTAAGGCCAGCACCACGAGGCGTTGATCTGCACCGTCGTACCGGGATAGTCCAGGACGATGGTGGCGTCGTCATCCACCTTGGGATAGACTTCCGGCTTATTATGCTGCAGGACGGCATAGACGCGCGCAGGTTTCTGTCCCTTGAGCAGCCAGGTGGCCAGGTTGGCCCCATAGCAGCCGAAGTCCATCACGGCCCCTCCGCCATTGAGGACGGGATCGGTCAGCCAGTCGGTGAACTTCTTGCTGCAGCCGATCTCGATGGGACCCTGATGGCCGTCGTAGATTTCGATCCGGTAGAGGGGGCCCAGCTTTCCGGCTTCGACTTCTTGCCGGACAAAACGGTTGGCGGCATACCAGGTCGTTTCGTAGTTGGTCAGCAGGAGAATGCCGTGCTTCCGGGCCAAGGCGGCCATTTTCTTCGCATCGCGCAGGTTCGCGGCGAGGGGCTTCTCCACCATCACATGGATGCCGCGCGGGGCACAGGCCTCGACGACAGCCAAATGTTCCTTGATCGAGCCGTAGGCCACGACGGCCTCGGGGTGGGTCGCATCCAGCATCTCGCCCAGGTCGGCAAAGAGAAGGCCCTCCGGGAGCACCCCGCTGAGCGCATTGGCATGCAGATAACGCGCATCCGACTCCCACACCCCTACGACTTGGATGTCACCCTGCTTGAGTTGGGACACCACCCCGCCCAGGTGGTCGTGCGTGACCCCTGCCACGGCGATGCGGAACGGCTCCGCCGCACGAAGCGAAACAGTAAGAAGAGCCAGTCCGAAGAGGACCGCCAAACATTTTCGGAAAGAGACGACTGTTTTCATGTCGTAAAGATAATCAAATATAAGAAAACGCCCCACACCCATTTCTGACAGCGCACCTCCGACAGCAAGCTTTCCGGCAACAGGGACCTCCGACAGCAAGGAGCCAACGGCGTCGTACTCTTCTGGTAGTGGCGTTGAATGTCGGGCTTGCGACGAAAGGAACGGGAGTGCCGTAGTCTTCCTTTCGTCGCAAGGAATTGGGCGAAATGAAGGGAAACAGCGCGACGAAAGGAAAGAATCGCAGTCTTTAATCCTTTCGTCGCTCTCGTATCATCGCAAAGGCTGCCCCAAGATGCAGGCCTGAAGCCGAAAGCCCGCAGGGCTGGGGAGTTTGAGGGGCATGCCCCTCAATGAAAGACTGGCGCCCGGCAGCGCCACTGCCGGGCATCTCCGCAAAAAGGGGCAGCACCACGTGGTGTTGCCCCTTTTTTGTGGAGATAGTCGGATTCGAACCGGCGACCCCCTGCTTGCTACTCAGCAGCGTATTCAATAAATGTACTCTTCCCCATTTTGAAATACAAAAATATATTTTATTTGCATTTAAGGGAACTGAACGTTTCGAGGTAATATCAGATGGTTGATTCCATGTTTCGGGGGCTTTTAAGATCCAATATCCAAATGATGAGCGATCACGTGATTATTGCTTAGATGACGAACAAGGTAAATCAACTCTCCGGCAATCTCATACACGTTGAAGAAAACATACCAGGTCGTATGTTTGTTCTTGGTGAATGCGGCATAAGACATGCCTTTCCCATATCTGTCGAAATAGGCAGGAGCATCCCGATGAACTCTAATGGGAAGTTCTCTCTGGATTTGGCGAAAGAGGCTGTCTGAGTACTCGATGGCATCATCCAGGAAACTCAAATAGCCCTTGTCGTACAGAATCTCAGCCAACTCAACAAACTGCTGGCTGACTTCTGGAAGAAAAAGAACCTTCATTTCTCTGCAGCCTTGCGCTCAAACATTTCAGTCAGACCTTCTCTCACCTTGGCGATCACATCATCAACCGTGACCGCGCGAGCGAGATCATATTCGACCGGTGTCTGTTGTGCGGAAAGGACAAAAGTCTCATTCTTTCCTCGCTGAATCAATACCTGCTCCGTCTTTGCGATATCCAGGTACTTCTTCATATTGCTGCGGAGTTCCGCTGAACTGATAACAACCATAGCTTTATACGTACATTATAATGTACAAATATAACTGTTATTCAGAATTATCCAAACAAGAAAACGCCCACCAATTGGTGAGCATTGAGAATTAAAGATCTTCTCCGTGAGGTCGATTATGAATGTTGTCGTAATAGAGCCCAATTTGATACTTGCCGTTGTATTCGTGAATCATGAACCAAACTGTGCCATCGATAGCTGAGTTCATTCCATCCAACAAAGCTTTAAGAAAACGAACGGCTTGTTCAGGATCAGGCTTATTATTATCGCTTTTGAAGAGCCCCGATTCTTCCATTTCCTTCATCATCTCAGCCTGACGAGTTTCCAGGTCTGCATCCGGAGTGTCTAATGCTTTTTGTGAAACCTCCTTAAGCTTTGCTAACTGTTCCTCTGTAAGAAGATCAGAGAAGTTATCCAGAAAGGTATTCATGAAGTCTTTCGGATCCTTATCTGGATCAAGATAATGGAAACTTGCCTGGAATCGTTTGCTATTGACTGCGATTTCGTGCGAAATATCATCCTTGTCCGTCAGAGTTTTATTAGCTTCTGCAGCTAAATACTTCCCAGACTTTTCGAATTGCGATAAAAGATTGTTGTATTCCACCTTGACTTCTCCTTCTGATGTATACGGAAAGGAAACATATACTCGATCCATTCTGCCATGATTCGTATGAAGGTATACGTCGACAGGTTTTCCATTAAATTCGCCTTTATAGCACTCGTAAATACGACTGTAGGTGAATCCTTTATCCAATAGCCTCTCTGCGAACTGCGATTCAGATCCATCAATTGGGATTCCTAGAAACTTAATGGCGCCTTTGTTTACTGAAAGCTCGTTATATTGGTTCTCTGCCCAGAAAACATACTTAATTGTCCCCTCTTGCATAGCTGGGGCATCCATATTTTGACTGAATCGTGTACCCATCGCAGCATTTCTCGCAGCAGCCCACACGCTCCTGTCTAATAGATTTGTACCATATGAACCGGCTTGTGCTTTTACGACCTTTCCATAGTTATCTACCCATATTCTTACAATAACTGTCCCACTCTCCTGAGCGGTTGAACTGGGACGAGGAAGAGAACCTACTGCGCTTCTTCCCTCTAGAAAAGCTGTTACTGTTGCATTGGATGAGGGCCTGGCATACCACTGTGCAGAAGCAACAATGGATGAAACGGCTAGTATGATGGCAAGAATCAGTTTCTTCATTTCTTATCTTTTTGGTCTAAACAAAGATACTTTTCTTCGGGAATTATTCCAAACAAGAAAAGAAACGCCCATCGGATAATGATGGGCGCTTAACAAATCATTGTTTCACAAATAGAAGGTCCAAGTATTCTGGGGTTAAGGATCTCATCCTCTGAGCCTGAATTGTAAACGAAGTCCCTTTGATTTGACCTTTGCCTAGTTTACCGCCAAACCACCAGGTACTCGTTCCGCTGTCTGCATGGATTATTAGGTCGATCTCACCATCAGAGATATAGTATGATCCGGACTCTTTGTTATTCGGCTGGAAATACGCTTCGCAATCATGGCCGCTTAGGAGTTCTAGGTACAACTTCCCCTCCGGCGTATTTGCTGCGTACACACCTTTGGAAAGCGTAATCTTCTGGCAAGACACTGCGAATGCCAGAACAAGGAATAAGAGAACGAGTCTTTTCATTGTTCAAATAGGCTTCTCAAACTCTTCAGAATGGCTTTTCGGATATCGTCAGCCTCTGTATCCCCATATCCGGATGCAGTCGTTGAAGCGACAATCTCATTTGTGGCTGCATCTAAAAACTGAATGGTCGTTTCTATGGAATAGCCGGCTAATCCACCAAGAATCGGACGACGATCGCTCTCGCCGTATGAGACTATGAGGGTCTGACCTAGTAGGGTGCTATCCAACTGTGGCAACTTGGCAAATCCTTTTTTCATCAGAAAACCGGAGATCACGTCTGCAGGATTCACTGTCTTGCTTGTTGAAGAACCGTACACGCCAGTCGAAACAGTTCCCCCTGTATAGCCTTCACCAGATAGCAGTGCGCTCGTACCAGGGATATAAACGTATTTGTAATTGTCTAATGGAACCGACGACTCGGAGATCGGAGACTGGCTTAGAGTCGAACATCCTACGAGCAGTAACGAGAGAGCCAGAAGTAACTTTTTCATAACATTATGTGTTTCTCAAACAAAGATACCTTTCTCTGAGAACTATTCCAAACCAAGTAATAGCATATATCTCGCACACATAAAAACACATAGATCGAGCCCCTCCCTATATGCGTTTTTGGGGGACTCATTTAGATGGACCGATCTTTCGGGGTAGGGGCAGCCAAAACAATTAACAAAACATTTCGTTATGACAACAACTGAAATGATTCTGCAGCTCTGCATCTTTATCGCAACCGTAGGACTGGTCATCTACTTCGAATGGCTGGCAACTAAAAGCAAAAGCACATAAGAGATTATTGAGGGACCACCTCTCACTCCGGAAAACATTCAACATGTTTTAACTGGAATGGGAGAAAATCAGATATCTTCCACATAAAATCCAAGTTGAACCGGACATGTTAAACTGCTCCTGTATGACCATTATTTCTGTTTCGCAACTAAGCCGTTCTCCACACACCGTAGGGCTGCTCGTCCGCCCCACGTCCAAACAACAATGCATGATCCTATTGTCTTTACAACGCTAGACGCTGTCAACTACAATTTCTTCGAGGTAAAAACACAACCCTATAGCATCTAGTCAACACCGCGGAACAATTGAACAGAATTGAACTGCGTGGCACTGTAGGCAGTGTCTACGTCAAGACTTTCAGCAACGAGAAGGTTTCCAGCTTCTCCGTCGCCACCGACTACTCTTACGTCTCGAAGGATAGCCCTCCGATCGTCGAAACAACTTGGCATCGTGTCGTTGCCTGGAACTGCCCGGAAATCAGCAAAGGATCCAAGGTACACGTCCTCGGTCGTTTGAGAGCCAATCGATATACGGATGCAAACGGCAATCAGAAGTTCGTCTATGAAGTGCTTGCCAACGGCGTGAAAGTGATCGGCTATGAAAACGTATGAGTACCGAGGGAAGCAGATAACTCTTGAAAGGTCATCGTACAAGAATAATGGTACGGTGGCCTTGATCATGAACGAACTGGATGGCGAGGAGTATGCTGTCGTGACAGTGAACCTCAATCATCCGATGCAATCCGACGACATGGTGTTCCTGGATGAAAACAACTATCCTGGAATTGGCAAGTGGATAGAGAGGAATCACCTTGGAAGGCAGATGGGCTTTGTTGCAGCATCTGGATTCTGCAGGTATCCTCTCATACGCTGTTTATATGATGAAGAAAGGAGAGCCCCTTGATTGGGGCTCTCCTGAATTAATTGTACATGAATAATGCGAAATAAAGAAAGATAATTCTTGACTCTATTAATGAACAACAACCGCTTATAGATAAGCTTTGATCTAGTTACTGTTCTTATTTCGCAAGAATAGGACCGACGATAAGTATTACTGTCTTTTGAGGAATCACAAGGTAAGAAAAGAAAAAGGATTCGGATCCAATCTTTACCATTTAATTTGAGGCCAATCTTTGTAGGCCGCCGATAACTCCTTCAATTTATTATATCTATTAATAGGGATATTTTCATCTATCGATCCGTGAACTAATATGTTTCTAATGCCATTGAGATCTAATAAGTCCTTGTAGGTGGAGCTATTAATAACTCTGTTCTTATAAAGAAACTGTATTATTTGGTATGTGGTCATTTTATTGTTTTCTACGAAGTTGTTTGTTTCTTCATTGACCTTTTTTCTAATTCCATTCTCAAACTCCTGGAATAGCCTAAGGTATTCTATACCATCAACATGTTTTGATTCGGAATTATGATTAATTTGATAGTTATCTTTCACTTTGCCAATGGCTTTATCTAAGAGGTTAGGATCCAGTACAGTCAAAACAAATTTAATTGTGTAGGCTAGTGAAAAAACGTTCAATATGAACAGAAGAATCGCAAAAAAGTAATACCAATCCCAGCTACCGCCAAAGGAAAAGGTCCATCCATCTCGGATAGGATTTAAAAAAATAGCAATGATATCTAAAACAATAACCAAACAACTTGTCTTAAACAAATAAGATGCTGATTTGTGAATGATTCCCTCCAATGTTTGCATGATTTCAGTAAGAGAATCGTCACTTTTCGCTCTTGCATCAAAATGAGAAATGAGAAATGAAGCACCCGCAAAGACTAATCCGCTTAATGCTGCCAAAGCTTGCGGTAGCGTAGAAAAAATCCAATCTAATGCATTTCTATCCATAAATAAAGAGTATTATGATAATGAGTTATCCAAATATAGTACTATAATCATGGCTTTGCAAGAGGCAGATTTTCAGGATGTGTTTTACTTCAATCAAACGCCTATGATTGGACTGTCGATGGACTTTGCTAATGAAAGAAAAGCGGATTCTCCAAATCATACATAAATCGAATTTCTTTTTTGTTTCTCATTTTCTATCTTTGCATCTTTCATGGGTCTTAACCCAAAAGCATTAGTAATCTAGACTTATCCATTGGCAGTCGTTATATGTATATGAAAGAATCGCAAAGTTTGCCCCTCTGCCGCGATTATCTATCTCCCAGAATTGAAGTGCTCTCTTTCTTTACTGAAGGCTTTCTGTGCGATAGCCCTGAAGATGGAGAAAGCGAGGGCGTAGGATATGAAGATTGGCCGTAATAGAATCATGAATATGAAAACTCGTTATATCTTTTTTGCCATTATTGCACTGGCTATTTCCGCATGTGCAAGGAACACTGAACCCTCTGAGCCAGAGGGAATGCAGATGACGTTTACCGCTTATCAGGAAGGATCAGAAATGACTAGAACCACTGTCCAGAATGGTGGAACGCAGGTCTATTGGGAGCCTTCCGATGAGATCAAAGTCTTCTTCAATGGTTCTAGTGGTCGTTTTGTCTCCCAGAACACCGAGAATGCAACAGTTGCGACCTTTACGGGAACGCTTAATGTAATTGTCGGTGCAACTGAGGGCGCGGGATATTCCACCCAGACTTGGGGACTGTATCCTTATCGTGCAGATGCTGTCCTTGATGGAGATGCAATGGTTACGACGCTTCCTGCTTCTCAGACAGGTAGAGCCGGTAGTTTTGCTAAGAATACCAATATTACCGTCGCTCAATCCAATGGATATGGACTTGCCTTTTACAATGTCTGTGGTGGACTCCGGTTCTCCCTCACTCAGGAAGGAATCAAACGCGTCACATTCCAGGGTAACAACGGAGAAGCCATTGCTGGAAAGATTAAGATAGTTTTTGGCGATGGAATTCCAGCTGTGCAGGAAGTATCTGAGAGTGAAACCGTGATAACACTAACTGCTCCTAATGGTGGTACATTCCAAACTGGGCAATGGTATTACATCTCTGCAATACCTGGGTCTCTTTCTAGTGGATATAAGATGACCTTCTACAAGGAGTCAGAGTCCGCTAAACTGACTTCATCCAGCTCCGTAACATTCAAGCGTGGTATTTTTGGATCTTTGGCTGATGCGGACGAAGACTTGATGTTCAAACCCACAGGCGGTGATGAGCCAACGCCGGATGATGTCATCCAATTTGCCGACCCCATAGCTAAATATGCTTGCGTGGAGAAGTTTGATACCAACGGTGATGGCGAAGTATCCTATGCGGAAGCTGCCGCTGTGACTAGTCTTGCTGGTCTTTTCACCGATTGGAACACAGTGACTGAGTTCGATGAGATACGCTTTTTTACTTCGGCCACCTCGACGGGAAATGCCTTCGTGAATTGCTCAGAATTGAAACACATCACCATTCCGGACAATATCACGACGTTGGGTACTTTCAAGAACTGCGCCGCACTGGATACCGTCAAACTTCCTGCTGCGCTGACCTCGCTGCCGGCCTACTGTTTTGACGGGTGCACTTCTCTAAAGTCCGTCACCCTGCCGACAAATATCACGTCGATTCCGAGCTATGCCTTCAGGAATTGTCAAGCTCTCACGACCTTGACTGTACCAGCTACGCTCGTCTCCATAGGGCAATATGCTTTCTCTGGATGTACAGTATTGACAGGTATCGATCTGCCCTCGGGGCTCAAGTCCATCGGCAATTATGCCTTCCAGAGTTGCCTGACGATTTCTTCTATGGTGTTTCCGGCTTCGCTCACATCAATCGGATCGTATGCTTACTCTGGCTGTACATCTTTGACATCCGTGACCCTGCCAGAAGATTTGACTTCATTGCCGACAGGTTGTTTCTCTGGTTGTATCAGGCTTGTTTCAATCAGTTGGCCAACTGCGTTAACAACCATTGGTAACAATGCTTTTGAAGGTTGCCTATTCAAAAATGACAACTATGCATTGGAACTCCCATCTAGTGTTACGGCCATTGGGAACAATGCGTTTGGACATCTTCATCACCTTGTACTTCCTTCGACGGCGGCCATATCGATTCAGTCCAATTCCTTCCTAGCTGACTATACCTTCTTGTACGTACCGGCTAATATGGTGGAGATGTACAAGGTACGGACAAATTGGAGCAACTATGCAGAAAGGCTGCGGCCTATTAGCGATTATCCGGTGGCTAATCCCGGCGTATGCGGGACGATCGGAGACGCGATTGACCTAGGTTTGAGTGTGAAGTGGGCGAGTTGGAATATAGGCGCTTCAGTATCGGAAGAATTTGGCGCCTACTTTGCCTGGGGTGAAACGGAACCTAGTTGGTGGAACTATTGTTGGGAGTCTTATAAATGGTGTGAAGGTACTGGAGGGACGTTAATTAAGTACAACTGGAAGAGTGGTAAAGGCCTTGTCGACAATAAGATGACGCTTGACCCAGAAGATGATGCTGCTCATGTAAATTGGGGAGGAGATTGGAGAATGCCAACAATTGATGAAATGCATGAGTTGATTGACAATTGTACTATTGTGTGGACAACAGAAAATGGCATTTCTGGATGTCGATTCACCAGCAAAAAGGAAGGATACAAGGACAAGTCCATTTTCCTTCCCGCCGCAGGCCGCATTCACTCCTCGATTGATCGATTGGGGGTTTGGGGAAGTTACTGGTCTTCTTCGCTCGATACAGACTATCCTTGGTGTGGGACTAATCTTACGGTCAGTTCCGTCAATAAAGCGATGACGCGCGGTCTCGATGATCGTTATATAGGTTTATCAATTCGTCCAGTCTGTCCTTAACAACAATCAGATAAGTGCGTTTAAGACTCCCTTCCTCAAGAGGGGAGTCTTTTTTAACCTAAAAACCAAACACTATGATGCAAATTATTGTTAAATCAGAGGGCTACACCTACATGTACGACACAACTGTCAATGATCGGCTAAGTGAAGATGGTCTTGAACCAGTTTTCCTCACAGCAGAAGAAGCCATTTCTACTGCACTGAGATTATTAGCCTGTTCTTATGGACAGGAAGCAATCAAGAAAGCCATTCAAAAAGTGATCAAAATGCCAGTCTGGTGAGAATAATTGATAAGTGTGAATTCAGCGATGGATTCTCCCTTTTTCTTTTGAAAAACAACTAAGCGTTGTGCTGAAACTGTCCTGTTAGCACTTGTTTTCCTATTTCATCTATATGGTGGGTGCTTGATTTGCTCTTGAAACAACGATGAAGCTATGAATTGAGCTAATATTTCTTCTAGTTTACACGCGTTCGAGCAAGTAAAAATGAAGCTTTAGTATTCATCAAAGAGACTGGCTATTCCTTTATTACTCTCCTTTTTGCGACGATTCCAACTACTCTTAAGTTTCTCACTGATAAGATCATTCGTGTGTCCAAACCAATCGTAAAGATCTAGCCATTTATTTTGACATGCGACCTTATAAGCTCCACGAGCCTTGTTACTAAACTCTTTTCTGGATTTATATTTTTTTGCTTCCTCAAAAACAGTATCAAAATCCCACTTCTTGTTATGAGCAACTTTCTTTATCGCAAACCAGAAATAGTCTTCTAGCCAGCCGTTATTTCTAGCACTTACATAAGCCGCGTTGTATAGTTTTATGAACTCGGTTTTTGTTCTACAAGTCTTCGCCGCCTTGTAGCAATTGTCGTAGCTATCCCAATATCCAGCAGGCTTTTGCTTCTCTTCAAGCCAAGTATAGGAATCGAGCCATCCGTTACTGCGAGCAACCTCATATGCACCAGAACACTGTTTTGCGAACTCACCTCGAGTTCTGTATTTAAGAGCTTCTTCCCTACAAGTTCTTTTTGACCACTTATTTCTAGCAATCAATCCAATTCCACCTGTTTTCGCCCTGTTTAGAATCCGCCATCCATTTCTGCGATAATTCTCAAGATACTCACCTTCTTTTTGGACACCTTCTGCAAGAGTTAGATTTGTCTCAAGAATTCTCATATCCGGGACTGGAATGAAATTCTCCTTTGCGAAAAGATATACAGCATCTGAATCTGTGAATAAATGCTCTCTATCCCGTTCTTGGGTTCTTCTGACAAGTGTTCTTCCTACATATACGGCATGATGATCAGCGAACTCATAGGCATAGACACAGTCTATCTTGTCGCTTGAGAAATCGATTCGATCATCTTTCAGCCACGTAAACTCATCAAGCCAACCATTTACCCTAGCTTTCCCGTAAGCCGTTCCATTGTTGTCATGAAACTCGCCGCGACTTTTGTATTTCTTAGATTCTTCCGCAACGCGTTCCTTCGTCCAGTAGTTGAATGGCTTCTGCTTAGATTTAAACCATTTATAATCGTCAAGCCAGCCATGATTAAGTGCTGAATTGTATGCGCTTGCGTTCCCTTTAGCAAAACCGACTCTTGAGCTAAACTGTTTCGCGACCTCAAAACACTGCTCATATGTATAAGGAGAGTGCTGTTTAGCTGTGAACCAGTAATAGTCTTTTATCCAGTCATTTTCCCGGGCCTTACCATATGCACTTCCATTCCCTTTTTGAAAATCAGAGGAACAGGTATAGTTCTTGGCTATTTCATAGACCTCTTCATACGTGTAAGGCTTATGACGTTTTAGAACAAACCATGTGTAATCCTGTAAGCATCCGATAAACTACATATTGTAGCGGGGAGAAATCCTCGCTACATTTGC
>CAMOTB010000002.1 GCA_946625485.1 uncultured Bacteroidales bacterium | reverse complement strand
CGCTCCGGCCCCTCCCACCGTTTCCTGCGCGGTCTGCGACCGCTTGTCTCCGGCGGGCCCCTCCCCCTGCCCGTGTCCGAGGGTGGACACGCCCTTGGCAGTGCGGCGGCCGGCCGGAACAGGGCGGATCCGAAGCGGGTCACGAAGCGTAGGTCCGGCGAAGGCGCGGACCTCGTCACGAGACCGCTCCGGCGTAGTCACATCATAGTCATACGGCACGCTCACCTGCCCCGACGAAGGCAGCTCAAACTGCGGATCACAGCGACTGTCCCGGAAAACATAGGCCTTCGGCGGCGCGACGTCGATCCGATAGTCACAGAAAGGCTTCACCCCCTCGGAAAACCAGCAACCCTCCACCAGGAACTCCGCATTCTGCCGCGGATTGATCCCCACCGTCCCCGGACAATCGAAACAATTGTCCAGCACATGCACCGTCCCGAAACGCGCCATCGGGATCCGCGACCAGACATCGCTCCACAAGCAATGGTCGAACGTCACGTTCAGGAAATCTTCATCCTCCCAATCCTCATCGCTGCTGGAAATCAACACACCCAGCGAATGTCCGTTGGACTGCCCCGTAAAGCGGAACTCACACCAACTTACAGTCACGCAATCCGAGCGTTTGGTGATGCCCAGCGCCAGGCAACCCGGATCCTCGAAGGTGCAATGGTCAATCCACACATGGTCGCAGTCATGGCGCAGGCGGATCATCGTATCGGGCTTGCCCCGGATCGTACCGGGTCCGTCGAAAAAGAGGTTGCGGATGATCAGGTTGCCACAGCCGTGCAGGAAAGCCCAGACCCCGGAACGCATGAAACGCATCGTCCGGTCACCGGTATGCTCCATCAATGTCTCGATCATGGCATAACCGGCAAAATTCCGCGCCAGCGAATCATTGCTCAGCCGGAATCTGCCGCCCGGTTCCGGAACGGCGCCGTCGTAACGCTCACCCGCATGCTTCACAGCCTCCTGCAATTCCGGCGTAAACTGGAAAGCCGTACGGATCACGGCTCCGTTGACACCGACGATGGTCTTGTTGCGCAACCCCTCGAAATAAGAGGACTCGGAATACAGGAAAGGCCCTTGGGACCCGTCCAGCACAATGATGTCATAGTCGCAGATCGCCGCCTCGATGGCCGGACGCATGTCTGCGCCATCGGACAGCAGCACGATCTGACGGCCTTCAACGCCCCTGGACGAATCCTTTGCGCCGCCCGTCAGGGCGAATGTACCTCCTTCCAGATTCTCGCAGACCGCCCAGCCTGTCGGCGCATTGGCATCATCCCGCGACAGCATCCCCCGCCCGCAGGCCGCCAAGGCCAGCAGGAGCAGGATCGCTGGGAAACGGGATGCTTTCATACGCCAGCTCAGAAAATGTAATTCAATGCGATGTACACCGCACTCTCACCGTCCGTGCGCCGGAAAGGACGCGCATATTCAGCTGAGACGATGAAATTCCGGTTCATCACCAGCTTGATGCCCGAGCCGGCACTGCAATGCAGTTTCAGCGCCTCCGCGCGCAGGTCCGACAGGCTGCGGCCATAGAAGGCAGACAATTCCTCGCCTTTGTAAAGCCGCGTCACCATTCCCGCATCAAAGAGCGGATTGAGGGCCACGTACCAGCTCTGATTGATGAAATTGAACGAAACCAGCCGGATCCGGAGCTCCGAGTTGAGCCAGGCATAACTGTCCCCTACCAGACGCTGCGCCAGCAGGCCGCGCACCGTATTGATCCCGCCCAGGCCGTCGGTACAGGTCTGGCGCAGGAAAAGCGTGCTGATATTCTGCTGCGTATAGAATGGCGCCTGACCCAGCACCGTGCCCTGATAACCCAGATGGTAGGCGAAGACCAGTTTCTCCCCGGCCAGACCCAGATACTGCCGCCAGTGCGCCGAAAGCCGCGCATATTTGTAACCGTCGCCGAAGACGTCCGGAGAAGCATTGAGATACGCCTCCGCCCAGATGCCCCTGGAAGGCGCCGCCTCGTTGTCGCGGGTGTCCCAGACCAGGCCGGCCTTCACTTCCAGACGGGACCCGCCGGCCGCCTCGGCCGCCGAAAACACGCCCGCCTCCCGCATTTGATGGAAAAGCGTCGAGGACGCGTCATAAGCCTCCAGGTCGATGTCTCCCAACTTGTAGTGCCAGAAAGAGAGCCCGCCCACCCAGTTCAGATGCGGGACGATCTTCCCCTGGAAGTCGGCCAGGACCCGGACCATCGAGCGCTTATAGGCATAGCGGGCCGTACGCGTCTCCTTGTTGGCCGCCAGCGCAGGATCGTAGGCTTCCACGCCATCCAGGCCGTAGAACAGGAACATCGGATCATACTGGTAGCTCGCCGAGAAGGTCGTCCGTACACCCGGGATCAGGTATTTCGAATCGAACTGTCCATGCAGCAGGGTCTGTCCCTTCGTATAACGCGACGCCTCCAGATAGAAGCGCTGCCGATAGTCCGGGAAGACACCCTTGTAATTGAAAATGTCGGCGCAGACGCCGTACTGGAAGCCCAGATCGGAATTGTAGCTGACGCAAGGAAGCGGGCCGAAATTCCAGCCATCCTTCACGATATCATCTCCGTCCGCAAAGGCCGGTGCATAAGCCTGGCAGAGGCCCAGCAAGACGACAAAAAGAAAAAGGCGTTTCTTCATCATTTCAGGATCATCCATTCACGACGGCATCTTCCGCCGCAAGATTATTGTCGATCTGTCCCCGGTACACGACGTACTTCTGGAACAGGAACTCGGTCACCAGGTTGAGGATCATGTTGATCCCCGTCACGAGATACTCGTTCCACAGCAAGTCCTCGGCCAGATAATCCCCCAGCCAGGTGGACAAGGGCGTAAATACCAGATAATATCCGAATACTTTCAGCATCGCGACCGGCACGTTGGCCGCACTGCGGAAAGTAAACTTCCGGTTGAGGGTGAAATTCCACAGGACGGACAGCACCAAAGCGATCAGGTAACAGGGCCAGTACCGCCATCCCGCCAATTCGTTGAGCAAGGCAAAGGCCCCCATCTCGATCAAGCCGGCGCTGGCCGAGAACAGGACGAACTTCAAAAATCTCCAAAACTCTTTCATAGAAAACCGGTCAGATCAAGACAAAGTTACATTATTTTTGACACAAACCTGCGGTTTTCAAGAAATATCCCTTATATTTGTCAATAGCTAGTAAATCGATTGACTTCTAACCGACCTCATATAATGAACCAACAACGCAAAGGAATCATCTCGGCGGGCAACTGGGTCGCCGACACCGTCAAATTCATCGACGTGTATCCCCAGAAAGGGAATCTGACCACCATCACCAGCGTGGATGTAGGCCTGGGCGGACTCGCGCACAATGTCCTGGTGGACCTCGCGAGCATGAAAAGCGGCCTGCCCCTGTATGCAGGCGGATGCATCGGAGCCGATGACAACGGACGCCGCTGCCTGGAGGCCTGCGACCGCTTCGGGATCGACCGCACCCATGTCAAGATCCTGAAGGATGAACTCACGGCCTACACGGATGTCATGACGGAAAAGGGCGGAGCCCGGACCTTTTTCCACTACCGCGGCGCCAACGCGCACCTGGATGTGGATACGGTCCTTTCCTGCCAGTCCCCGGCCAAGATTTTCCACCTGGGCTACCTCCTGCTGCTGGACAGCCTGGACAAGGAGGATCCCGAATACGGCATCGCCGCTGCGCGCGCCCTGGACGGCCTGCAGAAAATGGGATACGAGACCAGCGTGGATGTCGTCTCCGAAGAAGGCGACCGCTACCGCCATGTCGTCCTCCCCTGCCTCAAGTACACCGACTACCTGATCATCAACGAAGTGGAAGCCGAGAACAGCCTCGACATCCGGCTGCGGAAAGCGGACGGCACCATCCGTTTCAGCGATGTGGAAGCCGCGGCCCGCAAGCTCCTCGATCTGGGTGTGCGCAAACTGGTCGTCATCCACTTCCCGGAGGGCGGCGTAGCCGCGGCCAAGGACGGCCGCTGCTGCAGCGCCCCTTCGTTCAGCCCTGACAAATCGGAGATCGTCTCCACTGTCGGAGCCGGCGACGCTTTCTGCGCCGGTGCGCTCTATGCCATCCACGAAGGCTACAGCCTCGAGGACCTGCTGGACTTCGCTTCGGCGAGCGCCCGCTTCAACCTCTTCAGCACCACCTCGACCGGAGGCGCCCCCACCCTGGAGACCATCCAGGCTTACATCCAATCCCGCAAAAATCATTAAAAACCTATACCATCCATGAAAAGATCTGAAATCAACGCCATCATCCGCGAGAACAAAGCCGTCTGCAAGAAAAACCACTTCTTCCTCCCCGCCTGGTGCGACTGGACGCCTGCAGACTGGGCGAAAAAAGGCGCCGAATGCGCCGAAATCAAGAACAACTGCATGGGCTGGGACATCACTGACTTCGGCAGCGGCGACTTCGCCAAGGTCGGCCTTTCGCTCGTGACCCTGCGCAACGGCAACCCGGCCCTGGACCGCAAGCCCTACTGCGAGAAGATCATGATTGTCCGTGACGGCCAGGTAACGCCCACCCATTTCCACTGGAACAAGATGGAGGACATCATTTTCCGCGAGGGCGAAGGCGACTTCTGCATGAAGCTTTGGAACGCCGATCCCAAGACGGAGCAGCTGATCGAGGGCGGCACCGTCAAGCTCAAGGTGGACGGCGTCGTGACCGAGTTCGAGGCTGGCAAGACCTACCGGATCAAAAAGGGCCAGAGTGTCTGCTACACCCCTTATATCTACCACACCTTCTGGGCGGAAGGAGGTACCTGCCTGATCGGCGAGGTGTCGATGGTCAACGACGATGCGGCGGACAACCGCTTCTGGGAGCCGATCGGACGTTTCCCGGAGATTGAGGAGGATGTGCCGGCGGAGGCGCTGCTTTGTACGGAGTATCCGGAGTTGGCATGAAAGAAGCTGTGATGTACGGCGGCGGCAACATCGGCCGCGGATTCATCGGCGCCCTGATGAGCGGCGCCGGATATGAGGTCACGTTCATCGACGTGGCGGAGCCGGTTGTAAAGGAACTGCAGGAGAAACGCTGCTATCCCCTGCGTTTCGTTTCCAACGAAGGACACGAAGACCTCCTGGTCCGGAACGTGACTGCCGTCAATGGCAACGACACCGAAGCAGCCTCCGATGTCATCGCCCGTTGCGCGCTGATGGCCACGGCCGTCGGCGCCCGTATCCTGAAATTCATCGTCCCCAACATCGTCGCCGGCCTGCGCAAGCGCTGGGCCGCCGGCGGGGCTCCGCTCAACATCATCATCTGCGAAAACCTCAACGACGCCAACAAGGTCGTCGAGCGCATGATCAAGGAGCAATTGACCCCGGAGGAGTGCGTCCGTTTCGACGCGGAAGTCGGCCTCGTGGAAGCCTCCATCGGCCGGATGGTACCTGTCCAGACGGACGAGATGAAGGACGGCGAGCCGCTGCGCGTATGCGTGGAGAAATACGGCTTCCTGCCCGTGGACAAGGCCGCCTTCAAAGGATCGGTCCCCGAAATCCCGGGCATGGTCCCCTTCGAACCCTTCGACTTCTTCGTCAAGCGCAAGCTGTTCATCCACAACATGGGGCACGCGACGACCGCCTTCCTCGGCGGTCTCAAGGGCGTGGAATACATCTTCGAAGCGATCGACGATCCGGAGATCCGCACCGTCGCGCAGAATGCGATGCTGGAGAGCGCCCTGGCCCTGAGCCGCCACTACCACGTGGACCTGGCCGGCATCCAGCTCCACATCACGGACTTGCTGGGCCGCTTTACCAATGCGGCCCTCAAAGACACCTGCGCCCGCGTCGGCGGCGATCCCGCCCGCAAGCTCTCCCCGGCCGACCGGCTGATTGGATCCGCCACCCTCGCCCTGGAGGAAGGCATTACCCCGGCCTACATCGCCGTGGGAGCCGCGGCAGGCGTGAAACGTTATTTGGATGAAGCCGGCCGGCCGCAGCTCCGCGAAGAAGCGATGGAAGTCCTCTCTACCGTGAGCGCGCTGGAGCCGGACAGCCCCCTGGCGGAAATGATCCTCCGTTATTATGAAATGATCGCGGATGGCTGCAGCCTGAAGGACCTGCGCCGCAAGGCCGATGATCTTAAATCCGCCTCTCTGAAAGACATCATCTGATATTTTAACCTATGAAAAAAGCCTTGCTCGCCGCCCTCCTGCTGACAGCAGCCTGTGCCCGCAGCGTTGACTATACGCAGTATGTCAACGTCTTCGCCGGCACGGACGGGGCCGGACACTGCCACCCTTGCGCGACGACTCCGTTCGGTGCCATCCAGGCTGGCCCCCAGACCGGCAATTTCGGTTGGGACTGGTGCGGCGGATACCAATGGGCCGACACCCTGATCCAAGGGTTCACCCAGAACCGGATCAGCGGGACGGGCAGCAGCGAGCTGGGCGACCTGATGATGCAGCCGTTCACGGGCGAAGCGCTGCGCGACGATTACCGCAGCCGCTTCGCCAAGGACGGTGAAACAGCCTCCCCGGGCTATTACCGCTGCCACCTGGACGACTTCGGCATTACGGCCGAAGTCAGCTGCACCCCGCACGTGGCCATCCACCGCTATTCCCCCGAAGGGGCGCCGGTCAAGCTCCTGCTGGACCTCCAGAGCGCCCAGATCGGGAGCGAACAGCGGATGTTCCACCGCGTCACGGAGGCCTGGCAGGACTGGTCGGACTCCACGCGCGTCACCGGCTTCACCCATTCCAAAGCCTGGAACGACCGGGTCATCTGGTATGACATCGAGTTCAGCCGGCCTTATACGGTCGCGGCGGTCCTCCCCCTGCGGGATACGGCCGAGCGCATCGCACGCCGGGTGCTGGACTTCGGGCCCTCGACCGAGCCCCTGCTGGTCAAGGCGGCCATCTCGGTGAGCAGCGTGGAAGGGGCAAGAGGCAGCATCGCGGCAGAACTCCCGGGCTGGGACTTCGATGCCGTACGCGAAAAGGCGAAACAGGCCTGGAACGAGCATCTGGGGCGCATCGACATCGACGCCGACCCGGTCCACCGCCGCATCTTCTACACGGCGATGTACCACCTGATGCAGCACCCGGGCAACATCGCTGACGCCGGACCGGCAGCTGACAAGCTCGATATCGCCGATTCGGCCCAGGCGCCCTTCTATTCAACGATGTCGCTCTGGGACACCTTCCGCGCCGCACATCCGCTCTTTACGATCCTCTGCCCGGAGATCGTGGACGGCGTCGTGAATTCCTGCATGCGCTATTATGCGCAACAGGGATTCCTGCCCATCTGGACGCTCGGAGGCACCGACAACTACGGGATGATCGGCAACCATTCGGTCCCGGTAATCGTGGATGCCTGGATGAAAGGATTCAAGGGATTCGATCCGGAGACGCTCTACCAGGCCATCCGGCGCTCCCTGACCGAAGACCATATCAAATACGACTGGGGCGCCTACGACCGATGCGGCTATTTCCCGGACGACGTGACCCTCGTTGAGAGCGTATCCCGCACGCTGGAGTGCAGCTTCGACGACTGGTGTGCCGCCCGTATGGCGGAAGGCCTGGGCCACACGGAGGACGCCGCATTCTTTGACAAGCGCGCCGGCTACTGGCACAACGTCTTCGATCCGGAACTGAAACTGATGCGCGCCCGCGATTCGCAAGGGCGATGGGAAACCCCTTTCGACCCCTTCAAGGTGGGCCACTGGAAGACGGGCGGCGCCTTCACCGAAGGCAATTCCTGGCAGTACACCTGGCACGTCTTGCAGGATGTGCCGGGCCTCATCGAGGCGATGGGCGGCCGCGAGGCGTTCGTGACCAAGCTCGACTCCCTCTTCACGCTTACGGGCGACCTCGGCAGCGGAGAGACGGTGGATGTCAGCGGCCTGGTCGGCCAATACGCCCACGGCAATGAGCCCAGCCACCACGTGATCTACCTCTACACCCTCGCCGGCTCTCCGGACAAGGCAGCCGAACTGCTGCACGAAGTCTGGGAGAGCCAGTACAAGGACGGACCCGACGGTCTCAGCGGTAACGACGACTGCGGCCAGATGAGCGCCTGGTACATCTTCACGGCCCTGGGCTTCTATCCCGTCAATCCTTGCGGCGGGCAGTACGTCATCGGCGCGCCGCAGTTGCCGCGCATGACGCTGAAACTGCCTGGCGGCAAGAGCTTTACCGTCTTGGCGAAGGGGCTCTCTCCGGAGCGCCGCCATGTCGCTTCCGTCCGTCTCAACGGCAAGCCCCTGGACAAGTGGACCCTCCTTCACGAGGATATCTTGAAAGGCGGGACCCTGGAATTTACCATGCAATGATGAGACGGATCTGCACCCTCTTTCTGGCGCTCGCGCTTGGCAGCGCGTGGACGATGACGGGCACCGGCAAACCGCGGCCAGTCAATCTCTTCATGGGCACGGCCGGAGACCACGGGCAGGTCAGCCCCGCCGCACAGCTTCCCTTCGGACTCGCGAGCGTGGGGCCCGACACCCGGGCCGTCACCCATTCGGGCTATGACTACGACGACCCCTGCATCCGCGGCTTCTCCGTGACCCGGATGAGCGGGACCGGCGGCGACGGGACCGGCGGCAACCTGCGGATTTTTCCGGCCGGACCGGAGCAGGAGCTCCGCATCGTCAAGGAAACGGAACGTGCGGTCCCAGGCTACTATGAGACGGGGCTGGACGACGGAACCCGGATACGCCTGACCGCTACGCTGCACTGCGCAGCCGAACAGTACGTTTTCGGGGCGGAGAGCGGACGCTGCCTGAGCGTCGACTTCAACTCCGCCATCGATCCCAGACGCAGCCAATGCGCCTGGAAGCAGTTGGATGACAGGCATTTCGAAGGCTGGGTGGAGAGTTCGACGGTCTGCAATTTCGGCGCCTACCGCCTGTACTTTTACTTGGAGACGGACCAGCCCTTCACCGTAGAGGCTTCGGATGCAACAACGGCCCGGCTGCGTTTCAGCGTCCCGGCCGTCGAAGTGCGCATCGGGCTCTCTTCCATCGACGAGCGCTCCGCGGCGGACGAATTGGCCGCCATCGCCTCGCGCCGCTTCGATTCCTTGCGGCAGGAGGCGGCCCGCGCCTGGGACGCAATCCTGGGCCACGTGGATGTGCGCGGCAATACAGAGGAACAGCGCACACTTTTTTATACCGGACTCTACCGGGTCTGCCTCAGCCCCTTCCACGCCACATTCGGCGGCCGTTACCGGGGCACGGACGGCCTCGTCCGGGAGGCGAACGGATGGACATTCTACAGCGGCTGGAGCATGTGGGACACCTTCCGGACCAAGTTCCCGCTGATCACCCTGCTCTTCCCGGAGACCTCCTCCGATATCTGCCGCTCGCTGGTCAGCCTCTACCAGACCGGCAAACGCAACTGGGCCACGATGTCCGAGCCGGTACCGACGGTGCGTACCGAACACTCGCAGGTCACCCTGCTGGATGCCTGGCGCAAGGGGATCCGGGGTTTCGACCTCGCTGCAGCCTTCCCCGGGATGGTCGCAGAAGCTGACGAAGGCCGTGTTCCGGGCGCCCGGAACGGCCTCACCCGCAACGCGCCGGACCAGAAGATGGAGACGGTCTATGACCTCTGGGCCCTTTCCGAGATCGCCGGCATCATCGGTGACAAGGAGGCGCAGGCGCGCTATGCCGCCGAGTCGGACTCCCTCTTCGAGGCTACCTGGAAGCGGGAATTCATGACCATCGACGGGCGTTTCGCCCAGATGCGGGGCAACGGCATGTATCAGGGCACGCGCTGGCAGTACCGCTGGGCCATGCCCGTGTATGCCGACCGGATGAGCGCCTGGCACGGGAAAGAGACCCTCGCTGACGAACTGGAGGAATTCTTTGTCCGCCACCTCTTCAACCAGGGCAACGAGCCCGACATCCAGACGCCCTTCCTGTTCAACCTCTTCGGCCGGCCTGGGAAGACGGACTCCCTGGTCCGGGCGCTGCTGACTGACGAACAGATGGTTCACCTGTACGGCGGCAACGCCGAATTCCCGACACCCTATATCGGACGCGCCTTCCGCAACACCGTAGACGGCTATGCCCCTGAAATGGACGAAGACGACGGCACGATGAGCGCCTGGTACCTGTTCTGCCAGATGGGCCTGTACCCGGTCTGCGTCGGGACGGACCGCTATGAGCTCTTTACACCGCTGTTCGACCGGGTGATCTTGCGTCTGAAGGATCACCCGGTGCGGATCGAAAAACGCCGGGCACAGACCAACCGGATCGCCCTGGACGGCCGCCCGCTGCAAGGGCGGTCCCTGCGCCACGGGGAGCTCGTCGGAGCGCGTCGCATCCGCTTCGAATAAAAGCGCCCGAAGGTATTGTATTTTATCAAAAGATTGTGTTATCTTTACAAGTCAATCGATACACCTACCTATTTAGTCAACCGATACACTAATCGATGAAGCTAATGAAAAAACTATTTCAAGTCCTGCTGGGCCTTGCGCTTCTGTGCGCGTGGGCACCGGCGCATGCGCAGAATGTACGCGTCGCCGGTACGGTGATGGACAACCAGGGCGAGCCCATCCCCGGCGCCGTCCTGATCGGCCCGGGCAATGCCAACGCCATCACGGACCTCGACGGCAAGTTCAGCCTCAGCGTCCCCTCCGGCGCCGAGGTGAAGGTGACCTGCCTGGGCTACCTCCCCTACACCTTCAAGGCCAAGGGAGCCACGGGGCTCAAACTCACGCTGATGGAAGACCACGAGAACCTCGAGGAGAGCGTGGTCGTCGGATACGGCGTCCAGAAGAAGGCCGTCATCACCGGCTCGGTGACCAACGTCTCCAGCAAGGAGATCCTGACCACCACCGCCAACGACCTCGTGACCAAGCTCCAGGGAAAGGTGTCCGGCCTGAACATCCGTAACAACACCGCCACCCCGGGCGCCTACGACCACTCGATCAACATCCGCGGCTTCGGCGGTCCGCTCTACATCATCGACGGCATCAACCGCGACGGAACGGACTTCAACAAGCTCAACCCGGAAGACATCGAGACCTTCACGGTCCTGAAGGACGCATCCGCTGCCATCTACGGCATCAATGCCGGTAACGGCGTCATCATCGTGACGACCAAGTCCGGCAGCCACCACGGCACGGCGCGCTTCCAGTTCAACGCCAACATGGGTTTCTCCACCCCGACCGACCGCGTGCGCATGGCCAACGGCTATGAGTACTATTGGCTGCGCAACGCCGCCAACATCAACGCAGGCGACCCGGAGTACATCTCCCCGGAGGAACTGGAGGCCTGGCGCACGGGAGAGGACACCTTCGGCAAGGACGGCAAGATCATCCACCACGAGTCCACCGACTGGTATGACGCCACCTGCAAGAAGTTCTCGGCCCGCCAGGAATACTCCCTGTCGGCTGACGGCGGCGTCAAGGGCGTGAAGTATTATTTCAACGTCAACTACTCGACCGACAACGGCCTGCTCAAGTCCGGCGACATCAACTATGACAAGTGGAGCTTCCGCAGCGTCGTCACCGCCGACCTCGCGAAGGACCTCAAGCTGTCGGCCAACGTATCCGGCTACATGGACGACCGCTGGGACCCGGCCGCGGACATGTTCAACGTCTTCCGCGGCGCCATCTGCTCCCTCCCCTACAAGCCGGTCTTCGCGACCCTGGATGTGGCGCCGTTCAATGACTGGCCTTATTTCAACGGGGTCAAGGACGGACAGTCATACAACCCGGTGGCCCAGTCCTATGTCTCGCAGGGCGGTTACCACCACTACATCAACAATGCGATCCAGTCCGTCTTCACCCTCACGTACTCCCCTACCTGGCTGGAGGGGCTCGAACTGAAGGGTACGGTCTCTTTCGACAAGCGTTTCGCCCAGACCAAGATCCTGCGGCGCAACTGGAAGATGTACACCTACAACGAGATCACCGGAACCGTGGCGGACGAGGACTGGAACCCCAACGTCCAGATCAAGAACTCCGACAACTACCTCCACGTCTATAACTACCAGGCCCAGGTCAACTACAAGAAGGAGATCAAGAACCACCATATCGGCGCCTCTGCCATCTTCGAGGCGATCGTGCGCGACAACGATTGGAACAGCATCAACAAGTACTTCGACTTCTTCACCCAGGGTGAGCTGGACTACGCGGGCGACAAGGACCAGACCACCGGCGGTAATGAAGACCACCAGCGTAAGCTCGGTTTCATCGGCCGCATCAACTACGACTACGCCAGCAAGTACCTGCTGGAGGCCGCCGTGCGCCGGGACGGCTCTTACCGTTATCACCCCGATGTGCGCTGGGGAACCTTCCCCGTCATCTCCGCCGGCTGGCGTATCAGCGAGGAGAACTGGTTCAAGAATAACGTCAAGTGGATCGGCAACCTCAAGCTGCGCGCCTCCTGGGGCATCATGGGTGAGGACGCCGGCAACGCTTTCCAGTGGATTTCCGGTTACGGCATCGGCGGCGGCGGATGGTGGGAATACACGCCGGGCGCCGTCACCAACGGCGTGACCAGCCCCGCCCTTGTCAACGAGCACCTCTCCTGGCTGAAGTCCTACATGGCTGACATCGGCATCGACATCGGCCTGTTTGACAACAAGCTCAGCCTCACGGTGGACGTCTTCCAGAAAGATAAGACCGGACTGCTGGCGACCCGCAGCGTGGACCTGCCGAACACCTTCGGCGCCAAGTTCCCGCAGGAAAACCTCAACAGCAACCGGACCAAGGGCATCGAGTTCTCCTTCGACTGGCAGCACCGCTTCGGCGATTTCTTCTACTCGATCAGCGGCAACGCCACCTACGGCCGTACGATGAACATGTACATCGAGCACGGTCCCTACACCGGTTCCTGGTCCGTCTACCGCGGCGCGAACGATTACCGCTGGAGCGGCCTCGGCTGGGTGTACAACATCCAGGGACAGTTCCAGACCGCCGAGGAAATCGAAGCCGCGCCCGTCTATAACACGGGTGCCGGCAACCGCTACATGCAGCCCGGTGACTGGATCTACGAGGACGTCAACGGCGACGGCGTGATCGATGGCGACGACATGCGCCCGATCTCCCTGAGCCCCGGTGCCGCCCCGATCTGGAACTACGGTCTCACCCTGGCGGGCAACTGGCGCGGGCTGGACTTCAGCATCCTCTTCCAGGGTGCCGCCGGCTTCACGGCCTTCTACAGCGGCCCGTACGCCGAGCCCTTCTGGCTGGGCGGCAACCTGCCGGCCTACCTGATGGACTCCTGGCACCACGAGGACATCTTCGACAGCGAGAGCCCCTGGGTCCCCGGCTTCTTCCCGGCCGTCCGCACGATGGACAAGGACCCCTACCGCAACTATGCCAGTTCCTATACCTTTAAAGACTGCTCGTACGTGCGTCTGAAGAACGTCGAGCTCGGCTATACCTTCAACAAGCGTTTCCTGAAGAAGGTCCACATCGACAAGGCGAGACTCTTCGTCAACGTCAATAACCCCTTCACCTGGTGCAACCGCTTCATCAAGGCCTTCGATCCCGAAAAAGTGGCCGGCCAGCAGAACCTCGGCTGGAACTATCCGCTGATGATGACCTTCAACACCGGTATCAACCTCAACTTCTAAAGCACGGACGGATATGAAAAAGACAGCATACATCATACTGATTCTTGCGGCGGCGCTGAGCACGGGCTGCAAGGGATTCCTGGACGTGAGGCCGACCAACAAGGTCTCGGCTGACGAAGTGGTTTCCTCCCCGGAAGGCATCCAGGCCTTCCTGGCGAACCTGTATTACAGAATGCCCATCGAAGCCTTCGACTTTACCTGCGAGAGCAGACCCTGCCCCGACCAGGGCTACCGCGACGGCTTCCATTTCAACGACGGCGCACCCAACAACAGCGGCCGTTACACCTGGGTCCTGACCGATGACTGTATGGGCTCTGAGCTCTGCGAGGTTCCGGGAGACAACTGCTACCAGTGGTGGGACACCGCCTTCGAACTGCTCCACGACCTCAACGAATTCACCGCCCTGATCCCGGGGCTGAATTCCGTGGACGAGACGACCCGTACGGAACTGGAAGGCCAGTCCTGGTTCATCCGGGGCCAGATCTATTTCGCGCTGGCGCGGCGCTACGGCGGCCTGCCCATCATCGAGGAAGTGGGTGACATCAACGACATCGAGTCGCTCAAGATCCCCCGCAGCACCGAGGTCGCGACCTGGGATTATGTCATCGGTTGCTTCGACAAGGCGTCCAAAATGCTGAGCGACCAGGACAACGGATACCATACGATGGCGACCCGGTATACGGCGCTGGCTTACAAGTCCCGCGCAACCCTCCACGCCGCGTCACTGGCCAAGTTCTGGGACCGCTGCCCGCTCACCGGCGAGGCCGTGGACAAGGGAATGGTCGGCGGCTTTACGCCGGAAGACATGAACCGCTGGTACCAGGCTTGCCTGGACTGCAGCAAGGAGCTGATCGAAAGCGGCAAGTTCTCCCTCTACATGCCCAATCCATCGAGCCCCGAGGAAGCGACGGATAATTACATCCACATGTTCCAGAAGCCGGAGGATGCGCTCTGCGAGTCCATTTTCGTCAAGGGTTTCTACAAGAAAGGACGTAAGTTCGGCACCAACCAGGACGTCTGGGGCCAGCCCGCACAGACGGGCGGCGCCTGGCCGCACCCGGGCCGTATGAACCCCACCCTGGCTTTCGCCGAAAACTTCGAGACGTACGACCGTCCCGGCGAGAGTGTCCAGTTCGTGACCTACGACGGCGACCGGTTCGACTATGACGGCTACAACGGCAGCCGGCCTTACCGCAAGTTCGACGATCCGCAAGAGATGTTTGCGGGCAAGGACGCCCGTCTCGCCGCCGTCACCATCCTGCCCGGTTCGATCTGGCGAAACACCAAGATCGTCATCCAGGCAGGTGTCGTGGACATGGACGGCAAGATCCACATGGACCGCGCCGGCGACATGAAAGCCCAGTACATGGGCTGGGACGGAGAGGTCCACTACCAGTTCGGTGCTGCCGACAACAAGTTCTTCTCCGGCTATTCGACCAATCTGGGCAACAACACCCGCACAGGCTTCGGGTTCAAGAAATACATGGATCCCAACTTCGTCTCCTCCGGATCGGTCTGGAACGAGTCCACGACCGACTGGATCGATATCCGCTTCGCCGAGATCCTGCTCAACTACGCCGAGGCGTACGCCGAGAGCGGGCTGGGCGATGCGGGACTGGCGCGTGAGTGCCTCAACCGCACCCGCCGCCGCGCCGGTCATACCGTAGACATCGATCCCACGCCCGAGAACGTCCAGCGCGAGCGCCGCGCCGAACTGGCGATGGAGAACGCCCGCAACTGGGATCTTGTCCGCCGGAGAGAGTATCACCAGATCTTCGACAGTTACCGGCACGGATCCCTCGCCCCGATCCTCGACCTGAGGGACGGCAAGTACTTCTTTGTGCGCGAGTACGTCCAGTACACCGGTCCCCTGAAGTTCAAGGACAAGTTCTATTATCGCGGCATCCCTGGCTGGAATGTCTCCGGCCTGGTCAAGAACCCTCAGCAATAAAATGGAAAAGCGTATGAAAAAGATACTTCACATCCTCTTTCTCGTCCCGCTGACGGCGCTCCTGACCGGGTGCCTGGGCGACAACTATGAGCAGCCCAATGCCGCCGTTTACGGTTCGGTGACCGATGCCGAAACTGGGGAGCTCATCCTTCAGGATGTCGGCGGAGAGGGTTCCTATATCGAGTTGTTCGAGATGGCCTACGAGAAGGCCGACACCCGGCGCCTCAACTTCAAGACCGATGGCACCTACCGGGACAACAACTTCTTCAAGGGCGACTACCGGGTCCAGTTCAACCTGACCAACTTCGACCCTTCCACCGTGGAGCTATCCAGTAAGGACACGGACATCCGCGAGGCCCTTGACACTGCCGGCAAGCCCTTCAAATACATTCATTTGAACGGTGACACGCAGATGGAGATCAAGGCGAGGCCGTGGTGCCGCGTGACTGTCAAGGACATCGTCTTCGACGAAGCCAAGCAGCGGGTCCTCGCTCAGTTCGAAGTCGAATGCACCACCAAGGATAAACTCAAGGAGGTCGGCCTCTTTTGCGACCCCTCCCCGCACGTTTCCCAAAGCATCAACTATTACGGCGACAAGTCCACCAAGAGCGTGGAGGTCAACAAGGTGCTGAACGGGCCGCAGGTTTTCACGCTCAAGATGCCCCTGACGATGTTCCAAGACTCGGACAGCGACAAAGACTACTTTGTCCGCGTCGGCGCCCACACCTCCGTGGTGAACGCCCGGTGGAACTACGCTCCGGCCGTCAAGCTCCATATCGTCAAGAAAGAGATCGTGCATAAGCCGCTCGGCATGCGCTGGGGGATCTTCGATTCCAAATACTTCAGCATGTGGGAGAGCAACAAGCACAAGAGTGTGGCCCAGTTCTACTTCGACGACAAGGATTACAAGTCCGGAGACGGCAGCGTCGTATCGGTTTCCTACCCGGCGTCGGAGAGTCAGGGGTATACGCAGTTCCTGACTGCAGGCGAGAATAAGACCGGCATTAATCCACCGATTGATATCACTGCCATCCCTGCGGAGGGATGTCACATGCTCCTGACCCTCAGTGTGTCCGACGCTTCGCATTTCCCGCGTGACGCCAACGGCCAGATTGAAATCGGATCAAACGGCATTTTCGACGATGAGGAATGTGCCTGGACCTTCGGCATGTTCGAGCTGCGCAACGGCTGGCAGACCCTGGACCTGTCTCTGCCGGGAGGTGCATATATCGGCGGTTTAAGACGCAGAAACATCAACTGGTTCCGTTTCTACAAGAACAATGAGACCGATGGTCCGACGACTGTCAAATTCGACGAGATCCGTTTCTACTACAAGACGATGATCGAAAGTTGTGACGACATCGCCGGCTGGCAGTCCGCCGGAGCGCTGACGCTCGATGAGACCGACTGCCAGGAAGGCGAAGGCGCCGTCTCCACGGTCAACGGGGCCTCCGGGTTCCGACTCCAGAAGACCTGGGGCGCGGAGATCGTACCTACTCCGTTTGAGGGCGGTCACTTCCAGTTCTGGCTCTATGTATCAGACGCTTCCGCCGTCAACGGGGTGGACAGCCAGGTCGAGATCGGAAGCGGCGGCAAGGCCGACGCCAATGAACTTAACTGGAAACTCCCGACCCTCCAGAACGGCTGGAACAAGGTGGATCTCAAGCTGTCCGATGCCACGGCCGTCGGTGGGGAGATAGACCTGCGCGCGATGAACTGGTTCCGCATCTACAGCCAGACCACGGCTCCGGCCGGTTCCGTCACGGTCAAGGTGGACCGCCTGCGCTTCTACAAGGAGGGTGCGGACCTGTCCCTTGCAGACTTCGACGACTAGACATTCATTGAAAATCAAATATTTACCCACATTATTAACAACTAAATCCTTTCATCCATGAAAAAGATTATGTTTGCGCTGGTCGCTGCAGCCGCCCTGCTGGTCGGTTGCCAGCCCAAGCCGGTCCTGGTCAGCAGCATCAAGCTGAGCGAGACCACCCTAGGTCTGGTCGAGGGTGATTCGCATCACATCTCCGCCATCGTTTCCCCGAAGGAAGCCACCAACCCTGAGGTGACCTGGACTTCCAGCAATACCTCCGTCGCCACCGTCACCGGTAGCGGTGATGTCAAAGCCGTTGCTCCGGGTGAAGCCAAGATCACCGTCGCCGCCACGGACGGCAGCGGCGTGACCGCCACCTGCCAGGTAAACGTCGTAAAGAAAGTGATCCCGGTCTCCAAGATCGAACTCAATGAGACCGCCGTCACCCTCAAGAAAGGCGAGGATGTCCAGCTGACCGCCGTTGTCACGCCTTCCGATGCTACCTACCAGCAGGTCAAATGGGTCACCAGTGACGCCGCCGTCGCCACCGTCGAAGGTGGTAAAGTGACTGCCGTCGCTGCGGGTACCGCCAACATCACCGCTGAAGCGACCGATGAAAGCGGCATCAAGAGCGCAGCCTGCGTCGTCACCGTCGTCGAGCCCAAGGCGATGTTCGTCCAGTATCCTTCCTGCCTGCTCCGCACGGGTGGTTCCATCACCCAGTCCGTTTTCTACGGAACTATTGAGGATTATGCAAATCGCCAGCCCGCTTCCGGCTTGAAATGGACTTCCGACAATACGGCCGTCGCGACGGTCGAAGCCGCCAAGGTAACTGCGGTCGCTCCCGGAACGGCTACGATTACAGGAGAAGACGAACTTGGCTCGAAGGTAACCTTCACCGTTACCGTTGAGGATAAGACAACCCCGGTCTACGACCAGTATCTCCCTGGCGTTTCTCTCTACGACTGCCATGACGGCACCAAGGCATGGAACAAATCCACCACTCAATACGCCCTCAAGGAAGGCTACGTGGAGAACACGCAGTGTATGGGTGCCACCATCAACAAGTACAAGATTGCAGAATTGTATTTCGATCCCGTCGATGCGTCTGCAGTCCAGAATCCTGCATTGTTCGTCAGAATGTATATCGACGATCCGACCAAACTGAATACGACTGTGTCCGGAGGTGAGCCCCTCATCGAAATCCGTAGTACCGGCGAAGTCATTACTCCTGAAAAGCCTTACCCTTATCTTGAAACTGATAGCCGGGCATATTGGAGCCTTAACACGATCTTCTCAAACTGGGACAGCCCGACAGCATCTGCCAAGCAGGCGCTTCACGCCGGTTGGAACAACATTGTCCTCCCTATCTCAAAGGCTACGCACAATCAGCTTAACCTGAAAAAGATCAACTACTTCCGTATTTATCAGATGCACAGTCTGCCTGCCGGATCCTATCAGGATGTCGAGTTCCGTTTCGACCAGATCCGCATCATCGACTGGACTGAATTCGAGCGCTGCGACAACTTCGCCATGTGGCGTGACCGTCCTGCACAGCAGAACCAGTACCAGTATGTCAACGATACGGAGGGTAAGATCGAGGGAACTTCCTGCATCGCCTGCAAGGATGTCATGTTCACGGCAGTCAACTCTTATCGCCTGGAGATGTGGCCCGGCCTCGCGTATGCCATGCCGTCCATGTTTGACTATAAGGACCTCAAGCTCCAGTTCAAGTTCTATGTCGCTGAAAACAGCGTCGAGTTCTTCAACAAATACGTTAATTTCCGCGTGGAAGTCGGCTGCAAGACTTTGGTGGATGGAGTCTGGAAGTTTACCCCCGACTCGAACGACATCAATATGTCTGTCGGCGTCGGCGGCGAGAAGCCTTATACTTTCACTGCCGGTTGGAACACGATGACGTTCAACTTCTCCGACTATGAAGCGAGGATCAATGGTCAGTTTGATATCCGGAAAATGGACTACTTCCGTATCATCATGACGCCTATGAACTATGATCCGAATAAGGAGACCAATCCCGATCCGGTCAAGTACATCACCTATAAACTTGATGACATCCGTATCCTGCAGAAGTAAGACTCCTTACTGAAACCTGAACCCGATTACCAAGAGGGTGGCCTTCCCGGGCCACCCTCTTTATTTGGATGGTGTATTGCATTTCAAAGGGATTCGATCTATCTTTGTAATATACGTTCCAAGTTATCGTAACGCTTAGTCAATCGGTTGAACAAACAAACGCATCCATACCCATGAAAGCAAAGACCGCCCTGCTGCTGATGCTCATCCCGCTGGTGTCCTGCACCAAGGTCATACGGGAGACCATCGAGAACACCGTCTATCAAGTCGTCGAAGTGCCCGTCGAGACGGAGGACGGCAACAAGGCCCTGGCCTATTCCATCCAGTCCTTCGAGGTCCTTCCGACCAACGCTCCGGCCGTCAACAAGGTCCGGCTCCAGAACGCCATCGACTGGGCATCCAGCCGCGGCGCGGCCCTCTATGTCGAGCCGGTCGAAGGCGGTTACCCGATACAGAGCGGCGTCATTCTCAAGAAGAACGTATCGCTGATCGGGGTCCATGGCCCCACCGGCCGGGGAACGGTGATCAACGGCAAGCCCACCGGCTCGCTCTTTGTCATCACGGACACCAGCCACCCTTTCATCACGGTCCAGTCCGCCTCCCAGATCAAGGGCATCCAGTTCTACTATCCGGACCAACCCCACAACGATGCGTCCAAGATCATCACCTATCCCCCGACCATCCAGGTCTCCCAGGACCAGGCCGTCCACGGCGTGACCCTGAGCTGCCTGACTTTCTACGGAGCCACCTTCGCCATGGACTTCCGCGCGCAGAAGAACCATCCTTGCGAGCAGATTCTTTTCGAGCATTGCTACGGCTATCCCCTTGGCGGTCAGTTCATTGCGATCGACTACTGCTATGACATCCCCCGCATCCTCCACTGCCACGTCAACCCGGCCGTGATGCGTGAGTTCCGGGGCGACTACTCCAAGGACATGAACGACTATGCCGTCAGCCAGCGCAAATACACCTATTGGATCAACCACACCGACAACGCCCAGGTGATGGACGTCTTCACCTTCGGCAACTACGGAGGCATCTACCTGGGCGCCGACTCCTACGGCCAGTTGACCAACTTCAATTTCGACTGCGTCTGCAACGGCGTGTTCAAGGACGGCGGCAGCCCCTTCAACCGCATCTGGGAGGTCGCCCAGGGCTCCATCATCGCCAATCTTTCCCCGGACGGGAATGTGGAAAACATCCATCCCTTCCTCGTCCAGGGCCAGGGCCAGATCTCCATCACCAACGTGGACGCCTTCTCCGGCAACAACGGAGCCGTCACCAATCAGGGCAAGTCCTACGACTTCCTCAAGGTCCAGGGCAACACCTGGGTCATCATCACGGCCGTCAACTGCCGCATGCGCAACTACCAGGCGGACAGTCCGGTCACCATCGCGAACGACAGGGCCCAGATCAGCTTCCTGAACTGCTCCAACAAGGGAGGATACATGTATCACCTCCAGTACTACCTGGACGAGAAAAACAACCGACATTACGAAGAATATGATCCCCGCGACTAAATCTATGCTATTCCGGATCTTCCTGCCGCTCCTTCTGTTCACAGGCGGAGCGGTAACGGCATCCGCCCAAAGCGTCCGGGTGACCGTACTGGACACCTCCGGAGAAAAGCTCCCCGGGGCCTACGTACAGGTCGCCGGCACCCGCGACGGCGCCGTCACGGACCTGGACGGGCTGGCCGTACTGGACAAGGTCCCCGCCGACGCGACTCTCAAGGTCTCCCTTTTCGGCTACCTCGAAGCCTCGGAGCCGGTCCGCGGGCGGAGCGAAATCCGCATCACCCTCCAGGACGACATCCAGGCCCTCGATGAAGTCGTCGTCATCGGCTACGGTACCGCGAAGCGCAAAGACTTCGTCGGCAGCGTATCTTCGGTACGGGTCGAGAACTCCCCCGTCGCCCTGATGAACAACTCCAACGCCCTGGAAACCCTCAAAGGCAACGTCGCGGGCCTCGACATCGGCGCCGTCAACAATGCGGGCGGACAGCCCTCCATGCAGATGCGCGGCCAGCGCTCCATTTCCGGCTCCAATGCGCCCCTGGTCGTGCTGGACGGCGTGATCTACATCGGCGGCGTCAACGAAATCAACCCCGCCGACATCGCCACGATCGACGTCTTGAAAGATGCCAGCAGCGCCGCCGCCTTCGGCTCCCGCTCAGCCAACGGCGTCATCCTGATCACGACCAAGAAGGGCACGACGGAAAAGCCGACCATCTCCTTCAACACCTCCGCCGCCCTCCAGACCTGGTCCCACAAGCCCAAGCTGCTGACGGGAGAGCAATTCCTGGTCGCCGTAATGGACCGCACCCAGTCCTCCGACCTGTCTTGGATGACCGCCCAGGAGCGGGAAAATTTCGAAGCCGGAAAGACTACAGACTGGCTCGACTTCGCCACGCGCATCGGGATCAAGCAGGACTACCAATTCAGCGTCTCCGGCGCCGGCAAGAAAGTGAACTACTACCTCTCCACGTCCTGGGCTGACAACAAGGGCATCGTCATCGGTGATGACTTCAAGCGCGCCTCGCTGCTGGCCAAACTCAGTTTCGACGTCACCGACTGGCTCTCGCTCAGCGTGGACGGCGCCTACACGCGCCAGGACTATTCCGGCGTCGCCGCCAACATCGGGACAGCCTATTTCATCAGCCCCTACGGCCAGCCCTGGCGGAGCGACGGCGTCTCCCTGGAGAAGTACCCGGTCACCCAGAGCGACGGCTACCAGAACCCGCTGTGGCAGGTGGAGCCTGCCAACCGGCAGAACACCGACGTCCGCGACACCTATCGCCTCAACAGTTCGCTGCAACTCAAGCTGCCCTGGGTCGAGGGCCTCAGTTTCAAGCTCAACTACCTGCTACACAACATCGACCGCTATGCGGACGATTTCACCACCGAAGCCTATTACGTGCAGGAAGGCCCCTACACGGATGAGACTCGCTACTCTCCCACGACCCTGCAGGGCTACCTCGCCCGTGCCAACGGCAGCATCAACCATGAAAAGACCAACGGCTACGTACTGGATGCCATCCTGGGCTACGCACGCGACTTCGACAAGCACAGCATCGACGTGGCGCTGGTCTCCACGCGGGACTACACCACCTTCGACAAGGACGCCACGACAGGGACCAATTTCACTTCCAACGGCAATACCCTGCTCGGCATCGCCGGCCTGCAGAAAGCCGAACTGATCGAGCTGAGCCAGGACGGACGCGCCGCGGCCAACGTGGGCTACCTCGCCCGCGTGATGTACTCCTACGACCGGCGCTATTCGGCAACAGCCTCGTACCGGCGCGACGGGTCCTCCTTCTTCGGCGCCGACCGCAAATGGGGCAACTTCTTCTCTTTCGGCCTCGCCTGGACGCCAAGCAACGAGGCCTTCTGGTCCTGGAAGGGAGTCCTGGACGACCTCAAGGTCAAGGCCTCCTGGGGCCGCAACGGCAACCAGGGCCTGCCCGCTTTCGGCACCCTTTCGCCCGTGCAGAACGGCAAAAGCAGCGGCTGGGCCTATGAGTTCGACGGAAGCGAGATCCACTACGGTCTGGTAGCCACCAGCCTGGGCAATCCGGAGCTGGGCTGGGAGTCCACCGACGCGCTCAACGTCGGCTTCGAGTCCGCCTGGCTGGGCGGCCGCATCCACCTCGACGTGGACGGCTACTATTCCCAGACCCACGACCAGATCTTCTCACGGGACATCCCGGTGATGACGGGCTTCGAAAAGATGTCCTCATCCATGGGCCAGATCGATAACTGGGGCATCGAGGCCACCCTGGGCGCCACGCCGGTCCGGACCCGCGACTTCAGCTGGTACACGGGTCTCACCTTCTGGCTGAGCCGCAACAAGCTGGTCCACCTCTACGGCGAAGACCTCGACGGCGACGGCAAGGAAGACGACGACATCGCCTCTTCCCGCTTCATCGGCAAGAGCCTGGGAGCCATCTACGGCTATGTCCAGGACGGCATCGTCCAACTGGACGACTACGACTACATCGGCATCCACAACGCCACGCCCGGTTATCCGAAATACATCGACCTCAACGGGGACGACCGGATCACGTCCGAAGACCGCACCATCCTGGGCTACACCGCGCCCAACTTCAAACTCAACTGGAGCAACACCCTCAGCTGGCGCGGATGGGAACTCTATGCGATGATCACGGGCACCTTCGGCGGCAACCTCCGCTACCTGCGCAACAACCCCAACGCGTTCCGCATCAACGGCTACGGCTACCCGACCGGCAACAGCCTGGACATCCCCTATTGGACGGAGACCAATCCGACCAACGTCTATCCCTGCGCTTCCTTCACCAGCGACAGCCGCTTCATCGGCCTCCAGGACCGGACTTTCGTCCGCCTGCAGGACCTGACCCTCACCTACAACTTCCCGCAGCGCTGGATCCGCAAAGCCGGGATCGGCGGGCTGAAACTCTACCTGAGCGGCCGCAACCTCTTCACCCTGACCGGCTGGGTCGGCGAAGATCCGGAGACGGGATCCTATGTCCTCACCAATGCGATGCCCGTAGCCAAATCCCTGGCCCTGGGCGCCTCCATCACCTTTTAAAGACCGGCAGCCATGAAACGACAAATCCTGATCTTTTCCGCATTGAGCACCCTGTTGCTGAGCCTGGCAGCCTGCAACGACAAGGAGTTCCTCACCGAGCAGCCGAAGTACTTCTATACCCTGGACAATGTGTTCTCGACGTCCGCCCAGGTGGACCTCTCCCTGGCGACCTGCTACGCGCGCGTCCGCTATTACTACTCGCTCTCCCGCGACGGCCAGCGTTACCTGCTGGCCTGGAGAGGCTCCAACGGGACGGACATGTTTGACGTCACCACGATCCGCCGCAGCCTGCAGTTCAACAATTACGGCAACCTCACGCCCGAGACCGGTGACTACAAGACCATCTACTCCGATTGGTACAAGCTCATCTCCAGCGCCAACCTGGCCCTCTACGGAGCCTCGCTGGAGGACTTGACCTGGGACTCCGAAGAAGACCGCCGCTACGCCGAAGCGCAGGCCCGGTTCTTCCGCGCCTACGCGTACCGCAACCTCGGCGAAGAGTTCGGCGGCGTGCCGATCGTCACCGAGATGACCAGCACACCCCGTTTCGACTACGCCCGCGCGTCGCGGCTGGAGACCTACCAGTTTGCGATCGATGAGCTGGAAGCGATCCTGCCCGACCTGCCGCTGACACCACCCGAACGCGGCCGCATCGTACGCGGCGCCGCCCAGCACAATCTGGTCCAACTCTATATCGATAAAGGCGTCGTGCTGGAGTCCGAGGGACGGGCATCCGAGGCGCAGGAAGCCTACCGGGCCGCTGTCCGCTACGGAAACGAGGTGATCGACGGCGGCGTCTTCCACCTGATGACCGACCGCTTCGGCACGCGTGCCAAAGAAGGTCCCAAGTTCTATTACGACTACACGCCGGACGAGAGCGGCAAGCTGCGCGAAGACCGCACGTATGCTTCCGCCGGCATATCCATGCCCGGCAACGTATTCTGGGATCTCTTCCAGATGGGCAACCAGGACTACGCCGACGGCAACTATGAGGCCGTCTGGACGATTGAAATCGATTATGAGGCCTATCTTAACAAGGATGGTAACTCCCGTCTCAACTACTCCCGCAGCTACGGGCCCTGCTTCCGCGACATCCTGCCCAACGACCTGATCGGCCTGACCCCGGACGTGGGCGGCCGCGGCGTGACCTGGATCATGCCGACAGCCTACACCCGCGACGAGATCTGGGCAGGCCTGTGGAGCAATGACATGCGCAACAGCGAAACCTGTTTCCGCCGGACCTTCCTCGGCAACGTGCCTTCCAGCAAGTACTACGGCAAGGTCATTCCCTGGAGCATGATGTACCGCCAGGGCAATTCCAACCAGGATGCCAAGGACGCCGCCTACACGCAATGCTTCCCCATTTCCTGCAAAGTCCACATGGACGAATATATCGATGATGCGAACGGCGGCAACCGCAGCTACATCTTCCGCGACGAGTACGCCATCCGCCTTGCAGAGACCATCCTGCTCCGGGCGGAAGCCAAATGGCGCTGCGGGGACAGCCAGGGTGCGGCCGAGGACATCAACCTGATCCGTAAGCGGGCGAAGTGCCTGCATCTTGTCTCCGCCGGCGAGGTCGGCCTGGATCTGATATTGGATGAGCGCGCCCGTGAACTGATGTATGAGGAGATCCGCTGGAACACCCTGCTCCGCATGGGCGGAACGGTGGCCGTGGACCGTATCCGGGAGTACTCCTACTGGGACGAGCCGCGCTCGGCCTCGATGAAGAATTTCAATCTCTGGCCGATCCCGCAGACCGTCATCGACACCAACAAGGACGTTAAAATCGAACAAAATGAAGGCTGGAACTAAGATACTCTGCTGTGCCCTGGCCGCCCTGCTCGCGGCCTGCGGATGCCAACCCACGGTCGACTTCACGCCGGCCTCCGCCCCCGAGATCCACGACGGTGACATCGTCGTCCTGGACATGAACCGCTGGCGGGAGATCACCTCCCGCGACTCGGTCGGTGTCGTGCGGCTCTGGGAAACGATGCACCTGGCCGCGACCCTGCAAGGCATCGTCAACCGGGACGAACCCCGGCTCTATATCAAGTATGTCGTCGCCAACGGGATCAACGTGGACGACTTTTGGTGGGACAAATGCGTCGGGGACGGCAAATGGCTCGACGGCCGGAATGTCGTCACGATGTACGACCCGGTCAAGGTGCTGGACGCATTCCACGACAAGATCCAGGGCCTAGTCGTCTATGATCCGGCGATCGCATCAACCTCCAACGTCGCTTCCACTGTCGCAGGCGCCGATAATCTCGTCGCCGTGCGCTATGACCCCCGACCGGGCAGCATCTACACCCGCCTGACAGCCCGGGACTATCCGGTCAAGGTCTGGCTGGTCAACGAGGACGGGAGTTCCAAGTTCCACACCAAGCTGGAGCCCTACCGCTGGGCCGTGGACAACTACCTGAAGACCGGCAAGTGCAGCGGCGAGACGGCCGCCTACTACATCGACCAGTACTGGATGACGGCTCCCGGCAACGCCGGCATGAACCACCACCAGCTCACCAACCACGACTATTTCGTCTCCCATAAGGGCTTTTTCTTCGACCTTTCGCCCTGGGACGACGAGCCGGCCTCCGACGCCCCGACCGAGGGCAACGGCGACCGGGCGATGTTCCAGTCCATCTTCAGCGAGATTTACAAGCTCAATGGCGGGACGCGTTTCTGCCACGTTGGAGGCTTTGCACCCTGGGCGCACAAATACTCCAACAACAGCCGCGTAACGTACAAGAGCAAGCACGAAGCCGCCCAGACCGAATGGGAAACCGTTAAGCTCCTGAGCGCCTACAATGCCTACAAGGATGCCGACGCCGCTTCGCTCGGCGCGATGGCCAACGCCTCTTTCTGGCAGCACTACCCCGTCAAGCCGGAGTATCCCCAAGGCTGGACGACGGTGGAAGACCTGAAAGCCAAGGGCCTGATCCTCTCCAACGGGAAGGTCAGTTCGACCAAGAAATTCATCCTGTTCTATGTAGGCGACTACGATGCCGCAGCCTGGATCTACCAGCAGATGCCGCTGCTCTGGGAGGATCCCGCCCGGGGGACGGTCCCGATGATGTGGAGCATCAACCCGTCCCTCGCGCGCCGTGCTCCGATGGTGATGGACTACCTGCGCTCGACGGCGACGGAGGCCGATTACTTCGCGGCCGGGGACAATGGGGCGGGCTATCTCAATCCCGGGATGCTCGAAGAACCCCGGCCCGTCAGCGGCCTACCTTCGGGCGTAACTGCCTGGGCGGAGCACAACAAGCCCTTCTTCAAGCAGTGGGGACTCAGCGTGACGGGCTTTGTCATCGACGGCAACGGCCCCGGCATGTCCCTGGAAGGATTCAAGAGCTATGCGAGCTTCAGTCCCAACGGCATCGGCCCCCAGAAGCTTCCGGACGGCCGGCAGGCAATGCTGGTGGACGGGATGCCCATCCTGCGTTGCAGCGGCGCCAGCATCGGCGACACGCGGATCGAAGACGCGGGCCAAAAGGCCGTCTCCATGCTCAGCCAGCATCCGGAGTTCCCCTTCTACTGGATCCGTACCATCCTGAAATCCCCCACCTGGCACGCCGGCGTCAAGGAGTACATCGAAGCGCAGAGCAAAAACTACGTCGTCCTCGACGCGCCCTCCTACTTCGAACTCCTGCGCTATTATCTGGAGCAGCAATAAACGACCCTGCGAGAACTGACCGAAAAGGCCCGGGCCTCACTCCTGGCGGAGGCCCGAAAGGGTCTCGTAGCTCTGGGGATACTCCTCGCCGTAATCTTTCCTGTACCGCGTGATGAAGCGCGTGTACAGGGCTTTTGCGTCCTCGTCTTTCTCCATCGCCAGCAGGGACCGGATGGAATAGGAAAGGGCTTCTTCGTTCAGGGGATCCAGATCAAACAGGATATTGGCGCAAGTCAGGCAAGCCGAGAACTGCCGCAGGGAATAGCGGCGCGGCAATTCCGCTGTCATCACGCGGTCGATCTGTCCTTCGACAGTCTCCTTCATTTTATCATACACGGGATCGGTTTCCTCCATCAGGAACGGTCCGCGTGCTACGATACGGATCAGCCGGTCCATGTCGGGATGCCGGTCGGAAAGGATCTCGTTGAAGCGGACATAATCACAGCGGAAGGGCTTCTTCATCTCCAGGAAGAAGCGTTTCTCGCGCGACACGACGGTAATGCCATCCATCTGGGAGAGCAGTTTGCGTAACTTGTTGACCGTCACGCCACGGACATTTTTCGTCTCCCCCTCTGCCCGGTCCGGCCACAAGACGCTGCTCATGTGCTTGGACGACATGCCTTGCTCCCCGCGCCGCAGCAGGATGCAGAACATCTGGCGGATCTTACCTGTAAACTGTGCCGTTATATCCCTCCCCGCACGGTCTCGCATCGTGATGCCGCCGAAGAGAAGGACACTGTTGGGACGGGGGTCATCCTCCGGCAAAGACAAAGGATTACTAACCCGGCGTGACCGGATCCGGAAATAACGGATCCCGAGAATAAGACACAGCAAGAAAAGGAATCCGGACAACCAAGCCAGCAGCGGCACACGACGGATCCGGATATCATTGGGCTGGAACACGGCCGGCTGGGGCGGATAATCCAGGATATAAGCGGCGACATGGGAGCGGATGTCATCCTTGGATTCCTCCACCACCGCGATCATCTTTGAGAGTTCCGGATCGAAATGCAGGTTGGCCAGGCAGGAAATCCGGTCCGAATAAAACGGGATTGGGTCGGCAAGGATCTCAAACGAACCATCAGTCATCGAGAAGCGGTACAGTTGCAGACGGGTCTGGGTATAAGCTTCGCAATAGCCCAGCACATAAAAATGCCCCGTTCCGTCTATGACCATCCCGCGACCTGTCACGATATTGTCTCCCGACCAAGGAATCTGCCACAATTTCCGGCACTCCATGGTTTCGGGATCGACGCTATGCAGGGAATACAGATACTGGGCACCGACGATCTGCTCCCCGCTTTCATTTCCCTTCCCTCCGAAAACATAGAGTTTCCCGTCTGCCGGATCGTATCCCATCGCACCCAGAAAACGAGGCCACAAGGGGTCGCCATGCACCTTTGGAAGCATTTTCCACCGCAAAGGATCAGATCCTTCGGGATCATAGGTAATACAGAAAAAATCTCCGTTGTACTTCCGGAAGCCGTAACCACCGAAAACAAGCAAGCGGGAAGAATCCGCATCAACATATTCGTTGTGGTGATGATATTGGATGGGGAACGCATCCGTACCTAGTGCTTCCCAAGAAAGGCTTCCGGGAGACAGCCGGGCAAAGGAAGGCGTCCCATGTGCAATCTGCTCACCAGTCTGATACATCTCATAGACATACAGGTTACGTGTCCGGGAATCCACGAAACTGGTACCTAATGTTATTGGGACTGGACAGGGCTCCTCAAAACGCGAATCGGTACGGCCTTGACGGGACAATGAAATCAAATGGAGCGAATCACGGGAAAAGCTCCACAACTGATGACGGGAAACATCATAGCCCACACATTGATACAAAGGAGAAGAGTGGGAGAAAAAAGGCTTCCAACGAGACGCATCCTCTCTCAGCCAATACGGATTGGTCACCTCAGCGGGAATAAGCCGTCCGGATCCATGGGCATAGCTGCCATTCGCCTCAGCCAGCGGGAAAAAGAACGCTCTCCGGCAGCCCGAGATCCGGAGATTCCGAAGAGAAACAGGAAGTACGTCCGTCAGGTCGCCGGACCGTCCAAAGACAATCCGAGGACGAATCCGAGAAGGCAGATCGACGATTCCTGTCACACTCAAGCGGCCATCAACGGACAGCGACACGGAATCATGCTCCAGATCTAGCAGGACGGCCATCGAAAACCAACGTCCGGTCATCAGATCAGACGAAGATACCGGCAGGCTTGCCAGGAAACGCTGCCCTTCCCAGATGATACGGATCACCCAAGTATCGGAAACCCGCTCAAACAGCAGATTGATTACCGGCGCCAGATGCTCCGGGTCCGTTTCTATCCGGCATAAATAGCCCAAGCCGAAACGGTCGGCCTCCAGACGGACTTCGAATCGAAGGGAAAGGGTATCCCGGAAGGAAGGCCTCAGATAAGGGAACACCTCCAGTGAGGAGCGTTCACCGATCGTGCTCTCAAGCCCGCGCAGGCGAAGCCCCTGAGCCTGAACGGTCCCCGGCAGGAGGAACAACACCAGCAAAACAAAGAGACGTATGACAGGACGACTTCTCATCTGGGTATCTTTTTGGGGTGAAGATAGTATATTTTGGGCAGATTAACCCATTTTATTTTAAAAATTAACCGTTAATTAATACAATTCTTAACCCACCCCCCACGAAATTCAAACTTGAAAATTAGAAGACATCAAGAAAACCTTAAGATATCCGATATGAAACTTCGTTTCCTGACTTCATTGCTTTTGATCATGGCAATCCTGACCGGTTGTGATAAAGAACCGGAGGTAATCAACGTAACAGGAGGGACTACGGAAGATGGCGGAAAAACGGATCCTTCCCCGACTCCCGATCCCGGCAGCGATTTCGTCCTGCCAGAGTCCAATCCGGATGCCGTCAACTACGCAGACCTTTACGACCCTGTTAAAGATGCCGGGCAGTTCTATCTCCCCGAGCCCAAAATCAAACCGGAGCTCTACTGGTACATGGTCTATCAGGACTACGGCGGCCGGGAAGACCCCGGACGGACCGGAGTAGAGACCGGCCTTCAGAACTACCTGCTGATGCAGTCCATCGCCGGTTTGGTCAACCGGGCCTGCGCGGAAGGCAAGACCAACATCGGCATCTGGATCGAAGCCGGAGGCCGGGGTTACAAAGCCGAACAGGATGAACTGGACGGGACCACCCGCCAGATCGGCCGCCAGACGGCTCTCGAGCTGGCCACCAAGGAATACGGGACCTGGAACGGATACCCTGTCACCGTCAAGCACCTGTTCGACGGCTATGTCCTGACCGACCTGGTCCGGAACCCGGAGAGCGGCAACGTAGCCACGGTTGCGTCACACGTCTACAACTCCATCATCGTCGACGTACGGGACTCTGCCTATTTCAACGCCGCAGGCTATACAATGAAGTACGACTGCAGCAAGATGACGCTTCAGCAGGCTTTCGACAGCTTCAAGGACCGGTGCAGCAACGACTGCCTCGTCGTGATGCCGGTCAAATGCGGAGAACTGCGCGACTACGCCATCATGAACAACCTGTTCATCCTCAACCTCAACAAACAATGGGAGAATCCCGGCTCAGGACAGAATGTCGAACTGTTCGACCAGGTCCTCGACTGGCTGAAGCCCAACTCGCAGGTCCTCGGCTGGGAGCAGGGCGTAGGTGAAGATGTCTTCGTGGACCGCGTGTCGCGCCACGGCCATCTGATGCTCGCCGCAGACTGGAGCTACAACGAGAACCTCACTTCCCGCTACTACAAGACGCGCCAGAGCAGCGAGCGATTCAAGTCCATCAACCCCCGCAGCATCGACTACGGGAAGAAGAAGAACTTCTATTCCTTCTTCCTGACGGACGGCGACAACTACCAGTACATCATCACGGACAACTTCGAGGACAACTACTACTGCATTCCCAGTTCCTCATCCACGAAGATCGCCATCGAGATCGGGACCCAGTCCCTGACCCAGCTGATGCCGACGCGTCTGCCCTACCTGGTCCAGAAGCAGCCTTCTCCGGAATGCACCATCATGGAGACCTTCGGCGGCGGCTATTTCTATGTCGATACCTACAGCACGACCGGTACGAGCGCCAGCCACCGCGCGGAGAACCTCAAGATCCTCGCCCAGCGGACCGCCGCCCACATGCGCCAGCACGGCATCAAGGTCCTGCACGTGATGGCCAAGGACCTGGCATCCACCAAGACCAAGGAGGCTCTGCAAGCCTTTGTGGATGCCAACGACCAGTTGGAGGGGATCACGGCCGTACAGTATTCACCCTACACGGGCGGCAGTGGCAAGATCATCTGGCTGACCAACAAGGCAGGCTATGATATCCCCTGTATCACGGCCAAATACATGATCTGGCAGGGCCAGACGACACCGGCCGGCGTCGCGGACAGCATGAAAGCCTATGAGACCGCCGAGCAAAGCTTCTCCACCGTCTGCGTCCATGCCTGGAGCGAATTCGACGAGCGGAAGGCCGGGGATGCCGCCGCCATGTGCAAGAGCGCCCTCAGCAGCAATCCGAAGTTCCAGGCCGTTTCCATGCAGGAACTGATCTGGCGCCTGCGGATGGCCGAGCGCAAGGACCAGACCATCAAATACCTGGCAACCATCAAATAATCTATTCACCCATTCATAACACAAACCAAACAAACCATGAAGCATCAGCTGAATTTGAGAGTCTTCACTCTCTTTGCCGCTACGGCGCTGAGCGCGCTCCTGGCCCTGTCCTGCAACGACCTCAAGGAAGAGGCCGGGACCTGGGATGACAGCGTGATCGGAACCGCGACGGTGAAAGGTACCGTCATGGATACCTTTGACAACCTGCTTGCCGATGTGGATGTGACCTTCATGGGCACCAACGCCCAACGGGAGGTGCGCAAGACGGCCAAGACCGGTGCTGACGGATCCTTCTCCGTCGCCGAGGTGCCGTCCAATGCGCGTTTCATCACATTTGCCAAACAGGGATTCGCTACCGTGGCCTACACCCTGGAGGCCGCACGCTTTACCGAAGGCGGGACCATCGAGATCAATCCCCGCCTCGAGTTTTCAGAAGCCGTCATCAAGGGATACGTTTTCAACGCGGCCGACGGAAAACCGCTCCCCGGCGTACAAGTCTCCAACGGCGTCATTTCCGTAACCACGGGCGAGGATGGCTCTTTCGCGCTGGAAGGCCTGACCCTGAAGGACTACACCCTGACCTATTCCACGGCCGACGGCAGTTCCTATACCAAAAAGGTCAAGCTCTCCGAATTCATCGACGGCACTGCAACCGTTTCGACCGTCCGTCTGGGTGGCGGCTTCGTCTTCCCGAGCCTGACATGGCAGCAGGCCGCTGACGCCGAAGTCTGGTACGGCAACAACTACCGCGGATCGACCGGATTCGGCGGCATCAATGACTGGTCCTGCGGCTACATGTCCGCCTGGCAGTCCTACGGCCACTACCGCTATGAGGCGGAAGGCTGCGCCTTGGTCACCCACGGAGGGTACGGTAAACGCGGAGACGGCGACAACTTCAACGCCTTCTTCTACGGCCGCAAGCATATCGACGAGGGCAACAAGATCATGAGCACGCTGGTCCGCACCCACAGTGCGACCGCAGCCGACCCGATCCACTTCGACGTGCAGGTCCTCAATATCACCGACGGCGCAGTCAAGCCCGAAAAGATCGGTGAAAAGACGCACGGGGACGGCAACTACAGTTCCTACTCTTTCGACCTGAGCAAGTTCGTCGGCAAGGATGTGGTGATCGCCCTCGGCATCTACTACACCCAGGCAGGCGGTGACTATCACCTCCCCGTGAGGCGCGTCTGCTTCGCTCCTTCGGCTGTCAGCGGCGACGACGCCCTCCCCGGCACACCCGTCGAAGGCGCGAATTGGCGCTGCTTCACCAAGGAGAACCTCACGTCCATGACGGTCAACGAAAAAACCTCCTTCACCGGCATGAACCTCGGCCTGAACTCCAATCTCAACATCGACGGCGGCGGCCAGCCTGACGTAAAGAGTGCCCGCCGCAAGCACAATCCCTGGAGCCAGCAGGGCTACAACATGTGGACCGGGACCAACCACCTGGCCGTCAACTGGACGCTCCAGTATGTCAACAAGGATGTCGAACCGATCAACGGCGAAGGCTACACCATCAAGACCCGCAGCGGCATCGACGCCAACTACAACACCCCGGAAAGCTACCTGTACAACCGCTTCTCCATCACAGACGCAAATGACAAACTGCACCTGCGCGTGCGCACCTTCTCAAGCACGGCCCCAACCGTATTCCGCGTGACGGTTGTGCCGGTCGCCACCTGCCAGGCCAAAGCCCTCGATCCGGTTTCCAACACGGCCCGGAGCGCAAGCGCTACAGAGAACGGTTGCTGGCAATTCCTCCACGAGTCCGGAGCAGGCGACCCGAAGGACTACGCTGAGTTTGTGTACGACTTGTCTGCCTACAAGGGCCAGGATGTCGTGATTGCCCTCGGCGTGTACAAGGGCGCCACGAGAGACGGAGAGCAGAAACTCTGCATTTACGGCATCGAGATGGACTAATCCGACTCTGACTGATGAAAGAATTCCTTACCCTGTTGTCATCCACCCTGCTGACCGTCATCCTGACGGCCGGGAGCTGCTCGGACAAACCGTCCGATCCGGAGTCCGGAAAAGAGAAACCCGTCACGCCGGCCGAAACCGCCGGAACGCCGGGCGCCAACCTACGCAGGGCCATCACGCTGGCCGACGCCGCCTTCGATAACTACTTCGAGGGCAGCAAGATGTCACGCTACTACAATCCGTACAGCGGGAGCCGTTCCTCCGAGACTGGCAGCATCTGGATGTACACCTCGGCCATCGAAGCGACTGTCGCCATCCTGGAAGCGTTGCAGCTGCAGAAAGAAGCCGGCGAAAGCAGCCTGTACGAGCAAAAGTTCGCCCACTTCTGCACGCAGCTGGACAAGTTGTACGAAGGAGCCCAGTTCTACAAAGGGACCCTGACGCTGACTTCGTACACCCAGACGGCGACCTGGCATCCTTACGCAGTCAACCGCGGCGAGGGGCCCGGAACGGCCGACGTGAGCGGTGTCCTCAACGTCTATGACGACCAGATGTGGCTGGTCCGCGAACTGATCGGCGCCTGGAAGGTGACAGGCCAGTCCCGCTTCCTGACTGAAGCCGAATCGTTGACCGCCTACGTCATGGACGGATGGGACACCACCCTCGACGCAGCCGGACAAGAGAACGGCGGCATCCCCTGGGGGCCGGGCTACGTCACCAAACATGCCTGCAGCAACGGCCCGATGGTCAGCCCGCTCGTCGCCCTGGCAGAAATCTATGCCGGCAAAGACAATACGGTCACCTTCGGCATCGTAAACCCGGACGGTACCCGCTCGAAGAAAACGATGCGCAAGGCCGACGCCTACCTGGAATGGGCGGTCAAGGTCTATCGCTGGCAGAAGAGTCATCTGCTGCGCCCGGACGGCGTCTATGACGACATGATGGGCGGCTACCGCAGCGGTGGCGGCAAACCCGAGTACGAGACGGTGGACGGTCAGCAATACCGCAAGCACACGCCGCTCTACGACCGGGTGGGACCGGCTTTCAGCTACAACAGCGGGACGATGCTCTCCGGGGCAGCCGACTTGTACCGCGTCACCAAGGACACCCAGTATCTGGATGACCTGAAGGCGCTCACCGACAAGAGTTTCGGCTACTTTGCCAAGCTCGGCACGGTCAAGCAAGGGCTCTATACCTACGACATCTCCGGCTTCAACAACTGGTTCAACGGCGTCCTGATGCGCGGCTATGCCGCCGCATACCCCGCCTATAGCGGAGCGCAGAAACCTCTCAAGTCCTTCCAGGACAACCTGGACTACGCTTGGGAGAACTACCTGTACAAGGACATGCTCCCCTCCAGCCTGCTGGCCGGATGGAACGTAGACCGTTCCCGCAACAACGTGGAAGGAATGTTCACCTTCGCCTTTGCCGCAGAATACGCGGTACTGGCCAAGCATCTGATTGAAAATAAACAATAATACCAAACGGCAATATGAACAAACGTATTGTAAAACTGATGAGCGTGTTGTGGCTGATCCTGGCCGGCACACTCTCATTTGCCCAAAACCGGGTCACGGTCTCCGGTGTCGTCTCCGACCAGTCCGGACAGCCGGTCATCGGAGCCAGCGTCATCGCCCAAGGCTCCACGACGGGTGTTCCGACAGACCTGGACGGAAAATACAGCATCACGGTACCCGCCGACGCCATTCTGGAGTTCTCCTCCGTCGGTATGGCCTCCCAAGCGATCCCCGTCAACGGCCGGGGCGTCATCAACGTGGTCCTCGCCGAGGACAATACCTTCCTTGAAAGCGTCGTGGTCGTGGGTTACGGCACCCAGAAGCGCGGTTCCCTGACCGGCGCCATTGCAGCCGTAGGCGGCGACCAGATGATCAAAACCAAAACGGAGAACCCCCAGAACATGCTGACGGGCCGCGTGGCCGGCGTACGTGTCTGGCAGCGGACGGCCGAACCGGGCCAGTATGCCGCATCCATGGATATCCGCGGACTTGGCAGCCCGCTCGTCGTCATCGACGGCACGCCGCGTGAGATCGCGGACTTCCAGCGTCTCTCCCCTTCGGATATCGAGAACGTCTCCGTCTTGAAGGATGCCGCCGCTTCCATCTACGGCCTCCGGGGCGGTAACGGTGTCATCCTCGTCACGACGAAGGCCGGACAAGCCGGCAAGACCCGCGTCAGCTATGACGGAAGCTACACCTTCCAGACGCCGGCCAGCCTGCCCCGCCAGATGAGCGCCCTCAACTCGGTCCTGCTTGTCAACGAGCGCAACCGGGGCGGCTTCGAAGGCGGTGTCGGCGAATTCCCGGAGGAAGTGGTCGAGCAATACCGCAGCGGCAAGCTCACCGGCACCAACTGGAACGACCTCATCATCCAGAACATCGCCCCGCAGAGCCGCCACGATGTTTCCATCAGCGGCGGCAGCGAGAAGACGCAGTTCTACGTAGGTCTGGGCTATTTCTTCCAGGAAGGTTTCTGGAAGAGCGGCGACACCAACTACAACAAATACAACCTGCGCGCGAATGTCACTTCCGAGCTCTTCGACGGGATGAAGTTCAATCTCAACCTCTCCGGTTATGCGGAAGACCTTCACAACCCGATTGACGATCCGGAGCTGATCATCCGCTACTGGTGGAAGCAGAGCACCATCTGGAAGGCGTATGCCGATCCGGAGCAGACGATGCTCAACTACCAGGATCTCGAACTGGACTGGAACTCCGTCGCCCGTATCTACTCCGACATTTCCGGACACCGGACCAACAACAACAAGAACTTCAACGCCAACGCCTCCCTTACCTATGATTTCGGTACGCTGACCGATGTCCTCAAGGGACTTTCAATCAAGGGAATGGCGAGCTATGACTTCCGCTTCAACCAGTACGAGAAGTACCGTAAGGAATACTATCAGTACGCCTACAACGCAGAAACGGACTCCTATGACACGAAGTTGTACGCCGCCTCCTCCCCCAGCCAGCTGACCCGCACGGACAACACCTACCGGAACCTCATGCTCCAGGCGATCCTCAACTATGACCGCCAGTTCGGCAAGCACAGGATCGGCGCCATGACCGGCTGGGAAATCCAGAAGAAGGATGCCAACGGATTCACCGGATTCGGCAACCTCGCCTTTGCCACCCCGTACTTCACCGGCCTGACCGCTGAAGACCACCAAGTCTCTCAGGGCGCGCTGTATGAATACTCTTACCGGTCCCTGATCGGACGTCTCAACTACAACTACGACGAGCGTTACCTGATCGAAGGCCAGTTCCGCTACGACGCGTCTTCCCGTTTCTATCCGGGCCACCAGTGGGGCTTCTTCCCCTCGGTCTCCGCTGCGTGGAGAGTCTCACAGGAGCCTTGGTTCAAGGACGGCGCGCTGAGCTTCATCAATCAGTTGAAATTCCGCGTCAGCTACGGTGAGACCGGTTACGACGGCTCCGACTACGAGTGGGCCACCGGCTACACCTATCCCGCCGCCAACCTGTCAGACAACGGTTATTACACCGGCTACGGTCCCGTTTACTATCTGGGTTCCTGGGTCATGAGCGCCACACCGCTGGCCCTGGCCAACAAGGACATCACCTGGTACACCAACAAGACCTTCAACGTCGGTGTCGATTTCGAGGCTTGGGACGGTCTGTTTGGCATCACTTTTGACTACTTCCACCGCCTCCGGACCGGCCTGTACGCACGCATGAATTCGGAGGTCCCGACCATCGTGGGTGCCACCGCACCGAACTTCAACGCCAACAGCGACAGCCACATGGGCTTTGAGCTGGAGCTGAGCCACCGCAACCGCATCGGAGACTTCCGCTACCAGGCCAAGGCGATGATGTCCATCACCCGCAACAAGTGGCTGACTTACGTCCAGCGCACGCCGGAACAGTTCGGCAACTCCTACGACCGTTGGCGCAACGACAACATGAACAACCGTTACCAGGGCGTCGTGTTCGGCTATGAGACCGCAGGCCAGTTCACCAGCTGGGAAGACATCTGGACCTACGACATGTACAAGTCCAACGGCACCAAGCCCGGCGACTTCAAGTATCTGGACTGGAACGAGGACGGCCGCATTGACAGCAACGACATCCACCCGTACACCTTCGACCAGACCCCCTGGCTCAACTACTCCCTGGCGATCGACGGCGGCTGGAAGAGCCTCGACTTCAGCATCCTCTTCCAGGGTTCCGCCCTCGGCAGCGTACAGTTCGGCGAACCGCAACTCGGCGTCTGGGGCCAGCACGGCGGCGGTATGCTAGAGCAGTTCTGGGATCGCTGGCATCCGGAGACGGAGGACTATGTCGATGTCTATGACCAGTCCCTCAAGTGGATCCCCGGCACCTATGCCTTCGGCGGCAACTCCGCATACGCCAACAGTGATTTCAACACGCAGCCCGTCAACTACCTGCGTCTGAAGTCCGTCGAGATCGGCTACACCCTGCCGAAGATCCCGGCCTTCAAGACTCTGGGGCTGCGGATCTATGCCAATGCCTACAACCCTCTCACCTGGACGAAGGTCAAGTACATCGACCCGGAGCACCCGGCCGACTCCTACGGCCGTCTCTACCCGCTGAACAAGTCCTACACGATCGGTCTTAACATCAACTTCTAGTATGGAGATCAGCAGTATGAAAAAGATATTCTACACTTTGATTTTCACGCTCTTCGCAGCGACGGCCTGCGTCAGCCTGGATATCCCGCCGAAGAACATCGTCTCCGACGACTCCCTGCTGTCCAACCAGGCCGGCATGTCCATTTACCTGTCCCGGCTATACAGCCAGATGCCTTGGGAAGAGTTCAAGTACATGGCCCAGTGGGGCTTCAACGGCAACTCCTGGCTCGGAAGCCTCGGTATCGAAGGAACCGGCGAAGCCCTCAACCGTGACGGCATCTGCGCTTCGTTCGTAAACGAAGACACGCCCTGGTGGGGCAAGGCCTTCGTCCTGATCCGCGACGCCAACCACCTCATCGAGAATCTCCCCAACTACAAGGAGAACTATCCCGAACTCACCTACAACGAGTTCCTCGGGCAAGGGTATTTCGTCCGGGCCTATGCCTACACGCAGATGGCCCGCCGTTTCGGGGGCGTACCTATCGTCAAAAACGAGATCACCTATCCCTTCGATGGCGACATCGAAGTAGCCCGTTCCTCCGAGAAGGACACCTGGGACTTCATCCTCGAAGACTGGGATATGGCCGTCAGCCTGCTGCCGGCATCCTCCACTTTCACCGATACGCCCAACAAGTACGCCGCCCTGGCCTTCAAGGCCGAAGCCATGCTGTATGCCGGCTCCGTCGCCAAGTACAACGAGCAGGTGACCGGCCGCCTTACCGGACTGGGCGAGAAGACCGGCGTCCGCGTGATCGGCTTTGCCGAGAATGAGTGGCAGGCCTGCTCCAACAAGTATTTCGCCGAAGCGTACAAGGCCGCCAAGGAAGTGATCGCTTCCGGCAAGTATTCCCTATACATGAAGAAATGGGTCGAGGGCGACCGCGAAGCCCAATACAACAACATGAATGACATGTGGCGCGATCTCTCCAGCCCCGAGAACATCCTGGTCAAGGAGTACTCCTATCCGACCCTGTCCCACGGACTGGACGCCTACAGCTCGCCCTGGATCTACCGTATGCCGCTGTCGGCCGGCACCTGCCCCACCGAGGACTTCATGGAGCTCTTCGACGGCTTCGACCGCTATGCGGACGGCACCATCCGCACGACGGACGGTACGGCCCACTCCAACGGCAACTATCTCCTCTATGATACGCCGATGGACTTCTTCAAGACGGCTGAGCCGCGTCTGCGGGCATACATCATCTTCCCGGGCGACGTATTCAAGAAGGACGTGATCGAGGTCCGCGACGGCGTCTATACCGGCAGCGTCCCGATCCCGGTGCTGAAGCCCAGCTACAGCTACTCGCAGCGTTCCCAGCAGTATTATCACCTGTCCGCTTATACGGATGCCAACAACCGGACCCTGTATCTGGCCAGCAACGTCGGATCTTCCAACCCGGTCGTCAAGTTCACCGACCCGAAGACGGGCCAGGAGGTATCCATGAACGCGGCCGGCGAGAATGGGCCCTTCTATTCCAACGCCGAGTCCACCTTCACGGGCCTGTACCTTCGCAAGTACCTTGATCCCGAGCGTCCGCTCAGTGAGATCGGAGAAGGCCGTTCGGACCAGCCCTTCATCCTGATGCGCTATGCCGATGTCCTGCTGGCGGCGGCCGAAGCCGCTGTGGAACTCTCCATCGCCGGCCAGCCTTCACCCGTGGGCGACGACATGCTGCAGGTGGCGACGGAATCCATCCAGGCGATCCAGCGTCGTGCCGGTGCCAATGTCATCAGTGTCAAACTGGCCGGCACCAACGAGAGCCGCGACATCGTCCGCAAGGAGCGCCGCAAGGAACTCGCCTACGAGCACAAGACCAAGTGGGACCTGCGCCGCTGGAGAGTCCTCGACGAGGACAACCGCGACGGTTTCTGGGGCGTCCGGAAGGACAAGAATACCTTCGGCGACGGCTCGCAGTTCGCTTTCCAGGGATTCCATTCATTCTATTCCACCCAGGCTGGCAAATGGTTCTTCGACATTGCGTTCGACAACCGCAAGACCTTCAGTTACTCCCCTGTCAACTACTACTTCGCCATCCCTGGCGGAGAGGTCAGCAAGAGCGACGTGATCGACCAGCAGCCCAACAGATAATATAGGAGACCATGAATATGAAAAAGATACTAATGCATGCATTGGCGGGAGCATTCTTCGTACTGAGTCTTTCGTCCTGCTCCCTCTTCAAGCTGGACAACTACGACGCACCGGAAGAGACGCTCAACGTAAAGGTCGTGGATGTCGCCACCGGCAACCCCGTCCTGACGGAGACCAGCTCCAACGGCATCCGGATCCGCCTCGTCGAGCTCAGCTACGGAGACAACGTCACTCCGCAGGACTTTTACTGCAGCGATGACGGCACCTACCACAACACCAGAATCTTCAAAGGCAACTACAACATCCGCGTGGACGGTCCGTTCATCCCCATCGTCCGCGAGACTGCCGACGGAGAACTGATCGAGGACGGATCGGTCACGACCGACATCAAGGGTACGACCAACGTCGAATTCAAGGTCCAGCCTTTCCTCAACGTCGAAATCGTCGGTGAGCCGGTCGTCAGCGGCGGCCAGATCACGGCCCAGGTCAAGGTGACCCGTGCCGTCACCCGCGACGAGTTTCGCGAGAAGGTCGAGCCGATGGGCGGCTACAGCGACGCCATGGCCAATGTAACGGATGTCCGCTTGTATGTCAGCTACTCCAACACCCTGGGAGCCGGCAACAGCTATACCTCCTGGAACGGCGTGAACGAGTATGCCGGCGCCGCCTTCGAGGACTTGCTCGGACAGCCCGTCACGATCCATTCCAACGGTACGATCCGGCCGGGCCGCAAGGTCTTCATCCGCGCCGCCGCCCGTATCAATTACGGTACTCCGGCCGGTACCGGCAACCGCCGCTACAACTACTCCGAAGTGAAGGAAGTCAATATCCCTTAAGGCGATGAAAAGAGTCCTTCCTCTATGTCTTCTGGCTCTGGGATGCCTGGCCGCGTGCTCGGTGTCCCAGAATGCCGAAGACGTCAATCGCGTGAAGACGACCTTTCAGTCTTCGCAGCCCTGGAAGCCCACGATCGACAACCGGGCTGATGCCGTGATGGTCTACGGTGTCGGAGGCAATCCCTCCGACCGCAGCCGCCGGGCCCGCTCCGCCGTCGAGGAGAGGATCCAATCCTGGCGGGACCGGGGCTACCGGGTCGATTTCATGACCGGCATCGCTTGGGGCAGCTACCAGGACTATTTCACGGGCAAATGGGACGGGAAGATGCACCTGGACGAAGGCCAAGTCCGCGTCAGCGGTGACACCATCTGGCACGGCCGCATGGTCCCCTACATCGTCCCGAGCCTCAACTACCTCAAGTACTTCAAAGAGACCCAGATCAAACGCGTCATCGACGCCGGCGTGGAGGCCCTCTATTTCGAGGAGCCCGAATTCTGGTGCTGGGGCGGCTACAGCGAAGCTTTCAAGCGGGAGTGGGAAGATTACTACAAGAGTCCCTGGCGCCCGCAGCACGAGTCGCCTGAAGCCACTTACCTCTCCAGCAAACTGAAGTACCACCTTTACTACCGCGCGCTGGACGAGGTATCCTCCTTCGCCAAGGAGTATGGCAAGTCCAAGGGGCTGGACGTGAAATGCTATGTCCCGACCCATTCCCTGCTGAACTATTCCCAGTGGCATATCGTCAGCCCCGAGGCGAGCCTGGCTTCGATGCCCGGCATCGACGGCTACATCGCGCAGGTCTGGACCGGCACCTCCCGTGAGCCCGATTATTTCAACGGGGTCCGCAAGGAGCGCACCTTCGAGACCGCCTACCTGGAATACGGCTGCATGGAGTCGATGACCGCACCGACCGGGCGAAGGGTCTGGTTCCTGACCGACCCGATCGAAGACTGGCCGCGTGACTGGGTCGACTACAAGAAGAACTATCACGCCACGTTCACGGCCCAGTTGCTCTATCCCGACATCGCTGACTACGAGGTCATGCCCTGGCCGGAGCGCATCTACGAAGGCCTGTACCGCAAGAGTGCGGACAGCGAGGAGCGGATCCGCATCCCCAAGGACTACTCCACGATGATGCAGGTGATGATCGGCACGCTCAACGACATGCCCTTGTCCGAGAACAAGCTCTCCGGGACGCAGGGGATCAGTGTCCTGATGGGCAACTCCCTGATGTTCCAGCGCTTCCCCACCCATGCCGGTTACGAAGACCCGCAGTTGAGCAACTTCTACGGAATGGCGATGCCTATCCTGAAGCGGGGCATCCCGGTCGGGATCACCCACATCGAGAACGTCGGTTACGAAAAGGCCCTCAAGGATGTCAAGGTCCTCGTGATGACCTACTCCAACATGAAGCCGATGGACCCCGAGGCACACACGCATCTCGTGGAATGGGTCAAGAAAGGCGGCCGCATCCTCTACTGCAGCCGTGATACCGATCCCTTCCAGAGCGTCCAGGAATGGTGGAATACGGGCGACAACCACTTCGCCGCCCCTGCTGACCACCTCTTTGGCCTGATGGGCATCCCCGCCGGTGCCGAGGAAGGCGTCTATCCCGTGGGGGAAGGCGCTGTCTGCATCCTGCGTCAGGACCCCAAGGAGTTTGTCATGACTCCGGATGCCGACGCCAGGCTGATGGAAGCCGTGGAGAAGATGTACGCCGTCGACGGCGGCATCGTGGAATATAAGAACAACTTCCGCCTGACCCGCGGCCCCTACGAGCTGGTGGCCGTCCTGGACGAGAGCGTCAACCAGGAGCCTTACCGGATGTCCGGCCTGCTGATCGACCTCTACGATCCGGAGCTGCCCGTCTATAAGGAAAAGGACATCCTCCCCGGCACACAAGGTTTCTTCTACAATGTCAAGGCCGCCGGCAAGGCGCCCAAGATCCTGGCTGCCGCCAGCCGCGCCTATGACATCGTCAAGAAAGGACGGAGTTTCTCCTATGTGGCCAAGAGCCCGATGGAGACGGTCAACGTCTCCCGCATCTTGCTCCCCTCACGCCCCAAGAGCGTGTTGATCGACGGCAAGGAATGCGTGGACGAAACCGGATGGGACGCAGAGAGCAAGACCAGCCTCGTCCGCTTCGACAATTCGCCGGACGGAGTCAAGGTGCAGATCAAGTGGTGATGCTAACTTACTTACGCACACCGTAATCCAACTTCGACTGGGGCAGGTTTTCCTTGCCCCAGTTTTTGTTGGGCTCGGGGCCCATGACAAGCTCCAGGACACCGCCGGCGGTCAGCTCTTCATGGGTAAACCAGGAGCGGTCCAGGGGTCGGCCGTTCAGGCGCGCGGACTGGATGTACTTATTGTCCGGGGAATAGCCTTCGGCCTGGACGGTAAAGGTCTTGCCATTGTCCAGGCGGATCGTCGTCTTGTCGAAGAAAGGAGAGCTGATTGCATAGACGGGGATGCCCGGCGTGACCGGGAAGAAGCCCATCATCGAGAAGACCACGAAGGAGCTCATCCCGCCGCCGTCCTCATCTCCGGGGATGCCGGAGACCGTATCGGCGAAGAGGTGGTCAATGAGCTGGTGGATGCGTTTCTGGGTCTTCCAGGGGCTGCCCAGATAGTTGTAGATGTACGGGATATGGAAGCTCGGCTCATTGCCCATCGCAAACTGTCCCACCATGCCGGTGGCATCCGGCAGGATGGTGAAGAACTGGAACTTGGCCATCGACAGCGGAATACGGAACAGCGCATCGAGCTTCTTCTCGGCCTCGGCGCGGCCGCCCATCAGATCGAAAAGGCCCTCCAGGTCATGCTTGACGTCCCACTGGAAGGTATAGGCATTGTTTTCGGTGAAATAGGCGCGGTCCATGTAGCGCGGGTCCACCCCCTCGATCCAATTTCCGTCCTTGTCCTTGGGCCAGAACATGCCCTTGTCGGGACGATAGACGTTGCGGTAAAAGGCGGCGCGCTGCAGGAAGAGCTGCTCGTCGTCCGTCTTGCCCAATTCGCGGGCCAGCTGCGCGCAAGCCCAGTCGCAGTAGGAGAAGGTGGTGGACAGGGACACCGCCTGCCGGCGCTCCCAAGGGAGCGAGACTTCGGGCACGGTTTCCTCCTCACCGGGATGCAGGGCCGGATACCAGCCATGGGCATCGTAGAACTGATCCAGGACGCAGCGGGGACCGTTTTTCCAAGGGAGCAGGGTTTCTTCCAGCCCGTTGTGGCGGACACCCTCATATCCCTTCTCCAGGTCGAACTGCAGGCCCTTGGCCCGGGCGTCGGCCATCCAGACGGCGGCATAGTTGCCGGTCATCGCAGGCCAGTCGCCCCAGATGACGGCAAAGGAAGGGATGTCGCCGCACTGGCGGTACATCTCCACGTAGGAATTGAGCTTGTCCTGCTCCATTTCCGGATTGAGAATGGTCTGCAGGGGCTCGAGGCTGACATGCGTGTCCCACACCCAGTTATCCGTATAGAAGGGACGGTCGCTCTCGTGGACCTGATGGTCGAAGGCACTGTAATAGCGGCCGTATTCGCTGATATCGATCATGCGCTCATAGCAGCGGTACAGGGAGGTGTAGAACAGCCGCCGCTGGTCCTCAGTCCCGCCTTCGATCTCGATCTTGCCGAGAGCGGCCAGCCAGGCCTGCTCCGCCTGCTTGCAGACGGCGTCGAAGTCCCAGCCGGGGATCTCCTTCTCCAGGTTGGCGCGCGCCTGTCCTGCGTCAATGTATGAAAGCCCGTAGCGCATCCTGACCTGCTGTGCAGAAGTGCTGAGCAGGATGCACCCGCCTTCCGGCGTCGCCTCGACGACCTGGACCGGACTGTCGAATTCGATACAGGCATAGGCATCCATCCCGGCAAAATGCTCGTGCCCGACCAGGACACGGTCGCCATCGAGCGCGAAGGTTCCCTGACCGTTCAGATGCTTGAACCGCAACAGGGCGCCCTCCTTGTCATCGAAAACCACTTCCGCGATACCGCATCTGGCTGTGGGCGTGAAACGGATCCGACACCCTTCCAGTCGGGCGCTGTAGCTGTAGGGCGTATTCTTCTCCTGGTCATAGACCTGGCGTGCAGCCCACCAGGCACCCTCCCAACTTCCCTGCACGAGCGGCAAAAAGCCGAACAGGAACTGCTGGCGGTGGGAGGCCCAGGTCAGGGGATAATCCGCCACCTGGTCATCCAGCAGGTCGGCACGCAGCGGTGTCCATCGCACCATCTGGTTCGGGATCTGCACCGTCGGTCGGGTGGGCTGCAGCAGGACGCCTACGCCACCGATCGTCGGATCGACTTCGGAAAGGATATCATGCGACTTGCACCCTGTCACGAGCAGGGTCAGGGCTGCCGCCCAACAAAGGAACTGTTTCATAGTCAGGATTTACGTTTGGTGATGATTTGGGTGGGGTACAAATAGTTTCCGGTGCCCTGGGCGCCCTGCATCTGAGCTTGGAGGAGCTCGAAAGACTTGCGGCCGATCTCTTTTACCGGCTGCTCGACGAAGCGTACATCGGACAAGGCGTTGAGGTAAGGCCGGATATCGTCGAAGCAAAACAGGCACTGGCTGTCGGGAATGGACATCCCGACCCATACGACGTGGGCCATCGTCTGGGTAAAGGCGCGGCGCGAGGTAAAGTACACGGCATCCACGGTGCGAAGCCCGCTCAAAGTCTCGATGAAGTCCGTTTCTGCCTCTTTTCCGAAGGGGATCAGGCGGATGTCCACATACTCGTCCAAGCCGTGTGCCTTCATCGTATCAACATACGCATCCCGACGCTGGTTGAGCGGTGCGATGTCCAGGTCCAGCGCAACCAGGGATATGCTGCGGAAGCCATCCTTGATCATCGACTCAATGGCTGCGCGGGAGGCGGCATAATTGTCGATCCCGACAAAATCGGTATCTTTTGCGGGACGGTCCACCGTCACGACCGGAACCCCCATCGACCGGATGGTTTCCACGGTTTCCTCCCCGCCCGGGGGCGGTACGGCGATGATCCCGTCAACCTTCTTGGAAAGCAGTACACGGACCATTTCCTCGAATTCGCGGGGATCTTCGTTGGTGTTGATCGTCAGGACCAGATAGCCGGCCTGCTTGGCCGCTTCCTGGATGTGGAGCGTCAGGCGACCGAAAAACTCGTTGGAGATATCGGTGACGATCACGCTGATCAGACGGGAAGAACCGGTGCGAAGGCTCCGGGCCACTTCGTTGACATGATAGTTGAGTTCGCGAGCGGTTTCAAACACTTTCTTCTTGACATCTTCACTCACCCGGCTGCCCGCCTTGCCGCTCAACACCAGGGAAACGGTGCTGCGCGAAACGCCGAGGCGGTCGGCGATGTCTTGCATGGAAATCATGTTCTGTTTCGTTATTAAATCATTGCAGATCCTAAATTTACAGGGATGAAGGCGGCATCTTCAGCGCCCGCTTCCGGTCGAAACGGATCCTGACCCGGACCGGATAATGGTCCGACAAGGCATCCAGGTCGAAACTGCCTTGCGGACGGGCCGTCTCGGTCGCTTCCACCGGGACGGCAGTTTTCAAATAATAGACATAGTCCAGGCACATCGTCGGCTCCACCGTCGGCCAGGTCAAAACCGGCTCGGAGAGGCGGACCCAGCAGCGCTGCATCTCGTCCTGCGTCGCCGTCCCCGGATCGGTATTGAAGTCCCCGCACAGAATCACGGGTTTGCCGTAACCGGCGAAATGTTCCTTGAACCAGGCATTCAAAGCAACAGCCTGCTCATAGGAAGGTTCTCCGGGAGGGCCGAAATCCAGATGCGTGGAAGCGAAAACCACATCCTCCGTCTCCAGGACCGAAATGCTGCGCGGCTCATGCCCGCTCCCCCGCTCCAGCGCCACCGTCCAAGTCCGGAGCAAGGGTTTGCAGGACATCACGCCGTTGCCATAGCCTCCGCCGGCGAATGGGAAAGCGGAGGCAAAATGACAGCCCCATCCTCCCATGCGGTCCGCGAGGACTTCCAGCTGGAAGACATTGTGGCGCGCATTGCAGCTGTCCAGTTCATTCAGGCCGACCAGGTCCGCCCCCACCTCTTTCAGGAAAGCGACAATCCCATCCGTACGGTCTCCGCCGTGGCTGAGGGCGGCGACATTGTACGAGACGAGCGTCAGTTCCACGGTTTCGGTCGTCTTGCGGCTATGCGGTTTTGCATCCGCATAGGACGGCGGATTATCCAGCAGCGTGACAGTATATAAATCGACACACCCCGTCAGGAAGAAAAGGGCGAGTCCGAGCGGAATTATCCGGGAAAACAGACTTCTCATAAGGAGCAGAGGCTTACTAAATCGATTGACTTCGCCAAAGATAAGAAACTCTCCCCCATTATCAAAGAGGCCTCGAAAAAAAGGAATAATCTTGATAAGAAACATAAAAATCTGACAATCCCCTGTTGCCCGGATGGTTGTTTTGTCGTAGTTTCGCAACAAAACCCGAACACTTTAGACTATGACACAATCTTTAAGCGACACACTTCCTGAAGAGATGAGAGAGATCGTTTATGTCGATCTCCGGATTGATTATGCTTTCAAATTGGTTTTTGGAACTCCTGGCAACGAAGACCTGCTTCTTCACCTGGTACAAGCTCTCCTACCAGACAAACAAATCGATTCTGTATCTCTTGTATCACAAGAGCAAGTTGGGCTGAGGCCAGACGCCCGGAAAACGGCCGTGGATGTAAAATGCCATACGGACCACAACGAAACTTTCATCATTGAGATGCAGATCAAAGGACAAGAGGACTTCCGGGACCGGATGATATTTTACTCATCATTCCCCATCATCAACGGGCTCCGCAAAGGCGACAACACTTATCAATTGACACCCCTTTACATGGTGGCTATCACAGACTTCCTGATCCCTGGCATCCCACCCAACGAAGACCTGATCAACCACTATACCATCCAAAGCATTAAATATAACGGTGTAGAGTTTTCAGACAGTATCCATTACCTGACCGTTGAGCTTCCGAAACTGACAAAAAACCTTCCCGAAGTTAAAGAAACGGTTAACTGGATCTTTTATACGATCAAAAATATCGGCCATATGAGAGAAATGCCTTCGGAATACAAGGGAAGCTACTTGGAAAAGATATTCAGTTTGAGTAAATTCGCTGCCATGAGCGAACAAGATCAATCCATCATCCTTGCCGAGTATAAACGGCTGCACGACGATCTCTCCTGGCGTTATTACACTGAGAAAAACGCCACAGAGAAAGGACTTGCCGAGGGACGCGAGAAGGGCCTTGCTGAAGGACGAGCCGAAGGAAGGGCCGAAGGACGAGCTGAAGGACGGGCTGAAGGACGGGCTGAAGGACGGGCTGAAGGACGAGCTGAAGGACGAGCTGAAGGACGGGTCGAAAGTTTGATGGAAGTTACCCGCAGAATGCTTGCAAAGGGAATGGATATTGCCTCCATTTCTGAGATCACCCTTCTTACAAAGGAAGAGATCCTACGGCTCTCCGGCCAGGACTAAGTTTCTCACCCCAATGCATCTCTTTTGAGCGTCAATAAGGGCTTATCACATAAAAAAGACCGGCAGGTATCCGTCCTGCCGGTCTTTTTTATTCTGATAGGTTAAAGATCAATACCCGGGGTTCTGGGTGATGGTGTATCCCTTCGCCTTATACTCCTGGACCGTGACATAGGGGATGGCGTCATAGAGGAACTTAGGCTCCCAATAACGCTCCTGAGAAGTCTTGTCCACGTTCTTGACCTCTTTACCGGGGACGAAACCGAGTTGCTGCTTGGATCCGACCTTGGTCGCCGTCAGGAAGGTGTTCTTGCCGTCATTGACGATGATGTAACTCACGCCGGCCTCCAGCGTCTTGGGGAGTTTCTTGCAGAAGTACACATCGTTGTGGCCATCGCCGTCCAGATCGAGGGCCGTGTCGAGGGCATCGATAATGATACCGTTCCAAGGCAGGTCTTTCATCAGGTCGCCGCAGCCCCAGCGATAGATGTCGTCGTGGCGCTGGCCTTCCAGGACCAGTTCGCAGCCGCGCTCGCGACGGATTTCCATGATGACGGGATCGTCCACGTTCTTATAGAGATTGGCCTTCAGATACGGGTCGACCGGACCGGAGGGCTTCGCGGTCAGGGTGCCGGTGGATGCGGTGCCGCCGGTGATGCCGGCTCTCTTGCGGATGGCACCGACCGTCGCTGCCCAGATATCATCGGTCATCTCACCCAGTTCGGCCTTCGCTTCCGCATATGCGAGCAGCACTTCGGCATAACGGAAAATCGGCGTGCTGTTGGTGTTGCACTTCTCCCGCTCGTCGGGATCGCTCGTGGATTTGTCGGCAGGCTGGTACATGCAGAACTTGATGACCTGGTAGCCCAGGGGAGCGCACTTGAAATCAGGCACGACAGCCAGTCCGTCATACTTGTAGCCGGGAGTCCGGACGATCTTTGCCAGACGGGGGTCGCGGTCCGCCATTTCGGCGGCCCAGCCTTCCGACGCATACCCATCCTTTTCCGTATAGGCGGAGCCGTTCTTCATCAGATAAGTGTTGACGAAGGAGCGGGTCAGCGTCTTGGGATCGGTGCTGGCGGTGTAGGCGAAATAATTGTTCTGGCTGCCCTTCACCGTCGCGGAGGTCTGGGCGCCCAGGATCACTTCGTCCAGCTGCAGGTTCTGCTCCGTGAAGAGTTTCCGATAATCGGAGACCAGGGAGTACTTGCCGCTGTCCATGAGTGCCTTGGCGGTTTCTGCCGCAAGGGCGTAGAGGGCGTTCACGGTGTAGTTGCTGAAAGCCTTGCCGGTGACGGAGGCCGTCACGTTGTTGTATTTGCGGAAGGAAGCCTCGTACAGGCAGACACGCATCTTGATGAACTGGGCAACCTCCTTGGTGACGCAGGTCGCATCGGGGCTGGTTGCCGTGATATGGTCGATCGCGTAATCCAGATCTTCGAGGATGTGCTTGACCACTTCGTCGCGGCTGTCGCGCTCCTTGTACTCATACGCGGGTTCATCCAGGCCGATGACGCGGTCGAACCACGGCACGTCGCCGTAATCTTTAACCATCCCGAAGTAGGAATAGGCGCGGAACAAGCGGGCCTGAGCCTCGAAGTTCTCCTTGGCGGCGGCGGAAACCGTGCATTCAGGGGCGTGAAGCATGTTGATCAGGTAGTTGAGACGGCGGACCTTGTCCCAACTGCCCCACGAGTCTGTAGCGGAGGCGTCATACCCTTTGATATAACGGGCGGCCTGGGCGTTCTTGGGGAAATAGTCCACTTTGCCGGCCTCGGAGCTGTAGGCTCCGGTTACGGACGGGAATGCGTCATAAAAGTCGTTCAGGACGTACTGCAGTTTCGTTTCGCTGCTGAAGACCTCGGACAATTCCGGGGAGTTCGGATCGTACTCGGACAGGTCGCAGGAGACGGCGAAAGCGAACGCGGCGCCCAATGCAATGAGAGAAAGTATCTTTTTCATAATCGTATCCATATTAGTTGTTCACGATGCAGACGGCGAGACGGTTGTTCTCCGGAGTGAAGGAGGAGTCCTTCTCGGTGCCGTAGAATTCGGTGTGGATGCGGTCGGGGCCGATGCCGGCAGCCTTGAGGGCGTTGGCAACGGCTTCGGCGCGCTCCTTGGTGAGCACGAGGTTGCGCAGCTCCGTACCGGTGGCCTGGTCGGCATAGCCGGTGATGGAGACCTTGGCCTCGGGGTTGGCCTTGAGGACTTGGACGAGCTTGTCGACCTTGTAGGCCTCGGAGTCGCGGATGACGCTCTGGTTCAGCTCGAAGTAGATGTCCTCGAGGTGGAGGGCCTCGGCGCGGCGCACGGCCATGGGCTTCTTGGCAGCCTCGCAGTCCTCCTTGGCCTTGAGGGCCTTCTCGAGCTCGGCACGGAGGGCGTCGGCCTCGGCGCGAGCCTTGGCGGCAGCGGCATCGGCGGCAGCGTTCGCAGCGGTCAGCGCGTCAGCCATCGCGGCGGCGGCGCCGGCTCCTGCGGCAACTTTATTGGAGGTGTTGCTGCCGAAAGTCACACTGAGACCCAGGGAAAGGGTGCGGAGTTTCGGATACTGGTAGCCATAGCCGGAGAACCAGTTCAGATCCTCGGTCGGGTCATCACCCGCATAGGTGAGGGTAGTGACATCGTAGTCGCGTCCGAACACCTTGTATAGAGGCGACCAGTTCCAGAGGTTTTCACCGGAGAAATAGATCCTGGCATCGCTGACGCCGATCTTCTTCAAGAGCTTGCGCGGGATGTTGTAGCCGAACTGGACGTTCTGCAGGTTGACATAACCGGCGTTGAACATGTAACGGTCCACCGGGAATTTGCTGAATTTGACATTCCAGGCGGTCTGCGTGGAGTTGGCCAGCAGTTTGTTGCCGTTCGCCAGGCGCGGGAAGAGCGCATCGGGGTTGTCCTCCGTCCAGTATTTGTCCACGAACCATTTGGTCATGGGACCGTTGCTGACACCGTAGGCGTTGATGGCCAGGAATCCGCCGTATGCGAAGAAGTCGTGGTGGATGATACCCTGGAAGCGGGCGTTCAGATACCAGTTGCCCCAGTCGAAGTCAAAGCCGAAGGAGAAGGGGAAGCGAGGCATCTTGTTGCCGATGATCTCGAGGTCGCCGTGGTCGTCGATGGTCTGCGCGCCGTAGGTGATCTTCTGGTCGTCATCCAGATTCTTGAGCCAGATGTCACCGGGCTGGATCAGGTCGGCCGTCTTGTTGTACTGGAAGGTGTTGGCGATGGCGTAGGGGACCCCTTCGCCGAAGGCGTTGTCGATCTGCTCCTGGTTCTGGAACAGGCCGTTGGCCCGGAAGCCCCAGACTTCACCGAGTATTTCGCCGGGACGGTACTGGAACGGCTTGATGCTGCCGATCTCATTGCCCACGAAGCGGTCCACGATCGTGTAGTTGTCACCGATCGAAGCGTGGAAGCCGAAGTGCGAAGGCTTGCCGGCCATCATGAAGTTGGTATTGTAGTTCAAGTTGACTTCCCAACCGTAGGTGGACATGTCCGCGTTGTTGCCCTTGGGCGTATCGGAACCGAAGGTGTCGGTGTGGGCCGGGCCCGGGGTGATCATGTTCAGGTTGCGGCGGATGAAGTACTCACCCGTGATATCCAACTTGTGGTTGAAGAAGGAAGCGTCGGCACCGACGTTGAAGGTGCGGACCGTCGCCCAGGTGTAATGCCAGTCCTTGACATCCGGTACCACAAGCGTGCGGGTCGTGCTCGCGCCGTTGTACACGCGGTTCGTGGCGGTCTCGGTCTTGAAGGTGCTCATCGTCTGGTAGGCGCCGGCGGACATGCAGTCGCCGAGCTCACCATAGGACACGCGGAACTTCAGGGCGCTGATCCACTTGGGATCGATATGCCACCAGTGCTCCTGCGTCGGACGCCATGCGGCGGAAACCGAAGGGAAGAAGCCCCACTGGTAGTCTTTCGCGAAGACGGAAGATCCGTCGTAGCGGCCGTTCACCTCGAGGAGGTAGCGGTCGTCGTAGGAATAGTTGACGCGGAAGAAGACGCCGGCGTTGCGCCAGTGCTTGATGCCGAAGTCGCTGTACTTCAGCCAACCGGTCTCCAGGCCGTTGTCCTTGAGCGTACCGCTGGCATAAGCGAAGGAGTTCTCGTTCAGGGCATCCTCATACAGGAGGCCGTATTTCCGGAAACCGCCGTCATGGAGATTCTTCTCCTCATAGTTGTAACCGACCATGGTCTTGAGCCAGTGGCGGCCGAAAGTGTTCTCATATTCGGCGACCAAGTTCGTGGTCATGTTGTCGGTATTCTTGAAGGTCTGCTTGATGTCCTGGCGGTTAAGTTTGTCATCCGAGAGGGAGAAGGACTCGATGGCCTTCCCGTCTGCATCCACGCCGTTGCTGAAATAGACGCCCACGTCCTTGTTGAGGAAGGTGTAATCCTTGATCCGGTAGGAGAAGTCGCCGCGCAGGCGGAGCGTGTTGTTGAAGAAGGCCGCCTCGACGGACGTCGTGGTCCGGAAGCCCGTGGTCGCCTTGCTCTTGCCTCTGCGGTATGCGGAGTCAGGATCGTTGGCGTCACCCAGCAAGCCGCCCAGGATGTAGGCGCCCGCCTTGGTGAACGTGCCGTCCGGGTTGTAGACAGGCCAGTTGGGGGATCCGTAGTTGATGGCGCGCTTCTGGGGGGCGTTGATACCGTCGTCACCCGTGGAGCTGATACCATATTGGATGTTGTCGTAGGAGTACTCCAGGTTTTCGCCCAAGGTCAGCCAAGGCAGGACCTGCACGTTGATCTTGGAGCGGAGGTTGTAGGTCTTGTAGGGGTCGGACTTTCCGACATAGATACCCTGATAATCATAGATACGGCCGGAGAGCAGGTAACTGACCTTGCCGCTCTTTCCGTTGACGCTGACATTGTGGATCTGGGAGGTTGTCCAGTCCTTATAGATCTCGTCGAACCAGTCGGTCGCGGCATAATACTCGTAACTTCCGTCCTGGGCGGTATAGACGCCGTTCACAAGCTTCTTGGTCCCGTCCTTCACGGCCTGGTAGCCTTCATAGATGGCGTGGGCGTCAGTCTTGGCGGGCCAGAGGTTGTTGACAGTCGCATACTTGTTGTTGTAGCCACGGTAGGCCTCGGCACGAATATTCATGTACAGTTCGCCGTCGGTCAGCAGGTCCGGCATGGCCGTCGGGGTCATGAAGTTGAAGTTACCTGAATAGTTGACGGTCACCCGGTCTTCCTGGGTGGGGTTCTTCGTGGTGATGAGGATCACGCCGTAGGAACCGCGGGAACCATAGACGGCGGAGGCGGCCGCATCCTTCAGGACGGACACGCTCTCGATGTCATTGGGGTTCAGGCTGCTGGGGTCACCCTCCACGCCGTCGATCAGGACCAGCGATCCGAAATAGTCGCCGGGCGCGGAACTGTCTGCCAGAGACTGGAAGACGCCGCGGACCTGATAGCCGGAGAGGTTGTTGGTGGTACGGTAGGGAGCACCGTCGAGCGTAGCCAGGGTGACGCTCGGCGTGGCGCCGATGAGCATCTGGTCGACGTTGGCGGCCACGCGGCTCTCGAACTGCTTGGAGTCGATGACGTCCACCGCACCGGTCAGGTTGGCTTTCTTGATAGTGCCGTAACCCACGACGACGACGTCATCCAGGGAAGTGGCCTGGGTGTCGAGCGACGTGTTGATCGACGTGCGGCCGTTCACCGGGATCTCCTGGTCCTTCATGCCGATGAAGGAGACCACGAGGGTCTGGTCGGGGCGGACGTTGAGGGAATAGTTTCCGTCCAGGTCCGTGACCGTGCCCTGGGTCGTACCCTTGACCATCACGCTGGCTCCAGGAAGAGGCTGGCCCTGGTCGTCATAGACGACGCCGCGGACGGTCACCGTCCTGCCCGGAGTCTGGTCGGAATCAGCTTTGGCGGGAGCGGCATATGCGGACGCGAAGACCGGTCCGCAGAGCAGCGCGGCTGCCAAGCAGAAACGAGCAATGAACTTTTGATTCATAATCATTACGTTTTTAGTTAATAATACTTTATGGTTTTTGTTAGATTTTAGTTGCGCAAACGTTAGGCACAAATATATAAAAATTATTGGTTTTTGATCCTTTTGTCGTGTTTTTTTTAGGTCGAGGAACGGTTTTTTTGCCGTTTGAATTATTTTTTTTATTTTGTGAAAAGTTTATTCACCGGTTTTTTAATATCCTCCCATGGCAACTGATACTCTGGCCAGTATTGCCGAAAGGGCGCAATGCTCGGTTTCCACCGTTTCCCGCATCCTGAGCGGCAAAGCTGAGAAATACAGGATCAGCGAAGCGACCGTCACCCGGGTGCGGCGCGAGGTTGAAAAATCCAACTACACCCCCAGTCTGATCGCGAAGGGGCTCAGGGCGGGCAAAACCGACACCATCGGCTTGCTGATCCCGGGGGTCGGTGATACCTTCTTCTCGGGAATCGCCAGCTGCATCATCGCGGAAGCCAGGAAACTGGGGTATACCGTCATCGTTGTCGATACCCAGGAAGATGAAAAGAACGAAAACGAAGGCTTCGCCACTCTGCTTGCCCGGAAGGTGGACGGCATCATCGCGGTCCCCTGCGGACGGGAAACGCCTGCCTTTGCAAGGGTAGAGGGGGCCGAATTGCCGCTGGTCATAGTGGACCGCTATTTTGACGATTCCGGCGACTGGTCTTTTGTTACGACGGACAACTACCGCGGTGCCGTGATGGCCGTCGAGCATTTTATCTCCAACGGCCACCGTAAGATCGCCTGTGTCCAAGGCAATCCGGACGCAATGACCTGCCGTCAGCGTGTCCGGGGATATGTCGACACTATGAAAAAATACGGCCTGGAAGACTATATCCAGGTTTCCGGGGATACCTTTTCCATTCAGAACGGCTACGTCGAGACCAACCTTGTCCTCTCAGAGGCAGAGCCGCCGACCGCGATCCTGGCTCTCAGCAACAAGATCCTGCTCGGCGCCGTCAAAGCCGTCAAGGAATCCGGGATGACCATCCCGGACGACATCTCCCTGATCTCGTTTGACGACAATCTCCTGTTCAACTACATGACTCCCCGTATCACCTGCATCGCACAACCCGTCCAGGAAATCAGCCTGGTCGCGGTCAAGCTGCTGCTCAAAAAGATATCCGGCGAAAGAAACGTATCACATCTGTTCCTTCCACCGGATATCGTAGTAAGGGATTCGGTCAAAGCGATTTAGCGCGCCCAAACCATGTCGTAGGGCATACGGGCGACCATCACGGACCGGTTACCGTCTTGAAGTGCTTTCGTCCAGTCCAGCAAGGCGTTGGCAGCCGGTTCCAGAACGGTTCCGGCAAAGATCTCTTCGCCGTTGGGTTTGCTGCCCAGCATTTCCATGATCTGCTCCACGGCCGTCAGCGGTTTGGGGTAAGCGACTACGTTCCAGTTCTTCATGTCGGCCTCTTCCAGGCCCTCAGAGGCAGCTTCTGCCGCATAATGTATTGCGTCCTCCAAGGTACCGATCTCATCGACCAGGTGAATGGAGAGAGCGTCACGTCCCGTCCAAACGCGGCCCTGGGCCACGTTGTCCACGAATTCGTAGGTCAGGTTGCGGCCTTCGGCTACCAGGCTGACGAAACGGTCATAGATGCGCTCCACGGAGGCCTGCATATAGGCCGTCTCTTCGGAATCCAAAGGACGCATCAGCGACATCATGTCGGAATGTTTGTTGGACTTGACCGGCGTATAGGTGATGTGGGCGATGTCTTTCACGGTCTTGCTGAAATCCGGAATCATGCTGAACACACCGATGGAACCGGTCAGCGTCGTCGGGTCGGAGAAGATATGCCCGCAGTTGGAGGAGATCCAGTAACCGCCCGAGGCGGCGTAATTGCCATAGGAGGCAATCACGGGCTTGACGGCCTTGAGCTGGTCCACTTCGGAACGGATCTTCTCGGAAGCCAGCACGCTGCCGCCGGGAGAATTGACGCGGAAGACAACAGCCTTGACGGTAGAATCGGCCCGGACCTTGGCGATTACGTTGGCGAAGCGGTCGCCGGCTACGCTCTGCTTGCCCTTGCCATCCACAATGTCACCGTCCACATAGACGACGGCGAGCTTCTGCTTAGCCTTCGTGTTGGGCGTCACCTTGGCACTGACATAATCGGGGAAGGAGACCATCTTGACATCCTTGAAAGAGTCCACGACGGACAGGGATGCCAGTTTCTCCTTCAGTTCTTCCTTGGTCACGAGACCGTCCACCAGTTTCGCATCCAGGAAGTCCTGGGGGAAGTTGAGTTTCAGGTCGTCGATCAGGGCATTGAGCTCCTCGATCGGAATCTCGCGGCTGACGGAAATCCCGCGGAGGAACTCGTTCCAGATCGAGGAAATCATCGCCTGGTTCTGCTCCATGTTCTCAGGGCTGGATGCGTTTCGGACGTACATTTCACCGGCGGACTTGTATTTGCCGTGGCGGATCAGCTGGACATTGACTCCGAGCTTATCCAGGATGTCTTTCAGGAAGACCATCTGCCCGCTGATCCCATGGAAAAGGGACGTAATGCCATCGTGGGAAGTCAGGTAGATTTTGTCGGAAACTGAGGCGAGGTAATAGCCGCCCGTCGTCACGTTGTCCATGTAGGAGATGATGGCTTTGCCGCTTTTGCGGAAGTTTTCCAGGGCCGTGCGGAGTTCGTAGATGTGGCCCATTCCGGCAGCTGTATTCTCAGGCAGGAGATAAATGTATTGGATGTTGCTGTCCTCTGCTGCGGCGTTGATGGCGCTGACGGCATCCCAGATGCCGATCGTTGCGGTCTGTCCGCCGCCTTGGAGCAACTGCACGGTGGGCATGGCCTCTGCAGACTGCTCGCCCAGAGAGATCTCGCCCATGTCGAGTTTGAGCACGGCGTTCTTGGGGACGGAAGGCTTCGATGATCCGGCGGCAGCCATCGATCCGACCATGCCGAAGAACATGAAGAAGCTCAGAATACCGAGGATGAAAAGGCCGCAGATGACGGCCAGAACCATTTTTACAAAATCCTTCATTGCTTTAAATCTGATATATGGGCGACAAATTTAATAAAATCGACAAAAAAACCTAAATTTGCAGACTCTAAGTATTGATTTTGACGCACACTATGGCACAAAAACCTTCTATCCCTAAAGGAACCCGTGATTTCGGTCAGCAGGAAACTGCAGAGCGCAATTATATTTTCGATACGGTCAAATCTGTCTTCAAAACCTTCGGCTATTCCCAGATTGAAACGCCGGCGATGGAGAATCTTTCCACGCTGCTGGGCAAATATGGGGACGAAGGAGACAAACTGCTGTTCCGCATCCTGAACTCGGGAGATGCCTTTTCCGGCATTGACTATTCGCAGTATCAACTGCCGGAAGGAGAGAAGGCGTACAACAGCAAAGCGCTTTCCCTGGCCGTTTGCGAAAAGGGGCTTCGCTATGATCTGACTGTGCCTTTCGCGCGTTACGTCGTCCAGCATCAGAACGAGATATCTTTCCCGTTCAAGCGCTTCCAGATCCAGCCGGTCTGGCGGGCAGACCGTCCCCAGAAGGGCCGTTACCGCGAGTTCTACCAGTGCGACGTGGATGTGATCGGCAGCCGGTCGCAACTCAACGAGCTGGAGCTGGTCCAGATCGTTGACCGGGTGTTCAAGCTGCTGGACGTCAACGTCTTGATCAAGATCAACAACCGCAAGGTCCTGACTGGATTTGCCGAGATCTGCGGCTTTCCGGACAAGGTCGTAGACATCACGGTCGCCATCGACAAGCTGGACAAGATCGGCTTGGAGGCCGTGGAGGCTGAGATGAAGGAAAACGGATTGACGGACGAAGCCGTGGCCGTGATCGAGCCGATCCTGCAGCTGAGCGGAAACGCTCAGGAAAAGATCGCTGCGATGCGTTCCCTGATGAACGGCGGTTCCGCTTCGGGCCTGGTATCCGAGACCGGCCTGAAAGGTTTGGACGAACTGGAGGAACTCTTCGGCTACATCGAGGCAGCCGGAGTTCACAGCGCCGTGGAGATTGACTTGTCGCTGGCGCGGGGGCTCAATTATTACACAGGCGCCATTTTCGAGGTGAAGGCCTTGGACTGGCAGATCGGCAGCATCTGCGGCGGCGGTCGTTACGACAACTTGACGGGCATTTTCGGCCTTCCGGACATGTCCGGCGTCGGCATCTCATTCGGTGCGGACCGCATCTATGACGTACTGAAGGGCTTGGGCAAATTCCCCGAGGGGCTGAAGTCCGCAACGCGGGTCCTTTTTGCCAACATGGGCGCACAGGAAGCCGCTTATGCCTTGGGTGTGGCGCAGGCGTTGCGCGAGGCCGGCGTGGCTGTTGAAGTGTATCCGGACAGCGCCAAGTTGAAGAAGCAATTTGATTATGCGGACCGCAAGGCGATCCCGTTCCTGTCGATCAATGGGGAGACGGAGATGGCGGCCGGCACGGTCCAGATCAAGAATCTGGCCTCGGGCGAGCAGCGCTCTTTCGCGCGTACGGACCTCGCCGGCATCCTGGCTTTCCTGGCATCGCGTTTTCGCTAGAGGGGTCAAGCCTCCCGGAAGGCGCGGATGGAGTTGCGGAAGCCCTCCAGCAGGGCGCCGGCATCTCCCCGCACGGCCATGTAATCCACGCCCCGGCGCTTCCATGCCGCATATTCCACTTCCAGCGACACGCCCAGCAGCACACCGGCCGCCTTGGCTTTGAGCGCGACCTCGTCGTACGCAGCCTTGACCTCGGGATCATCCCACTGCCCGGCTTTTCCCATCGAGGCCGACAGGTCGTAAGGGCCGACCAGCACGCTGTCCAGCCCCGGCAGGGCCAGGATGCGGTCCAAGTCCCGGACGGCATCGATGTGTTCGATCTGCAGGATCACCAGCGGGTCATGGGCCGATGCTTCCCAATACTCCTTCATATCCCCGGCGCCGTATCGCAGCCCGCGGCGGAAGCCGCATCCCCGGTTCCCGACCGGCGGATAACGCATCGCCGCGATGGCCAGCGCCGCCTGTTCGGCATTCATCACCATCGGGACGATAATGCCCGCAGGGCAGAAGTCGATCACCTTTTTAATCTCCGTATGGTCGCAAGCCGGCACCCTGTAGAACGATGCACAGTCTGTTCCACGCACTGCCATCAGATGGTGCATAGCCGTATTCCGGTCAATCTCGCCATGCTCGCCGTCGATGAAGACAAAGTCGAACCCGGCCTCCGCCACCACTTCCGTTACTGCCGGATCAGAAAACGAAACACAGCCCCCTAGAGGGCACTGTCCGGCCCTGACTTTTGCCAGGAATTTTTCAAGATTATTCATTTCCATATTGCAAAGTTAAAAAAAATCCTTACCTTTGCAATCCACATCGCGGGGTAGAGCAGTCGGTAGCTCGTCGGGCTCATAACCCGGAGGTCGCA
>CAMOTB010000001.1 GCA_946625485.1 uncultured Bacteroidales bacterium | reverse complement strand
CCTGGATGATGGCCTGGAGCTGCTCCATGTTGTTGAAGTTGAATGCGGGGATGGCATATCCGCCGGCAACGGCCTTCTTGAACATCTCACGGGTGTTGACAAGGCCCAATTCTTTGTAAGAAACCATAATTTATTGATTTAAATTACCTACTAACTCAAAAGGTCTGCAAAAATAACTAAATTTGCGTAATAATTGAAGAGTATGCCCAACAAAGTCATTATTTTTTCGGCCCCTTCGGGTTCCGGTAAGAGTACCGTCGTCAATCATTTACTTTCGCTGCATCCCGAGTTTGAGTTCTCCGTTTCCGCCACGTCCCGCGCTCCCCGCGGCACTGAGCAGAACGGCGTGGAGTATTATTTCCTGACGCCCCGCCAGTTCAAGAACCGGATCAAGAAGGACGCGTTCGTCGAGTACGAAGAGGTCTATCAGGATAAGTTCTACGGGACGCTCAAGTCCGAAGTCGAGCGCATCTGGAAAAAGGGCCATGTCATCATCTTCGACGTGGACGTCAAGGGCGGCGTCAATCTCAAGAAGTATTTCGGCGACCAGGCCCTTTCGATCCTGATCAAGGCTCCTTCCGTCGACGTGCTCCGGGACCGCCTGGTCAAGCGTGGAACCGACAGCATGGAGGCCATCGACGAACGCGTCGCCAAGGCGGAGTCCGAACTCGCATTCGCGGAAGGCAAGTTTGATTATGACCTGGTCAACGACGTGCTGGAGCAGACTTTCGCCGAGGCGGAGCGGGTCGTTGACGAATTCCTGGCCCGTCCATGAGGATCAGCGTCTATTCGGGTTCGTTCAACCCCCTGCACATCGGGCATCTGGCCATCATGCAGTATCTGTCCTCCTGGGAAGGGACGGACTGGACCTATCTGGTCGTGTCGCCGCAGAATCCCCTGAAGGACGCCACGGCTGCGCAGAGCAGCCGGGACCGCTACCGGGCCGCCCTTGCGGCGCTGCAGCGTCATCCGGACCTTCGGGTGTGGCTGGACGACATCGAACTGCGGATGCCCCCGCCCAGCTATACCATCCGGACCCTGGATATCCTGCGCCGCCAGGAACCGGGCAATACCTTCACCCTGGTCATCGGCGGAGACAACCTGGCCGGAATCCGGAAGTGGAAAGAGTACAGGCGTATCCTGACCGAATATGGCGTGGCCGTCTATCCCAGAAGAGGTTATGACAGCCAGGCGCTTCGCGCGGAGCTGCTCTCCGAAGATCCTTCCTACCGGATCAGCCTGCTCGACTGCCCGCTCGTCGATATCTCTTCCACGCAGATCCGGGAGGGTTTGTCCCGGGGCGAGGACGTACAAGCTTGGCTGATGTGACACTAAAGGCTCATTGGATAATTGGGGATTTAAGCGTAAATTTGAGGTTCTGAATCATTGTTGTTATGGCGAAGGACAATCCGGTCTTGCGCGATTTGTGGAAATCGCTTCGGGAGAAATTGAGGGAGTCGCTGGTATCGGTGATGCCGGTCAGTGTGCTTGTTTTTCTCCTGTCGGTTACGCCCTGGGTAGACATCTCTTCCCAGGAACTGGCGGTATTCGGGGGCGCAGCCATCCTGCTGATCCTGGGTATCAGTCTTTTCAACCTGGGCGCCGATATGGCGATGACGCCGATGGGACAGTACATCGGCGAGGGACTGACCAAGTCCAAGCGGCTGGGCATCCTGCTCTCCATTTCGTTTGTCATGGGGCTTCTGATTACCATTGCGGAGCCGGACCTCTCTGTGCTGGCCGGTCAGGTCAGTGCCGTGATGAACGGGACGCTCCTGATCGTAACCGTCGGCGTGGGCGTGGGTCTTTTCCTCCTGATGGCCGTTTTGAAGATCGTCTTTCACCATGATCTGACCGGGATTCTCCTGTATTGCTACATGATCCTGTTCTGCCTGGCCGCGCTGCTGATCCAGAGCGGGAAAGGTGCGTTCCTGCCCCTGTCTTTCGATTCGGGCGGCGTGACGACGGGACCGATCACCGTGCCCTTCATCATGGCGCTGGGCGTCGGCATCGCCATGACCGTAGGCGGCCGCAATGCCAGCGAGAACAGCTTCGGCCTGATTGCCCTTTGCTCCGTCGGCCCGATCCTGGCCGTGCTGTTGCTGTCTCTGTCGGCCAGCGGAGACCTGAACTTTTCCGTGCCGGATTATTCGATGCAGACCGTGCTGGCCGGAGGAATGGACAAGTTGCTGGGACATACGATGCTGGAAGTGGGCAAGTCCCTGCTGCTGGTGGTCGTGTTCTTCTTTGTCCTCCAGGGCATCATCCTGAAACTGCCGGCGTCGAAGATCATCCAGATCCTCTTCGGCATCCTTTATACCTTTGTCGGCCTGGTCCTGTTTTTGTCGGCCGTGTCGATGGCGTTCATGCCGATCGGTTACAAGATCGGCCTCCAGCTGGCTGGACACAGCCCGGCGCTGCTGATCATCTTCGCCTTCATCCTGGGCATGGTGGTCGTGCTTGCCGAGCCGGCCGTCCATGTCCTTAACAACCAGGTGGCGGAGATTACCGGCGGGGAAGTGTCCAAGCGCCAGATGATGATCGCGCTCTCCGTGGGCGTCGGCGTGTCAATCGGGCTGTCCGTACTGCGGGTGTATCTGGGCTTTTCGCTGCTGTATTACCTGATCCCGGGCTACCTGCTTTCGCTGGGCCTGTCTTTCTTTGTCCCGAAGCTGTACACGGCCATCGCCTTCGATTCCGGCGGCGTGGCCAGCGGTCCGCTGACTTCCAGTTTCATCCTGCCGCTGGTCATCGGCGCCTGCGTCACGTTGCAGGGGGAATCGGCCGTGCTGGATTTCGCCTTCGGCGTGGTGGCGATGGTGGCGATGACGCCGCTCATCACCATCCAGACGCTGGGATTCAAGTCGGTTGTCAGTGTCCGCGCCCGCGACAATGCGGCCATGCGCCGCATCCTGTCTGCTGCGGACGATCAAATCATATATTTCGAATAAGATGGAAGAGACGCGCAATATCGCTCCGATGAAACTGGAGCTGCTGATGGCGATCGTGCACAACAACAAGGCCGCTTATTTCTCGAGCCTGATCCAGTCGCACAAGGCGAATCTCCAGCTGACGATGCCTGCCAAGGGCACGACGCACCTGATCCTGGACTACCTGGGCTTGACGGAGCGTCCCAAATCTTTGATCATGAGTGTTGTAAGGGCGGATCAGGCCGGCAACCTGATCTCGCTGCTCGACGAAACTTTCCAGAAAGGGAATGATTACAAGGGCATCGCCTATACTATTCCGCTGACCAGCGTGATCGGAACGCTGGTGTATGGGTTTTTAAGCAATGACAAACGTACGGTAAAGGAGGAAGCGTAATATGAACGAGACAACCTACGAACTGGTGGTCTGCATCATCAATGCAGGTTTTTCACAGAATGTAATGGAAGCGGCCCGTGCGGCCGGCGCCAAGGGAGGTACGATCCTGCGGGCGCGCGGAACGGCCAATCCGGAGTCGGAGGAGTTTTTCAATATCCCCGTCCAGCCTGACAAGGAGATGGTGATGATCCTTGTGCCGAAGGAAATCAAGGATGCCGTGATGCAGGCAGTCTATAAGGAAAAGGGCCTTGCCACGGACGGCCAGGGCATCGTCTTCTCGCTTCCCGTCAGCCGTACCACTACGTTGAAAGTCCCGGAAAAATAGTGCGTCCGGCCTCCTTCATACGGATCGGGTTCTGCTGTCTGGCGCTGTGCCTGCTGGCAGTTTCCTGCAGCGGTCGCCTGAAGAAGACGACCGAAGAGGGACTGCATGAACTGAGCGCCGCCGGCGAACTGGTGACCTGCGAATACACGGTCTCCAAGGTAATCAAGGCGGATGACATGGTCCCGTGGAAGATCGGTGAACGGAAGATCCTCTTCTGCTGCAACGCCTATCTCAAGGCGGGCGTGGACATGACAGGCTACAATCCGTCCAAAACCATCATAGACGCGGAGAAAAAGTCCATCATCCTGGTCCTTCCGCCGCCTAAGATCCTGAGCGTCAATATCCCGGCAGAAGAGATCCGGCAGGTGTACAGCCATGTGACCGGGCTCAGGACGGATTTCAGCGCCGAGGAGCGGTCCCGGCTCTTGCAGCAAGGGGAAGAGGCGATCCGCCTGGATGTCCCCCAGTTGGGAATCATCCCGGACGCCCGCCGCAATGCCATTGCGTTTTTTGAGTCTTTCCTCCGCCGCCTGGGCTTTGAGGATATCAATATCTATTTCGATGTCCTATGAGTAAAAAGCCGATACGCTCCCGGTCGTGGATTATCCTGTCCCTGGTCGTCCTCGTTGCCCTTTGCTTCCTGCTCAGGGCCGCAGGGCTTCTCCGTCGGGAAAACCCTTTGCAGCATCGATTGAAGATCCATGATACCCGCACATTGGTAACCCAGGTCCGGTCCATGTCCACGCTCGTGACGGCGTGCTACTATGACGAGGTCGTGCAGACTGCGCGGAAACAAAGGAGCATGAATGCCTTCGGAGCCCAGTTCCCGCTGCCTGAGGATGAGATCTGTATCATTTCGCGCGGCAAGGCGCGCGCGGGAATCGACCTGTCCCGGCTCGGGGATGATGCCTTTGCCATACGGGGGGATACGGTGATGGTCCGGTTGCCGGAGCCGGAGATCTTCGAAATCGTTCTCAATCCTTCGGATTATGAAATCTTCGTGGAGGACGGCAAGTGGTCCCACGAAGAGGTCGTTGCGGTCGAGAGCCGAGCCAAGGAGGCGATCCGCCGGGATGCGCTGGCGGCCGGCCTTCTGGACAAGGCGCGGGAGTCTGCCCTGGGACAGCTGGACCGGCTGCTCCGCTCGTTCGGCTTCCGGGAGGTGATCCTTTCGCCCTCTTCCCTGCCTTTGCCTGCCGGAGAAGATTCAGATCGTAAATAATGTGTTATTTTTGCAGACTAAACGTTTTTTTATGGATAAGACAAGTTATGCGCTCGGAATGAGCATCGCCAACAATCTGATGCAGTCGGGGGTGACCCGGCTGGAAATGGATGATTTCTGTGCCGGCCTCAAAGCCATGATGTCGGGGCAGAAACCGGCCCTTTCGATCGAAGAGGCAGGAATGGAACTGGATAAGTTCTTCAAGGACCTGGAGAAGCGGCAAGCGGTCGAAGCGGCTGAGATTGCGGCGAAAATGAAAGAAGAAGGAGAAGCTTTCCTCAAACTCAATGCGACCCGGGAGGGTGTGAAGGTGCTTCCCAGCGGATTGCAGTATAAGATCCTGAAGGCCGGTTTCGGAAAGATGCCGGGGCCTGCGAGCAAGGTCCGTTGCCATTATGAAGGGAAGTTTGTGGACGGACGCATCTTTGACAGTTCCTACCAGCGGGGTGAGCCGGCTGTCTTCGGGGTCAACCAGGTCATTCCCGGATGGACTGAAGCGCTTCAGCTGATGCCGGAAGGCTCCAAGTGGGAGCTGTATATCCCTTATCAGCTGGCTTACGGTGAGGCTGGTGCGCATGGCGCCATCCCTCCTTGCGCGGCGCTTACCTTCGTCGTGGAACTGATAGCGGTGATCTGAGAAAATGATCCTGATCGCGGAAGCCGGCGCCACCAGCACCCGTTGGCGGGCGATTGATGCTGCAGGAAACGTCACGAAGGCGCGTTCCGAAGGGGTCAATGTCGCCACGATCGAGCGTTCCACCGTGGAGAACCGGATCCGGGAGGCGGTGGCCCAGCTGAATCCCGGTGGAGAGAAACTGGAGCGCATCCATTTCTATGCGGCCGGGATGCTCTCCGACGAAGTCTCTTCGCTTTTCCCTGGGGTGGAGATCGAATGCGCCTCGGACCTGCTGGCTGCCGCCCGGGCCGTCTGCGGACATGCTCCCGGGATTGCAGCGATCCTGGGGACGGGGTCCAACAGTTGCTTCTTTGACGGCGAACAGGTCGTCAAGAATGTCCATTCTTCCGGTTTCATCCTCGGTGACGAAGGTGGCGGGGCGGCCTTGGGGCGTCTTTTCCTGTCGGATTTCCTCAAGGATCTGATGCCGGTCGACCTGGCCCGGGAGTTTGCGGCTGCTTTCCAGGTGGATTATCCTACGGTGGTGCGTGAGGTTTACAAGAATCCCGCTCCCGCCGCTTATCTGGGCTCCTTCGCTCCGTGGATCCTGAAGCGGGCTGCCGAGCCCGGTTATGCCCGCGACCTCGTGCAGTCCAATTTCCGCGCGTTTTGTACGCGCTGCCTGCTGCAATATGATGTGACGACCTATCCGGTCGGTATCGTGGGCGGATTCGGGAAGGCGGCGCAGGACCTGTTCCTGCCGATTGCCGCGGAGTACGGGATCCGCGTCTCCGGTTTTCAGGATGACATCATAGACAGTCTGGTGAAGTATCATTATGAACGATAAGTATCCGTCCCGTCTGCTGGAGAATGCGGTGGAAGCGATCAGCTCGCTTCCCGGAGTGGGCTCCCGGAGTGCGCTCCGGCTTGCGCTGCATCTGCTGAAACAGCCGCGGGAAAACGTGCACCATTTCACCGAGGCGATCGACCGTCTGGCCGATGAGGTGAAGTATTGCCGGGAGTGCATGATGCTTTCCGACGATGAAGTCTGCACGATCTGTTCCGACAGCCGTCGGGACCACCGGCTGATCTGCGTGGTGGAGAGCGTCCGGGATGTGATGAGCATAGAAGCGACCGGGCAGTACGGCGGCGTCTATCATGTCCTGGGCGGAATCATTTCTCCGATCGGCGGCGTCGGTCCTTCCGACCTGACCATCCGCCAGCTCGTGGAACGCCTCCAGCGTCTGACGGAGGAGGGCGCCTCCGAGTCGGTCCGGCACGGGATGGACGGACCGCGTATCCTTCCCGCTTCGGAGGTGGAGGTGATCCTGGCGCTGAGCGGCGACGTGGAGGGGGAGACGACATCGTTCTATATTTACCGGCAGATCGCTCCCTTGGGCGTGAAGGTATCCACCCTGGCCCGCGGTCTGGGATTCGGTGACGACCTGGAGTATGCCGATTCGCTGACGCTGGGCCGTTCGATTGTCAACCGACAGATTTTTAAACCGTAGTTTCCCATGGTATTCGGAGAAGCCCTTCTTCTGGCGGTTTCGCTTTGCGCAGACTGCTTTGCCTGCACGCTTTGCGCCGGGGTGACATTGGCTCCTGGGCCGGGCGATACCGTATCTGCAGCAAAGGAAAAGCGGCGTCGCGCGTGGGCATTGCTTTGGATTGCCCTGGCTTTTGCATCGGTCCATACGGTCTTCTTGCTGGCCGGCTGGGGCTTTGGAAGCATGCTGGTGGGATTTGTCGAGAGAATCTCACAGTGGATCGGTTTCCTGCTGCTGCTGTATATCGGCGGCGGGATGCTGCTGGAGGGTATCCGTGCCCTGCGGGGGCACTGCGATCTTGATCACCGGCGTCTAGATGGCTTCCGGAATGTTCTTTTCAGCGCCGTAGCGACCAGTATTGATGCCTTGGGCGTGGGGGCTTCGCAGTCGATGTTGGAGGCGGGCCGCCCGTTCGCTTCCATTGCCGGTTTGGCCGTGACGCTTTTCGTCGTGACTGTCCTGGTCGTGCTGTCCGGCTTGCTGGGCGGCCGCGTGATCGGCCGCCAGTTCGGTCATTGGGCCGAAGTTGCCGGCGGTCTCGTCCTGATCGGAATCGGCGTTTCCTTCCTTTTCTGACAGGCAGTCGATTCCGGCTGGCGGGGCAAGTCCGTTTCGGCAGTAACGCAGCTGCAGCGAAGCGAGAATGGACTACTGCCGAAATGGACTTGCCCCGCCAGCGCAGGATTTACAGCATCTTTTTCTTGCGGAAAATGTACCAGAGGCCGCCGATCAGGAGAACCATGACGGCGAGAATGGCGATCCATGCCCACCAGTGGGTGGCGAAGGGGAGCTCGACATTCATGCCGTAGAAACTCGCCACCAGGGTGGCCGGCATCAGGAGCAGGGAAATGAAGGTGAAGATCTTCATGATGTTGTTCTGCTCCAGGTTGATCAGACCCACGACCGTGTTTTGGAGATACTCCAGACGCTCGAAAGTGAAATTGGTATGGTTGATCAGGGATGAGATGTCTTGGAGCAGGACGGTCAGCCGTCCCTCCAGCTCATCCGGGAAACGGCCGCTTTTCAGGATATTGGAAATCAGGCGCTGCTTATCCACCACATTCTCGCGCACAACCATGGTGTTCTCCTGCAACTGGTTGATATCCAGCAGGAACTCTTCGTTGATGTCCTCCATCTGGTTGATGCGCTTGCCGAACTGGGCCGTATCCTTGCTCATCAGCTCGATGATATCTGCGTCCAGGTCCACGCGCTGGTCCATGATCGCGACAAAAAGGTAGAATCCGTTCTTGTACTGCTCGGGCCGCGCCTGCATGCGACGCTGCAGGCTGGTGAAACTGCGCAGCGGAATCTCGCGCAGGGTAGTCAGGATGCCATCCACCAGGGTGAACGACACGGGGTCCTCGACGAGCTCGTCGCTCTCCGGGGATATGAAGTTGGTATTGGCGAAAATGGCGTCGTGGGACTCGGAGAAACGGGAGGAACTCTCGATCTCTTCGGCTTGGGCGCGGCTCTGTATTTCGGTGCCGAGGAAAGCCTCGGTGGCTCTTTTCTCTTCGCCGCTGGGATCGAGCAGGTCTATCCAAAGGACAGAATCCCGCGACAGGCGGGCGAACTCCGTTTCGGACTGGGCGAAAACAATTTCGGAGCCAAGTCTGTAGAAAATGTTGATCATTTTTCCTTCCTGGTTGTCCCGGCACAATGGCGTCGGAAGGGTTAAACTTACGGGTTAGCCGACATTACGGAGAAGTCGGCCCGCAAATATAGAAAATATTTTTTAACTACACTTGGCAATCCATTCATTTTTCGTATATTTGCACGCTTTTTTCCGGGCGAGTCCCGGGACAGGCACAAAACATAATGTTAAACCCCTAGTTTGTTATTCTTCAACAATTATGGCAGAAAATCTAGAAAAAGAGACCCAGAAAGCGGTTCTCAATGCGTCCGTCGCTCCCGAGGAGTTCGACTGGGCCGCATTCGAAGGCGGAGACGTCTATGGTTCTGAAAACAAGGCCGAGATCGAGGCTGCGTACGACCAGACCCTCTCCAAGGTAGTCGAAAACGAAGTGGTCGAGGGTGAAGTCACCGCGATCAACAAGCGTGAGGTCACCGTCTCCATCGGTGGCAAGAGCGAAGGCGTCATCAGCGCTCCCGAATTCCGCTACAATCCTGACCTGAAGGTCGGTGACAAGGTGGAAGTCTATGTCGAGAATGCCGAAGACAAGAAAGGCCAGCTCGTCATCTCCCACAAGAAAGCCCGTGCGCTCAAGTCCTGGGACCGTGTCAACGAGGCTTACAACAACAACGAGATCGTCAAGGGTTTCGTCAAGACCCGCACCAAGGGCGGCATGATCGTCGACGTGTTCGGTATCGAGGCTTTCCTCCCCGGTTCCCAGATCGACATCAAGCCCATCCGCGACTACGACGCTTACGTCAACCAGACCATCGACTTCAAGATCGTCAAGATCAACCAGGAGTTCCGCAATGTGGTCGTCTCTCATAAGGCTCTCCTCGAGGCCGAGCAGGAGCAGAAGCGCGCCGAGCTCATCAGCAAGCTCGAGAAAGGCCAGATCCTCGAAGGTACCGTCAAGAACATCACCAACTACGGTGTGTTCGTCGACCTGGGCGGTGTGGACGGTCTGATCCACATCACCGATCTGAGCTGGGGCCGTATCAATCATCCCGAAGAGGTCGTTTCCCTCGACGAGAAGATCAAGGTCGTCGTCCTCGACTTCAACGAGCAGCAGAAGCGTATCGCTCTCGGTCTCAAGCAGCTGACCGCTCATCCTTGGGACAACCTCGACCCTAACCTGAAGGTCGGCGATACCGTCAAGGGTAAGGTCGTCCTCATCGCCGATTACGGCGCATTCGTGGAGGTTGAGCCCGGTGTCGAAGGTCTCATCCATGTCTCTGAGATGTCCTGGAGCCCCCGTCTCCACTCCGCTCAGGAGTTCCTGAAGGTCGGTGACGAGGTTGAGGCCCAGATCCTCACCCTGGATCGCGAGAACCGCAAGATGTCCCTCGGCCTGAAGCAGCTCACCGCCAATCCTTGGGAGTCCATCCGCGAGAAATATCCTGTCGGCAGCCAGCAGAAAGCGACTGTCCGCAACATCACCAACTTCGGTGTCTTCGCCGAGCTGGAGGATGGTGTCGAAGGCCTCATCCACATCAGCGACCTCAGCTGGAACAAGATCAAGCATCCTTCGGAGATGCTCGCTCCCGGCGATGTCATCGATGTGATGATCCTCGATTTCGACGAGGCGAACCACAAGCTCAGCCTCGGTCACAAGCAGACCCTGCCCAACCCTTGGGATCTCGTCGAGAAGAACTTCCCGGTCGGTTCCGTCGTGGAAGGCACTGTCGCCAATGTGACTGACAAGGGCGCGGTCATCAGCTTCGAAGGCTCTGAGGCTGAAGGCTTTGCTTATAGCCGTGATCTCGTCAAGGAGGATGGCAAGCAGGCTGTCGCCGGCGAGAAGCTCCCGTTCAAGGTCGTTGAACTGCGTCGCAGCACCCGCCGCATCCTGGTCTCCCACGTGCGTACCTACGCCGAGGTCAAGGAGAAGGCTGTCGCCGCTGAGGCAGAGAACACCAAGAAGGCCGTCAAGAAGGTCAATGCCTCCGTCGAGAAGACTACGCTCGGTGACATCGATGCCCTTGCCGCCCTCAAGGAGAAACTCGAGAAAGGAGAATAATGAACTTTACTCTCAGGGTGCTGGGCACCGCTTCGGCGAAGCCCGTGCCCGATAGACATCAGAGCGCCCAGGTACTTTCCGTACATGGGCGTCTCTTTTTGATTGACTGCGGAGAGGCTGTCCAGCGACAGCTGCTCCGTTTCCATGTGCCGATGATGAAGATCGACTCGATCTTCCTCTCCCACATCCACGGAGACCATCTTTTCGGCCTTTTTCCCTTGCTTTCAACGATGGGGATGCAGGCGCGGACGGCTCCGCTCAACATTTATGCTCCGGCTAACTTCGGCCCGGTCCTGAAGTTCTTCCTTTCCTATTTCGGGGAAGGACTGGCTTTCGAGATCCGGCATGTCCCCTTGCAGATGAAGCAGCCGGAACTGATCTACCATACCAAAAGCGTGGAGATCTCCGCCTTTCCGCTGGATCACAATATCGACACGTTCGGTTTCCTCTTCCGGGAGAAAGAGCCGCCTTACAATGTCCGTAAGGAGTGCATCGGGGAATATGGGCTGAGCCTGACCGAGATCGGGACGCTGAAGCGCGGCGAGGATGTCGTCCGGGATGACGGGACCGTCATTCCTGTTTCGGTGGCGGCTTACAAACCTTATGTGCCGCGTTCGTATGCGTATTGCAGCGACACGGCCAGTTTCCCGGAGCTTGCGCAGTGGGTCAAGGGGGTGACGCTCCTGTACCACGAAGCAACCTATACGGAAGAATATGCGGACCAGGCGGCGCAGCGTCACCATTCGACGGCTGTCCAGGCCGCGCGTTGTGCGTTGGAGGCCGGTGCCGGGCGCTTGTTGATCGGCCACTTTTCTTCCCGGATCAAGGAGCCTGCGCGTTATCAGTCCGAGGCGCGCGCCATTTTCCCGGAGACCCAAGCCGTCAGCGACGGCGACCTTTTCGACCTTCCGTTGCTGCGACCCTAGTCCAGCCAGGCACAGGCCTCCGGACCTACGCTCGCTGACGGGCTCGGTTGCCGTTCCGTTTGCTTGACGGCTAACTCCTCCCTTTTACGCTGGCGCGTAACGGTCGTCAGACAGACGCCGTCATGCTGCTGCGCAGCACCGCTGCACTCCGCGGCCCTCGCTGATCCGTCATCGGCTATGGGTCCGGAGGCCTGTGCCTGGCCGGACGTTAGCGGCTGCGGATGGGCAGGGCGTTGTCAGAGATATACCGCATCACTTCCTGCGGGATGTCGGTACAGAGATAATCGGCCCCGAGCAGGTAGGCCAGATGCGTATCGGCCGTTTTCTCGCCGGGCCAGAGGTTGACCAGAACCCCCTTCTCATGGGCATATTTCACACCGGAACGGGAACTTCCGCCCAATGTCGCCGCCACCCGGTGCAGCCCCAGCGCCTTGACCAGATCCACGGTCTCCTGCGTGCAGGGCTTGCCCGTAATCAGCATCACTTCCGCTTCCGGATGCTGCTGCTGGATGTAGATCAGCGGGCGCGGGTCGAAGGAAGAGAAAACATAGAGCGCATCCGCCGGCTTGGCAGCCATCACACGCGCATAGACCTCATCGCAATACTTGTGCAACAACTCCGTCGGATAGTCTTTCTCATTGGTCTTCATCTCCCATTCGACATACAAGGTCTTGCAACCCTTGAAATAGTTCAGCAGCTCGTCCAGGAACAAGACAGGGTTGCCCTGCTTCGTCTTCAGGGTCCGTATGTAGGCGGACGGGGTCTGCTCGACGCGGCCCTGCCCGTCGGTCAGGCGCTCCAGCGTGTGATCATGCATGATGACATACTGCCCGTCGGCCGTGATATGGATATCCGTCTCAAAGCCGTGGCAGCCTGCCTCATAGGTGGCCTTGAAGGCAGCCAGGGTGTTTTCCTCTTGTTCGGCACGTCCGCCCCGGTGCGCCAGGATGCGCGGTTGGGCGGAAAGCACCGCCGTACCCAGAAGTACGGCAGTGAGTGGCAGCAAGCCTCGTTTCATCTTATGCCTCCGCTTTTTTAGGACGCAGCAGCACGAAGGCGCAGAGGGCCAGGTAGGCGACGCAGACCGCGATCACGGCCAGCGAACCGATCTGCGATCCCATCTTGTCAGCTGTCAGGCCCATCAGCAACGATACGATACCGCCACCGACGATGCCCATGACCATCAGGCCGGAGATCTCGTTGGCCTTGGCCGGCAAGTGGTTGATGCCCAGGGAAATGATGACGGAGAATACGCTGGCGCTGAAGAAGCCGATCGCGCCCACGAGCGTCAGGATCAGCCCCCGGCCCTGCGCAAAGAAGAGCGCTGCCAGGGCAGCTGCGACGATGACGATGGCAATCTGGAAGAACTTGCGGTCGGCCATCTTGCTGAGCAGGAAGGCGCCTGCAAAAGCGCCGGCGGTCTTGCAGATGAAATAGACCGTGATGCCGAGCTGGGCGTGGTCGGTGTCCAGGCCGCAGCGCTCGATCAGGAGCTTGGGCGTGATGACGTTGCAGCCGACATCCAGGCCCACGACGGTGAAGATGCCGAAGAAGCAGCAGAGGATGTAATTGTCCCCCAGGAGCTTAAGCATTTCGCCCAGGGAGGTGCCGCCCTCGGCCGGGGTCTCTTCGATCTTGGTGAAGAGCAGCCAGGCGGAAGAGAGCAGGGTCACGATGGCGAAGGCGGGGAACATATATTTCCAGGAGCCGAACCAGGCCGCACAGCCCAGCGCCAGGTACGGGGCGGCACAGGCGGAGAGCGCCTTCAGCACCTGGCCGGCGGAAATGTAGCTGGACAGGGACCCCTTGCCGCTGACCACGTCGGAGAGCAGGGGATTGAGAGCCACCTGGATGATGGTGTTGCCGATGCCGAGCATGGCACAGGCGATCAGGCAGCTCGTCAGGTTATAGCTGAACAGGGGAATCAGCATGCCCAGGAAAGTGATGACGTTGCTCAGTTGGACCGTGGCTTTGCGGCCGATCTTGTTCATGATGAGGGCCGTCGGGGCGCTCAGGAACAGGAACCAGACAAAGATGGCCATCGGAATCAGTCCGGCGAGCGTCTCGCTCAGCTGGAAGTCCTCTTGGACGTGGCTGGTCACGATGCCGGCCACATCGCCGAATCCCATCACCACGAAGGCGAAGAGGACGGGTAGAATTGCAGTTTTCTTGTTCATAATTATGGGGTTAAAACAATTATTTCCCTTCTTTCTCCTGCCACACGACACGCTGTACCCGATAGGGGAAACGCTCCTTGAGGGTTGCGGCATTGGGACAGTCTTCCCGATGGATCTTGATCCCGTCGGTACGGGTTACGAAACCGAAGACCTTGTCGCCGTAGCGGGGGTTGCAGCAGGCGGCCATTTTGTACTCCAGGCCCTTGACGCCCTTGGCGTTGATGACCAGGATCTCGTCCGGGGACTTCCAGTCCTTCGTGACGTCTTTCTTGTCCTCCTCCCGTTCCGTCCGGATCACCAGCTGGCCCGGGTTGAGGATATAACTCTTGATCTCGTCCACGCCGATCGTACCGTCGCCGACCGCCGCCATGAAGGAAATCACGGACGAGTACTTGAGGTAGTGCATGATGTCGTGCAGGAGCGCGTCCGGAAGGGTCATCTTCCAGTTTTTCAGCCTGCGCTCGAGCAATTCGCGCCCTTCGGCAGCCCGCTTGCGCACCTCGGCATCCAACTCCAGCTTGATCTTGGTCCGGGCCTTGTGGGAGACGACCCAGTTGAGCCAGTCGGCATTGGGCTTCTGGTTCTTGCTGCTGAGGATCTCGACGACATCGCCGGTCTTGAGGGTCTCCTTGATGGAGGCGACCTTGCCGTTGATGCGCCCGCCGGTGCAGCGACAGCCCAGGCCGGTATGGATGCAGAAAGCGAAATCCAGCACCGAGGACCCGACCGGAAGCATCTTCAGTTCCCCTGTCGGGGTAAAGACGAAGATCTCCTTGGAGGGAGGCACGGGCAGATCTTCCGCCTTGGCGTCGAAAGGATGTTCCAGGCGGTAACGGACGGAAGTCAGCCACTTGTCCAGGGTGTCGTCTTTCTTGATCCCCTTGTAGGACCAGTGGGAGGCAAGTCCGTTCTCCGCGATATCGTCCATCCGCCGGGTGCGGATCTGCACTTCCAGATAGGCTCCCTGGGCATTCTTGACGGTGATATGGAGGGATTCGTAGCCGTTGGGCTTGGGATTGGTCACCCAGTCGCGCAGGCGCTTCGTGTCGGGTTCGTACTCCTTGGTGACATAGGAATATACCTTCCAGCAGAGGTCCTGCTCTGTCTTGCGGTCCGCTTCGCAGTCGATGATGAAACGGATGGCGAATACGTCATAGACTCCTTCGAAGGGCACATCCTGCTTCAGCATCTTGCGGTAGATCGAGTAGGCGGTCTTGGTCCGCATTTTCAGCTTGTAGCGGATGCCGGCTTCGGACAGGTCGTCCTCCAGGGGCTTGATGAATTCGTTCATCAACCGCACGCGGTCCTTCTCCGTCGCCTTGAGCTTGCGGGTGATGGAACGGTATTGCTCCGGCTCGGCGAAACGGAAGTAGATGTCCTCCATCTCGCTCTTGATGTTGTACAGGCCGAGCTGGTGGGCCAGCGGGATGTACAGCATCAGGGTCTCGAGGATTTTCTGGTCCCGGGAGGCCTTGGGGAACATGTACAGGTTGCGCATCACCTCCAGCCGGTCCGCGATCTTGAGCACGGTCACCCGCGGATCCGTGGAGTACTGGACGATGAGTTTCTTGTAGTTTTCCGCTTCGAGCCGGGTATCCTTGGGACGGATGGTGGCGATGTTGTTGAGCCCCTTGACCATCGTCAGGATTTCCTCCGGGAAGCCGGAGATGTCCACGTCGCGGTGGAAACGGGTCGCTTCGTGGAGATAGACGGCCGCGAGACACTCGACACCCAGTCCGATCTCGTCGGAGACGATGCGGGCTACGCCGTCGGCATGCTCGATGAAGGGATGCCCGTTGCTGCGCAGGTCCTCCCGGAGGGCCTGGTAGGCGATGGCGCGGGCGCGCTGGACGATATCGGCACTGTACTCCACCTTGTTTTATTTTTGTTTTTTCTTTTCAGCGTTGCGCTTGTTGAGTTCGGATTGGAAGGCACGGGCATTTTTCATGTGTCCGGAAAGGTCCTTGGCAAACTTGTGCGTGCCGTCGAAAGAGGAACTGGCGCAGAAATACAGGTAGTCCCCTTCGGGGTTGAGGACTGCTTCAAGGCAGGCCTTGGTGGGGACGGCAATCGGTCCCGGAGGCAGGCCGGCGTATTTGTAAGTGTTGTAGGGTGACTCGATCTGAAGATGCTTCAGCAGGATACGGTTGACTTCGTAATCCAGCAGGTACGCCACGGTCGGATCGGCCTGGAGTTTCATGCCTTTGTGCAGGCGGTTGAGATAGACGCCTGCGATCTTGGGCATCTCGGGTTCGTAGTTGGTTTCGCCCTTGACGATTGAAGCCAGGATCGACGCTTCTTCCCGGCTGAGACCCTGGGCTTTCGCCTTGGCGGTCCGGTCGGCCGTCCAGAAAGCGTCATAGGCCTCTTTCTGCTTGTCCAGCACGTCCTTCATCGTAGAGGTCCAGTACATCTCGTAGGTGTCGGGGATGAAGAGCGAGAAGACGTTGCGGGGCGTAAAGCCGTATGCGGAGAGCATCGCCTTGTCGTTCAGGGCCTTGATGACATCCGCGGAGTCGATCATCAGCTGGCGGCTGATCTTGGTGGCGAGATCGGACTTCTTGCGCAGGGTGCCGGACAGGGTAAGGCGGGCGGGCGTCTGCCAGGCGTTGTTGAGCATCCGGGCCACATAGACGCTGGTATAGCCGGGCTTGATCAGGTAGCGTCCGGGCTGCAGGTTTTCGGCGACTTTCTTGGCTTTGAAAGCGCGGTCCAGGCTGTACGGGCGCTTGACACCCGCCTCATTGATCAGGGTCGCATAGACTTCATCCACGCCCGTGTCGGGCCGGACAAAGACAACGGCCTCCTTCCGGAAGTTCGGCAAACGGTTGTCGCTGAGCCAGTTCCAGACCTTGGCAAACAAGGCCAGCAGGATGACGGCCGCTATGAGTCCGCCGATCAGCAGCCTCTTGTCGATCTTTTGTCCGCCCTTTTTGCGGGGCGCTTTCTTCGCTTTATGGGTGTGTTCTGTCGCCATTATTTTCTAAGTAGGATCGTATCGCCTTCGCGCAGGGTATGCGCAGCGCTGAAACCGTTGATTTTCTGAATGGAAGAGACTTTCACGCCAAATCGCTGGCAGATTTCACGCAGGGATTCGCCATCCGTCTCCACGATGTATTTGTCCAGTCCCTTGCGGGTCTGGTTCTTCTTGGCCTGCAGATAGACCCGGGTGCCCGGGAGCAGGCGCTGGTCTGCAGCCAGGTCGTTGTAGCGGAGGATCTGCCGATAGATGATGTTGTTCTCTTCTGCAAGCTCTTTGTAGCTCTCTCCTTCCATGGAATAAATGAAGGGCACGCCGTTCTGCTTGTACACGGGCCGTCCCATCTGGAAATGGAATTCTTCCCGGAGTTCTTTCTCATCGGCCTGTTGCACTTCTTCCAGGGCGTTGGGAGACTCGGGCAACTGCTCAGCTGCGGGAGCCGGATCCGCAGCGTGCCGCCGGGCCGCTGCCCGGGCCTGTCTTTCGGCCCTGATCCGGGCTTTCCTTTCTGCACGGGTTTCCTTGTGCGCAGGAGCCGTCTCGCTCTTGGGCTGTCCGGGGAACAGGGCTCTGTCGTCCAGGGGCTTGTCCTGTGCCGGCTTCGCAGTTTGTCCCGAGCTTGCGGCAGGAGCTTGTGCGCCGAGGTCGGCGTATCGGCCGCCGGCTTCGAAGTCGGAAGGCTTGGCCTTGTCGAAACGGCTCAGGTCGTAGTCCTCGATCAGCTTGATCAGCTTGGCCGGATAGGCCGGATCCGTGGCGTAACCGGCTTTCTTGAGTCCGTTCGCCCAGGCCTTGTAGTCCGTGATCTCAAAGTCAAAGAGGAACTTGTAGCGGTCCCGGTAGCGCAGGAAGTCAGAGTGGTCGTGGAAAGAGTCGATGTCGGCATCATAAACGCGGAAACATTCGCCTTTGGCATCATCATCGACCGCCATCGTCTTGCCCTTCCAGTCGTTGTGGCATTTGATCCCGAAATGATTGTGTCCTTCCGCGGCCAGGGCCGAAAGCCCGTAGCGCGACTCGAGCAGTCCCTGGGAAAGGGTAATGCTGGCGGGCACGCCGCTGCGGTACATCTCCGTCACGGCAAGGGCCGCATAACGGTTGACGTAGCGCTGCTGGGGCGAGATGTCGGCACGAAGCAGGATGGCTGCCGCGAGGACAGCGAAAGTCAAGAGTAGCGGCTTGAGCCGGTGCGCAAAGGATACCATCATACTGCGAATTTAACAAAAAAGCGGAAACTATCGTCAAGCGTCTTTCCAGACTTTGAGATATTGTTGCAGGGCCCACATCTCGTCGCGGTATTTGGCGGCAGCCGTGAAGTCAAGCTCTGCGGCGGCGGCCTTCATCTTGCGCTTGGATTCTTCCACCATCTTTTCGACTTGCTTGCGGTCCATCGAGCGGATGACGGGATCCTGCAGGACGGCGGCGAGGTCGGCCGTGATATAGCCGTCCACGTAGGCGCTGTTGCCTTCCCGCCTGGCATCGTGGCCGAACCCGACGACGACGCTGCCGCGGCCCAGTTCGCTCGGGCTCGGGACATAGGTCGGAGCGTCCACGGAATTGGCGGCGCTGACGCGTCCGCTGGGGGAGTTGGCCAGCACGGGGTTGACCTGCCGCCCGCGGGACGGATCGGCCATTTCGAGGGCCAGGATGTTGCTCCGCACTTCGACCTGGGTCGGGGTGATGCCGTGCAACTTGTTGTATGCCATCTGCTTGGACCGGCGGCGGTTGGTCTCCCGGATGGTCGCTTCCATGGACTGGGTGATCTGGTCGGCATACATGATGACGAGGCCGTTGACGTTGCGGGCGGCGCGTCCGGCCGTCTGGGTCAGGGCCTTGGTGGTCCGCAGGAACCCTTCCTTGTCGGCGTCCAGGATCGCGACGAGCGACACGGTCGGAATATCGAGTCCCTCGCGGAGCAGGTTGACGCCGATCAGTACGTCGAAGAGGCCGTTCTTGAAGTCTTCGATGATTTCCACCCGCTCGGAAGTGTCCACGTCGGAGTGGATGTAGCGGCAGCGGATGCCGATCTTGGCCAGGTATTCGTCCAATTCCTCGGCCATTCGTTTGGTCAGGGTCGTGACCAGGGTCCGTTCGTCCCGTTCGGCACGGGTCCGGATCTCCTCGACCAGGTCATCCACCTGATGTTCGATCGGCCGTACCTCGATCGGAGGATCCAGCAGGCCGGTGGGCCGCACCACCTGCTCGACGACCAGACCTTCGGATTTTTCCAGTTCGTAGTCGGAAGGGGTGGCGCTGACATAGACTTTCTGCCCCGTGATGGCCTCGAACTCTTCGAAGGTCAAAGGCCGGTTGTCGGAAGCTGCCGGGAGCCGGAATCCATACTCGACCAGTACCGACTTGCGGCTGTGGTCGCCGCCGTACATGGCGTGGACCTGCGGCAGGGTGACGTGGCTCTCGTCGATGAAGGTGATGAAGTCCTTGGGGAAATAGTCGATCAGGCAGAAGGGGCGCTGGCCGGGCTTGCGTCCGTCGAAGTAGCGCGAATAGTTCTCGATCCCGGGGCAGTAGCCCATCTCCTTGATCATTTCCAGATCGTATTCGACCCGTTGTTTGAGACGCTTGGCTTCCAGCGACTTGCCGATGCTCTCGAAGTAATCCAGCTGCTTGACCAGGTCATCCTGGATGTGGCTGACGGCCTGGATGCCGCGCTCCTTGGTCGTGACGAAGTTGCGGGCGGGGTAGATGTTGATCTCGTCCACGGATTCGATGCGGGCGCCCGTTACCGGGTCGATCACGCTGATCTCATCGACCTCGTCGCCGAAGAATTCGATGCGGATGGCATCGTCCGCACCGCTCAGGTACACATCTACCGTGTCGCCCCGGACCCGGAAGGTCCCGCGGGTGAATTCCGTTTCCGTCCGGGAATAGAGGGCGTCCACCAGCTGGTACAGCAGGCCCGTCAGGCTGCGCCTTTCGCCCCGGCGCACGGTGGTGGTCTGGGCGTGGAAGTCTTCCGGGTTGCCGATGCCGTAGAGGCAGGAGACCGAAGAGACGACGATGACGTCCCGCCGGCCGCTCATCAGGGCACTGGCGGCGCTCAGGCGCAGTTTTTCGACCTGGTCGTTGATGCTCAGGTCTTTTTCGATATAGGTGTCGCTCGAGGGGATGTAGGCCTCCGGCTGGTAGTAGTCGTAATAGGAAACGAAATACTCGACGGCATTGTTGGGAAAGAAGGACTTGAACTCGCCGTAGAGCTGGGCCGCCAGGGTCTTGTTGTGGCTCAGGATGAGCGCGGGACGCTGGAGACGCTCGATGACGTTGGCCATCGTGAAGGTCTTGCCGGAGCCGGTGACTCCGAGCAGGGTGATGTCGCCCACGCCCTGGTCCAGGGCGCGGCATAGCTGTTCAATCGCCTCAGGCTGGTCGCCGGAGGGCTGGTAGGAGGATTCGATCTTAAACTTCATCCTTGGCGAAAAATCTTGCTTCCAACATCATGCACAGGCAGTGATAGACTGGCAGATGCAATTCCTGTACCTTGTAGGTCTCGGTTTCGGGGACCCGGATGCAGACATCTGCCTTTCCGGCCAGGCGTCCTCCTGAGGCTCCGGTCAGCCCGATGACTTTGAGCCCCTTGGCACGGGCGGCGACGGCCGCGTACAGGATGTTGGCGCTGTTCCCGGAAGTCGTGATTCCGAGCAGGACATCCCCTTTGCGCCCATAGCCGGCCACCTGCTGGGCATAGACCAGGTCGGGATCGCAGTCGTTGATCCAGGCGGTCCCGAGGGCGGAGTGTGCGCTGAGTGCGAGGGCCGGGAGGCCTTGCTGCAAGCGTTCGCCGAGGAGACGCCCCAGCAGCGGGTCTTCCGTTTCGGCTGCCTGGCGGAAAGCTTCCGGCATCGGCCTGGGCAGGATGAAAGACTTCATCAGTTCGCCGACGATGTGACCGGCGTCCGCGGCCGAGCCGCCGTTGCCGGCAATGAGCAGTTTTCCGCCGGCCTGGAACGATGCGGCGAGCGTTTCATAAGCGGCCGCAATCTCCTGGCGCGCACCGGCCAGGGCCGGGACGCGGGTGATCAGCGTATCGAGATGTCGGTAAGGATCCATATTATTCAAAGGGTTGAAAATCAAGCGTGTCGAGCGTCATCTTCAGTTTTCCTCCGCGCAGCAGGTCCCGGTGCGTGATCCGCGCACCTTCGACAGGCCGTCCCCGGAAGGTGCAGGAGCGGATGCAGACCTTTTCCGGTGCGGCATCGGCCAGGATGATGAGCCGGCGCCCGCGCGGGAGCCGGATGACGGCTTTCCGGTATTTGGGCGCGTTGAGGTAATAGAAGTCCTGACCGGCGTTGGGGAAGAGACCCAGTGCGCAGAAAGCGTACCAGGAGCCCATCGAGCCGGTGTCTTCGTTGTCGGGATAGCCTCTGAGGGTGAACTTTTTGTTCATCAGGTGATGGGCCCACCAGGAAGACAGTTCGGGCCGTCCGGCCTCGGTGAAGGCACGCAGGGTCAGGAAGCCCGGCTCGTTGTCGTATTCCGTGAGTTTGTGGCTGTATCCGTAGTTGAGGCGTTCCACAAAGGCTTCGGGGCCGCCCATCAGCCCGATCAGGCGGGGCATGTCGTGCGGGACATAATAACTGTAGGTCCAGGTCTTGCCCTCGTAGAAGGGGGAGACCCAGGATCCGTTCCATTTCGCGGGATCGAGAAAGACGAAACTGCTGTCGGCGCGTCGGGCGTCGATGAAACCCTTGTAGCCGTGGCTCTCGAGATCCGGATTCCACAGGTGGATCCAGCCGCCGCTGCGCGCCAGGTACCGGTCGGCATCCTCGTCGTGTCCCAGGCCCCGGGCCATCTGTGCCGCACACCAGTCGTTGTAGGCGAATTCGAGGGTCTGCGACGAACTCATCAGGCAGGCCGGAATCCAGCCCAGTTCCTTGTAACGCAGGTGGGCGCCGTCGTCCCCGTCCTGGTCGTGGCCCAGGCGCAGGGAGTCGGCATCGTGCTTGACAATGGCCCAGGCCCGTTCCCAGTCGATGCCCCGGATGCCTTTTGCGTAACCGTCGGCGAGCAGGCAGTCCACGTTGTTGCCGCCCTGGTCCGACTTGCGGTCGGTGCCGGCGACGAAAGAGTCCCAGACCCCGCCCCTTGTCTCAAAGCGTTCGATCAGGGCGAGGATGTTGTCGCGGTAGCAGTCCTCGTCGATCAGGGTCAGCAGGGGATAGACGGTGCGGAAGGTGTCCCAATAGGCATAGTTGTCGTCCCAATACGGCTTCAGCTCCCTTCCGGCAGCATCCTTGCGCAGGGGCTTGTCATCGATGATCCTTTTGGCCAGGGAACGGTCCACGGCGACGCCGGGGCGGTCGAGGCTGCGCTCGTGGGCGAAGGTGAAGAAGCGGTAGAGGTTGGTATAGAACAATGTGCGGTCGACGTCGCTGAGGGCGTCGATGCGTACGGTCGAGAGCTTTCGGTCCCAGGCGCGGCAGGCGTTCTCGCGTACGCGATCGAAATCCCAGCCGGGGATCTCGGCGTCCAGCAGGGCCTCGGCCTGCTCGTAGCTGACGAAGGAAACGGCAAGCTTGAGCAGGACGGTTTCGCCCTTTTCCGTGGCAAAGCTGCAGTAGGAACCGACGTGGTCGTTGCAGCCCGGAATGGCTTCAATCTCCGCCTGTCCGGGGTAACGGCCATAGTTGAAAGCCCGGTCTTGCACGGGCAGGTCCAGGTTGGCCTGACCGGCGGTCGCGATGCCCTTGCGCTCCTTCGAACCGTATTCTTCGGCCGACCAGGAACCATATTCCGTCCAGTCGCGTTTGTCGGTCTTAGCGACGCACCAGAGCTGGTGGGGCTGCTCCGGCCAGCCGCCGATCATCTCGACCCGCATCCGGATGATTCCTGTTTCCGGATCGATCCGGGATTCGCCACTGATCACGGTCTTGGCCGCCTTGGGGAAGATGTCGCCGGCGATGGAATGGATGGCGTCAAATACGATCGAAGACTGTTCCGCCTGCGGGAAAGTGAAGCGGTACATGGCGCTGTAGTGGGCGGGGGAAACCTCGACCTTGATACCGTAGCGCTCCAGTTGCGTGGCAAAGAGATAGGGCTTGGTGACCAGGTCCTTGTGCTCTGACTCGTGCGCCAGCAGATCCGTCTCCAGCCCAGTCTGCGGGGAGATCAGGAAGTTGCCGTAGGTGGGCCAGCCGGTGCCGCTGACATGCAGTTGCCCGAAACCGCGGATGGGCTCGGACGGCTTGTACCCGTCGGAAGTGCCCTTGCGGCTCTGCGGCGAAGGATTGATGCTCCCGTACGGCAGCATCGGCCCGATCACGCAGTTCGACGCCCCCTTGTCGACGACGCCTACGCTGGTATCTACATAATCGGCATAATGCTCCCGCCGCCCCGGAAACAGGACGGCAAGGGTCAGGAAAAGAACGGTCAAGGGACTCATGGGGACAATGCTTGCAAAAAACGAAACAACAGGCTCAGAGCAGGATCCGCTGGACCTCGTCGATGCCGCGGATGGCGCCGATGCTGCGCATGGTGTCGTAGAGTTCGTCGGCGGAATGGACCTGGAAGTCGATGGTGCAATCGACGATCTGGTCCTGGGTGACGGTGCCGATCTTGTCCATGGACAGGTGGCGCTGCTCGGTGAAGCAGTCTATGATGTCGTGGAGAAGATGGTAGCGGTCGATGGCCGTGATCTTGATCCGGACGGGATAGGTGCGGTCTTCATTCTCTGGGAAAAAGGCGGCGACGATCAAGTCGCCGTTTTCAGAGGCCAGTTTGATGGCTTCGGGACAGTGCCGGTTGTGGAGGATCAGCTGCCCGTCTGCATCCTGGAAACCGACGACATCATCGCCGGGCAGGGGGTGACAGACCGGACATCGCCGCAGCTCCGGTTCACCCTGGCGCTTAAGCAGTTCATGCAGGCGACGGCGGGTCTTGAAGGTCTTGGCAAAATCGAGCCAATCGGGCTTGGGACTGATGCTGTCGCTGACGCCGATCTCTACGCAGTCGCCCCGGTGCAGCTCGGTGCGCAAGGGGCTGAGCTTCCCGTTGACGCGTGCGTATTGGGCATGGTCGCCGATGTCGGTATGTACCTCATAGGCAAAATCCAGGGCGGAAGCACCCTTGGGCAGGATGATCCCTTTTCCCTTGGGGGTGAAGGCGATGATGTCCTCGTTGTACAGGGAGGTGCTGACACCTTCCATGAAGAGGAAACTGTCGCTGTCGCCGGCCAGGTTCTGCAGGACGGTCTTGAAGCGCTCCAGCCAGCTCTCGCCGCGCTCCACCACGCAACCCAGCTTGGCGTTGCGGTGCATGCGCTCGGAGCCGATGTGCAACTCTTCCCAGGCGCCGGCCTGGTTGAGAAACTTGACGTGGAAACTCTGGTAACCGTTGTCTTTTGGGTTGTCGATGTAGTTGTACAGGCTGCCGGGACGCTCCTTGAAGTGCTTGGCCAGGACGGAATAGATGTACAGGGCCGTATCTTTTTCGACGGAATCGCCGGAGTTGAGCCAGCCTTCCATCGGCTGGTAGATCACGCGGACATAGTGCTTGAAAGGGACGTGGGTGAAGTCGCAGTTGCCCTCTTTCATGTCCCGCCAGATACTGTAAGGCTTGCGGTAGCGGATATCCAGGCGCGCCTTGAGCCCTTTCTCATCCAAGATGGACTGGATGCGCTCCGAGAAGATCCTGACCGCTTCCGCAGTCCTTTGCTTGTCTTCTTCGAGCCGTTCCTCGATCTGTTCATATTCCCGCGGGCAGCGGAACTGGAAGGAGAGGTTTTCCAGTTCGGACTTGACCCGGTACAGGCCCAGACGTCCGGCCAGCGGCGCATAGAAGAAGTCCGTCTCACCGGCGATCTTCATCTGCTTGTCCGGCCGCATCCCATCCAGCGTGCGCATGTTGTGCAGGCGGTCGCTGAGCTTGACCAGCAGGGCCCGGATGTCATAGTGGACGGAATCCAGGATCTGCTTGTAGTTGTCCACCTGCTTGGTATTCTTGTACTTCTCTTTCTTGCGTTTGGTGACGGCATCCACGATGAAGGCCACATCATCCCCGAAACGTTCCCGGATATCCTCGACGGTATAGGGCGTGTCCTCGACGACATCGTGCAAGAAGGCCGAGATGACGGTGTTGGCGTCGAGCTCGAGCTCTTCGGCCACGATGTTGGCCACGGCGATGGGATGGATGATGTAAGGCTGTCCGGTGTTGCGTTTCTGGCCCTCATGGGCTTGGGCGGCCAGCAGATAAGCCTCTTGGATGCGCCGGAGATCCTCCGGCGTGACGCGGGGCCTCATCACGTCAAAAACGTGCCGGGCGGCGAGGTCGATTTGCTCTTGAATAGTTTTTTCCATAATTGGGGTTAAAGATAAGCTTTTTTAGCTAATTTTGTATGATCAAACACTGATACTATGAGCCAACTGCATGTAATCGACCATCCGATGATCCAGCATAAGCTGGGTATCTTGAGAAAAATCGGAACGGGATCCAAGGATTTCCGCGAACTCCTTACTGAAATCTCCCTTCTGATGGGGTATGAAATCACCCGGGACCTTCCGCTCGAAGAAGTCGAGATCGAAACGCCGATCTGCCGGATGACCGCCCGGCAGGTTTCCGGACGCAAACTGGCCATCGTCCCCATCCTGCGGGCGGGACTTGGCATGGTGGACGGCCTCCTGAACCTGGTGCCGGTCGCCAAGGTCGGTCATATCGGCCTGTACCGCAACGAAGATACCCACGAGCCGGTCGAGTATTATTGCAAGCTGCCTGAGGATATTCAGGACCGCCTGGTCATCGTGACCGATCCGATGCTGGCTACCGGCGGCAGTGCCGTCGACGCCCTTTCGATGCTCAAGGCACGGGGCTGCACCCATATCAAGCTGATGTGCCTTGTCGCCGTGCCCGAAGGCATAGCCAAGGTTCAGGCTGCGCACCCCGACGTAGATATTTACGTGGCTGCCGTGGATGACCACCTGAACGAGAATGCCTATATCGTCCCTGGTCTCGGTGATGCCGGCGACCGGATTTTCGGCACCAAATAGATTCCGGAACTGCATGATCCGTAAAGCGACCGCAGATGACATTCCCGTCATCCGGGATATGGCTGATATTGTCTTCCGTCAGACCTACCGGGAAATCCTCAGTCCGGAACAGATGGACTATATGATGGACTGGATGTATTCCGAGGAGAGTCTGCGCCGGCAGATGCTGGAAGAAGGGATCGTCTTTTTCCTGGATGAAGGGCGGGGGTATGCTTCCGTCCGCCGGGACGGGGAGACTCCCGACGGCCGGGAGCGCTTCCATCTGGAGAAGCTCTACGTGATGCCGGAATGCCAAGGCAGCGGTCTCGGCCGCCGTCTTTTCGAAACCGCTGCAGACTATGTCCGGTCCCTGTCGTCCGGTCATCCCCGGCTGGAGCTCAATGTCAACCGCAACAACCCCGCCGTGCGTTTCTACGAACACATCGGGATGCATCCGGACCGGTCCGGGGATTTCCCCATCGGGAAAGGATTCTATATGAATGATTATATCATGGTCATCGATCTATGAACAGACTCAAATATCTGCCTGCCTTGCTGGCAGCGCTCCTGACGGCTGCCTGCTCAACCCATTCAGATTATCGTGACCCCTCCCTTTCGCCTGAAAAACGGGCGGACGACCTTTTGTCCCGGATGACGACGGAGGAGAAGCTCGGGCAGCTGCTCTGCCCTTATGGCTGGCCGATGTTCGAGAAGACCGGGCCGTCGGAGGCTACTTACAGTGACGCCTATGTCGATTTCATCCGGAAGCAGCACGGCGGGATGCTTTGGGGTTTCTTCCGGGCCGACCCTTGGACGCGCAAGACTTTCGAAAACGGGCTGGATACCCCGGCGGCGATTGCTGCGATCAATGCCCTGCAGCGCTATGCCGTGGATTCGACCCGGCTCGGGATTCCCATCTTACTGGCGGAGGAAGCGCCACATGGGCACATGGCTCTCGGGACGACCGTCTTCCCGACCGGCATCGCGATGGCTGCAACCTGGGACAAGGCCTTGATGGAAAAGGCCGGCCGGACAGTCGCCGAAGAGTTAAGGGCGGTAGGAGCCTATATCGCTTACGGACCGGTCATCGATCTGGCCCGGGAACCCCGCTGGTCGCGGGTCGAAGAGACCTACGGCGAGGATCCCTGCCTGACGGCCGGGATGTCTTCCAGCCTGGTCCGAGGCATGTCTCCGCTTCACAACGGCTGGGATAAGGGCGTCATCTCTACGCTGAAACATTTCGTTGCCTATGGCGTCCCCTCAGGCGGACACAACGGCAACCCCTCGGTGATCGGTCCCCGGGACCTGTACGAAAATGTCCTCCCGACGTTCAAGGCCGGCATCGATGCCGGCGCCCTGTCGGTGATGACTTCCTATAATTCGATCGACGGCGTCCCCTGCACGTCCAACGCAGCCCTGTTGAACGGTGTCCTGCGGGGCGAATGGGGCTTTGACGGCTTCGTCGTTTCCGACCTTTACAGCATCGACGGCCTGTATGAGACCCATCATGTGGCGGAGACGCCCGAAGAAGCTGGAAAGATGGCCCTGGAGGCCGGCGTCGACGTGGATCTGGGTGCGAAATGTTATGCTACGCTCAAGGATGCCGTCGAATCCGGCAAAGTCAGCCGCAAGGCCCTGGATGAGGCGGTGCGTCGCGTGCTGGAGCTGAAATTCCGGCTCGGCCTGTTTGAGAATCCTTTCGCTGACCCCGCCGACACAGCCGTCGTCCGGAGTCCGGAGCATACGGAAACGGCCCTTCAGGCCGCCCGCGAAGGTGTTGTCCTGCTGGAGAATAACGGCATCCTGCCCCTTTCCCGCAACGACCATGTCGCCGTGATCGGTCCCAACGCCGATGAGATGTACAACCAGTTGGGCGACTACACGGCACCCCAGCGGCCGGAATATGTTACCACGCCCCTCGAAGGCATCATCGCCAAGATCGGCGCGAAACAGGTGCGTTATGCGAAGGGCTGTTCCATCCGCGACACGAAGCGTTCCAATTTTGCCGAAGCCGTGATGGCGGCCAAGATTTCCAACGTGGCCGTGGTCTTTGTGGGCGGGTCCAGCGCCCGTGACTTCAAGACCCTGTTCAAGGAGACCGGCGCGGCGACCGTCGATGACAATGCGCTGAGCGATATGGAGTGCGGCGAAGGCTACGACCGTGCATCCCTGGACCTGATGGGCCTGCAGCTGGATCTGCTCAAGGCCATCAAGGCGACCGGAACTCCCATGGTGGTGGTCTATATCGAAGGTCGCCCCTTGGATAAACGCTGGGCCAAGGAGCATGCCGATGCCGTCCTGACGCAGTTCTATCCCGGGCAGGCGGGCGGTGAGGCGATCGCCGATGTCTTGTATGGAGATTACAATCCTGCGGGCCGGCTGCCGGTCTCGGTGCCGCGTACCGCCGGGCAGCTGCCCGTCTATTATAACCAGCCTTTCCCGGTGCCCGGCAATTACGTGGATATGCCCTCCGACCCGCTTTACAGCTTTGGCTATGGCTTGAGTTATACGACTTTCTCCTATGACAAGATGGTCTGCGAGCCGCTGGGCGGCAACCGGGTGCGGGTGCAGGTCGGCATCACCAACACCGGCCAGCGGGACGGAGATGAGGTCGTGCAGGTCTATGTGACGGATCCCAAGGCTTCCACGGTGCGCCCTCGCAAGCAGCTCAGGGCGTTCGAGCGCGTATTCCTGAAGGCCGGGGAGAGCCGGACCGTGGAGTTCGAACTGGGTCCGGAGGCGTTCTCGCTCTACAATCCGGAGATGAAGAAGGTCGTGGAGCCGGGTGCGTTCGTGATCCAGGCCGGTCCGTCCTCTGACCAGACTCCGTTGAAAGAAGAGATGAGCTTGTAGGGGTCAGCCTTTGATTTTTTCTCTCAGGTTCTGATGGGAAGGGAACTTCCCGAGATCCTTGAACTCCTGACGGCGCCGCTCGTAATACGAGTGGCGCTTCGGATTTTCAGGGAACCAGCCGCGCAGCACGCGCATTTCCTGTGAGAGAAGTTCATGGATCCCCCAGAAACAGGAAAAAGCCGCCGCTCCGAGAATGGTCGACAGGATCATGCCCTTGACAAAAAGTGAAGCCGCGGCAAACAGGCAGCCGGCCAGGCAGAGCACCCACCAGCTTTGCTTGCCCCAATGATATTCCATTTTTATGACGATGGGGTGGCAGATCCCGATGATCAGGAAGACGGCCGTTCCAACAATGATACCTCCGAAATTCATAAGACTACAAGACTAACGTCGTCGGCAAATGTAGCGACAATCTTCGAGATCGCAATCCCCATAAAAGGGGATATTTCGTCCATCTCAATTTGACCTTTTTTGGGGATTGCCTCGTCCTTGGCTCCGTTTTATTTTTGCACCCGCAAAGTTTAAGCGGAAATGAAAAGGAAAATACTCTTCTGGGCGCTTCTGGCGCTGTGTTTCTGTACGAAAGACCTGTCAGCCCAAGTCCGGGCTGAGGCAGGCCGCCTGACGGTCGGCGGATACGGCGAAGTTGCCTTGACCCGCAATTTTTTCAGCGACAATGTTTACCGTTATTCCCATCCCGGGAATTACAAGGAGGATAAAGGACATGGGCGTTTCGATATCCCGCACGCCGTCATCTATCTGGGGTACGACTTCGGTAAGGGCTGGTCGATGCAGACTGAGATCGAATTCGAGCATACCGGGACCGGCACGGCCGTTGAGAAAGAGTACACCGAGGCCGGCGAGTGGGAGTCCGAGATCGAAAAGGGCGGCGAAGTGGAACTGGAGCAATTCTGGATCCAGAAGTCCTTTGCGCCGGCATTTAATGTCCGGATGGGTCATCTGGTCGTACCGGTCGGCGGACTCAATCATGCGCACGAACCCCTGAATTTTTTCACGGTGTATCGTCCCGAAGGGGAATATACGATCCTGCCGAGTACCTGGCATGACACGGGAATCAGCCTCTGGGGCGAGGCCGGAAGCTGGCGCTATGAGGCCCTGCTGGTTGCCGGACTGGATGCGTTCATGTTCAACAGGGACAATTTCGTCAAGTACGGTGCCGGGTCGCCTTACGAGTTCAAGGTGGCCAACAACTATGGCTTCGCAGCCCGGATCGACAACCGCTCTTTCCGGGATCTGCGCCTGAGCCTGAGCGGATATGCCGGCAACAGCATGCACAATTCTTATCCCAACGACATGCAGGGTACCCGCTATGCGGACATCAAGGGTACGACGCTGATCGGCGCCTTTGATTTTGCCTATACCGGTGCCCATTTCATCGCCCGGGGAAATGCCGATTACGGCTACGTCGGGGATGCATCGACGATCAGTACCGTCAAACGGAACCTCAGTTCCAACAACGCTCCCTACAAGAAGACCCCGGTGGGACGCAGTGCTTTCGCTGCCGGAGTGGAAGCCGGCTATGATTTCCTGCACCTGATGGGAGCCAAGGAAGATAAGCTGTTCCTCTTCGGCCGTTACGAGTACTACAATCCTTACATCCCGGCTGCGGATCAGCAGGCTTATACCTACACGGGCCGGCATCGGATGGCCGTTGGCCTGAACTGGTTCCCGCTTCCGCAGATCGCTGTCAAGGCCGAATACTCCCATCGTTTCCTGCAGAGCCAGTACAACAACGAGCCCTCGGTCTCGATCGGTGTCGCCTATATGGGATTTTTCAACAAGTAGATTCGGATAAAAACTGATAAATTATGAAAAAAGCAATTCAAACTTTGATGCTTCTGGCCTGTGCCGGAATGTGTCTGGCCGCCTGCGAAGACAGGACCGGCAAAGACGGACTGACCTCCGCCGAACAAGAAATGAAAGCCGTCGTGGAGCAGTACGTCCCCGGCGTCGTGTATGCAACGTATGCTGACCTTGCCAAGGAAACCGGCGAGTTGTATGACCTGCTCGCCGCTGCCTCCAAGAAAGGCGTAGCTTCCCTCAGCCAGGGCGAGTTGGACGCGATTTGCGCCAAGTTCCTCCAGGCTCGCCAGTCCTGGGAAGAGTCTGAAGCCTTCCTGTACGGCGCGGCGACCGATTTCGGAATCGACCCCCATATCGACACCTGGCCGTTGGATGTCGAAGCACTTGCGACGTCTTTGTCCAATGCGGAGCAGGTCTCCAAGCTGGAAGGCGAGGACGGCATCGCCTATGCGGCAGCCAAGCTCGGACAGGAACTGCTGGGCTTCCATGGCATCGAATTCATCCTCTTCCGGGATGGCGCCAACCGCAAGGTCGAAGCGTTGCGTGCCAATGAGACGCACGAAGCGTTTGCCGGCAAGACAGTGACCGGTGTCCAGGAACTCATCTATGCCACGGCTGTCGCCGGTGACCTGCGGGACAACTGTTACCGTCTGCTGGTTTCCTGGAACGCGGATGCCCCGGTCCAGTACCGGAACCGCTGCAACGAGCTGGAAGTGGCCGTGACGTTGAGCGGTTCAGACAAATCCTATGGTGAGAACATGCTGGGCGCTGCCGCCAAAGGCAGTACCTACGCTACCTGGCAGGAGACGCTGTCCTCCATCCTGGTCGCAGGTTGCTCCAATATCTGCAACGAGGTTGCCAATGTCAAGATGGGCAACGCCCACAGCGGAGAAGATATCAACTACATCGAATCTCCCTACAGCAAGAAATCTTTCCAGGACTTCATCGACAATATCCTGAGCATCCAGTACACGCTCTACGGCAAAGCCGGTGCGACGAAGGCTGAGAGCCACTCGCTGATGAGCTTCTTCCAAACATACAAGTACAGCGGTTATAATGACTTGCAGTCCGATCTGGACGCTTCGCTGAAGGCCCTCAAGGCCTGCCAGGCCAAGGGCGCGTTCGTGGATATCTATAAGGATGCTTCCGTGCAGGCCGCGATGGATGCCGTCAATGATCTGGATGATGAACTGAACAAGGCGGCCGCCTGGATCGTTAAGCAGTAAGGCCATGAGGAAAGTTGCAGAAATAGCCGCGTTGGCGCTGGCCTTCGGCTTGGCAGTCAGTTCCTGTGACCTGGCTGTATTCGGGGGCGGATCGGTCTCCCAGAGTGACAAGCGGGAGCCGGATGCCAAGTATGTCGGACAGCAGGTGGGCAATTTCCTCCCCGAGGAATGGTACCCTGCCGGTGAGCTGGGTACGACGGACAATGTGACTGCGGGCTGCTACGAAGATGAAACGCCGGCTGTGACGGCGCAGGGTCTGGAGCAGGCCTTCAATCTCGGTGAAGCTGCGTTCGAGCGCAAATTTACGATCAACTCCGAGCCTTTCAAAGGGCTGGGTCCTGCTTACCTGCGCTCTTCCTGTCTGGACTGTCATCCCGGTTACGGTCATGGCAAGCGCCAGTATCAGTATAAATCTGAGTTTGGCAATGGTTATCTGCTGGTGATTTATCATCCGGTGGATGGGGCCAACAGCGATGACGGCCCGTATGTGGCTGAAGTCACCGGCATGCCGCAGACCAAGGCCGCATATCCTTTCTTGCCTCCCATCGAGGAAGACAAGATCCGGCTCGACTGGCATGAAGTCGCGCAGATGGAGAGCGGTCTCCCGCTGGCCTTCCCGGACGGGGAAAAGTACAGCCTGATCTATCCTGAACTGTCGATCCCTGCCGAGGCTTTTCATACTTCGCCGACCCCCTACGAGACAGGAGCCGTGGCGTTCCGCCTGGAATCCACCATCGGCATCATCGGTACCGGTTTGCTGGATGCCATTCCGCAGGAGGCGATCCGCGAACAGTATCGCGCCGAGGCACCCTATACAGAGCTGAATCCTGCCTTCTGGGACAAGGAAGCCAATGATTTTGCGCCGACGGCGTGGTATACGCTGGCCGAGGGAAAGTTCGCCGATGGGACCCCGGCCCCTGCCGGAACCAAACTGGTCAAGCGCTTTACCTATGCGATGACGCGTGCTTCCTTGCAGGATGGCGCAGGCGCCAATGCGATCTGGAACATCACCAATGTCAGCCGCGGCGACCGTCATTTCCTCTATTCCACGAAGGCCTGGGCCAAAGCCATGTCAGAGGATCCTTCCGTCATTGCGGCGATCAAGGCAGATCCGGCATCGCCCTACTATGCGGACGGGACGGAAGCCGGAATTGCGGATGCCGTACTGCATTTGCTGGATCCCTCAACGGATCAGTTTGACAACCAGTGGCACAATTTCAAGCCTGAGATGAGCGACGACCAGTATTACAACTTCATGGTCTGGCACCGTGGCTTGTCCATCCCGCGCGCCCGCAACCTCAATCGCAAGGAGGTCCAACGGGGTAAGGAATTGTTCAACAAGATGGGTTGTGCGACCTGCCACCGTGCTTCCTGGGAGACCAAGGAGGACAACTACTGGGCGCCGGCTATCCTGAAGGGCAAAGACCTGCCGCGCTATCGCAACCAGAAGATCTACCCCTACACGGATATGATCCAGCATCGCCTGTACATGAAGAACGGTATCCACGGGAGCTGGTGCCGCACTACGCCGCTCTGGGGCCGGGGCCTTTCCCGGGCCAATACCGGAGCAGAGGAGCGTCTGCATGATTGCCGGGCCCGCAATGTGATCGAAGCGATCATGTGGCACGGCTACAGCAAGAAAAGTGATGCTTACGAGTCTACGGAAAAATTCTACAACCTTCCCAAGGAAGACCGGGAGGCGGTCGTAGAATTCATCAATTCGATTTAAGAAACTTTATACTCCTGTATAAGCACCGGTGAACAAGATGGCGCCGGTGCTTTTTTCTGATATCGTATAGAAGAACGGGTGATCAGCCGTGAAATAGACAGTCGGAGGGTCCGGGACAGAAGGACCGGCCGAGGTAAATTTCATTTCAATCACGGTAACTGCCGCAGCCTCCGTGCCGCTTTCGTTTACAGTGATATTGGCTTTATGGAGGATCCTACTAATCTCGGAAGAGGACGACGCCTTCTCGATGAGTTCGTCGTACGGCCCCATGGGGAGTCCCATCTCGCCCAGCAAAGGCTTAAGGTCTTCCTTATATTCGGTCTCAAAAGACGGCAGGCTCAGGACGACCTTGTAAAGACCTCCTTTCGTAGACCTTGCGGCTGCATCCTCCATCAGCCGGGTCAGGTCCGTGCTCTTCTTGGGCAGATAGATGTTGAGGAAAAACTTGCCCCTTCCATAAGGAAGGCTGACGGACTGGCAAAGCTCATTCTCACCCAATTCCATCAGGGCATACGTCTGATGCATCATCTTGACCTTGCGCGTCTTGCCGGACAGAGTGCGGAAGTTCTCATCCCGGGTTGCGGACTTTTCGAAGGGGAGCGTCCACTTCCCATTGAAATAGATGGCGTTCATCAGATACATGAAAGCGTCGGGGTCCACCTGGTCCAGAACCTCTTTGATCCGGCCGTAAGTGTGCTTCCAGCACCAGTCGTTGACCTTTTCCTTGACAGCTTCCGGCCGGGTGAAAGGCATGCTTTCCACAAGGGCGTCATAGCTGTCCTCCACCACTGTCTTGAAGGGGCGTTTCAGGGTATATTTCTCGTTCAGCAGGACTCCGTTGGCCAGGGCCAGAGTAAGGCTTGTATCAACTTGCGGAAGATACTCGATCAGCTTGGCACAATAGGCATTGATGGCTTCTGTACCCTCATAGCCCAGGACCGAGGCAAGTTTGGCGGCGGTCTGTGGATCGGCGCCGTTGCCCAGCATCCCCAGGGCGTACTGGACGCTGATCGGGGAGAAGATAAAACTCTCTCCGGTCTTGTTGTTGTCCCAGACTTTCCTGAGCAGTTTCCATGCGAATTCGTTGCCGGCCTGGACGAAGGCTTCTTCGGCACGCGTCAGGGGAACCTTGTCAATCTGTTCCGCAGGCTTCGGAAAAGCCGGCAATCCGGCCTCCGGATCAGGAACTTCGGGGGCCTGGCGACAAGCAATGAAAAGGGTCAGGCCCAGGCTGATCCCCATCAGGGACAGGAAGCGGAGTCTCATGTCGATATCGTTTTGTAGAAGAGGGGACTAGCGTCCGGCTTCTTCTTGGAGTTTCAGGGTCTGCTTGAGGTTTTTCTGCTGCGTCTTCATCTCCTTCTTGGCCTCTTTGATGTCCCTCTTGGTGGAGGAAAGGGCCTTCTTGGAGTCGTTGATGTCCTTCTTGGTCTCCTTGATTGCGCGGTTGACCTTCTTCAGCTCGTTTTTGGCCCGGTTGAGCTGGCGGTCGATGTCCTTGACGGAGGCCTTGGTCATGGCCAGCAGGTCTTTGTCCGCCTTGCTGGCTTTTTGGAGCTTCAAAGTCTCCTTCTGGATCTTCCTGGATTTGTCCAGGGCCTTGATGTCGGCCTTGAGTTGCTCCTGCTCACCCTTGAGGCGGTCGACTTCCTTTTTGCCGGAATTGATCCGGCGCTCCAGCCGGCTGATCTCGCGGTTGCCGCTCCGGGCCTGGTCCTGATAGGCCTGCTTGGCCTGTTCGGCGGCATCCTGGCTCTGCTGGACGACGTTGTTGACGATTTCGGAGGTGGTGGTGGAAGTATTCTGGGCACGCAGGCCGAAGGCTGCACAGCACAGGATGAGGGATACAAACAAAGTCTTTTTCATCTTTTTATCTTTTAAATTCAGTGCAAGTTACTCAAACTCCCGCAAAATCCCAACGCGCTTATCCCTTTTTTCCTTATCTTTATCTCTCGAAACAATCTTGCCATGGAGAGACGGATCGAATGTGTCCCCAACTTCAGCGAGGGACGGGACAAAGGCATCATCGATGCCATCGTAAATGCGATCGCTTCGGAAAGCGATGTAGAAGTGCTGGATGTGGATCCGGGGGCTGCAGCCAACCGGACGGTCGTCACTTTCGTCGGCCCGCCGGATGCCGTCGTGGAGGCGGCTTTCCGCGGAGCGGCCAAGGCTGCGGAGCGGATCGACATGCGCCGGCACCATGGTGAGCATCCGCGCTCCGGGGCGACGGATGTCCTGCCGCTGATCCCGCTGAGCGGAGTGACGCTGGAGGAGTGTGCCGTCCTGGCCCGCCGCCTGGCGGAACGTCTTTTCCGGGAACTGGGCATTCCTTGTTTTTGCTACGAAGCGGCCGCCTCCAGTCCTGAAAGACGCAATCTGGCCTGGTGCCGGGCGGGGGAGTATGAAGGACTTCCGGAGCGGATGTCCGATCCTGCCCGGAAACCCGATTTCTGCGGGGGCTTCGATGAACGGGCTGCCCGGACCGGAGCCACCCATGTCGGCGCACGCCCCTTCCTGATCGCCGTCAATTTCAATCTCGATACGGATTCCGTCCCGCTGGCCTCGGAGATTGCCTGTGCGGTCCGCCAGAAGGGCAGGAAAGCCCTGGGTCCCGATGGGACGCCCCTCAAGGATGCCGAAGGCCGCCAGGTCTGGATCCCCGGTCCGCTGAAGGGGTGCAAGGCCATCGGATGGTATATCGAGGAGTATGGCATCGCCCAGGTGTCGATGAACATCACGGACATCGAAGCCACGCCGCTGCATGTCGCTTACGAAGAGGTGTGCCGCGCCGCGGCCTCCCGGGGCGTGAAGGTGACGGGGACGGAAATCATCGGCCTGGTTCCGAGGCAGGTCCTCCTGGATGCCGGCCGTTTCTACCTGACCCGTGAGGGCCGGCCGGCAGACCTGGATGATCGCACAGTCCTGCAGGAGGCCGTCCGGGCGATGGGGCTGGATGACCTCAGGCCCTTTGATCTGACTAAGAAACTGATCGGCTGAGCCCTGCGCGGACACATCATCTGCCGTAGCCGTACAGGAAACTCGAAAGATAGCCGATCAGGAAACAGGATACCAGCCCGAGGAATCCGTACAGGATGGGCGAAGCCGCAGTCAGGGCGTGGATCAGCAACAGGACGATGACGCTGCCGACAAAACCGGTCAAGGCAGCCTTGGCGCCGATCCTGCGCGCGGCGATGCCCATCAGGAAAAGTCCGCCCAGGCCGCTGGTCAGCAGGCCGAGGAAGAAGTTGAACTGATCCCATAGCGAAGCGATGTCGAAGGTGGCCAGAGCAAGGGCCATCACGACGCCGAGCCCGCCGACGACGATGCCGGAGATGCGGGCGAAACGGACTTTCCGGGCATCGGCAGCTCCTTTCTTCCATCGGGCGTAGAAGTCTTCGGTTAGGACGGTCGTCGCGGAATTGATATTGGAAGCCAGGGTGGACATTGCCGCAGCGAAGACGGCCGCGATCAGCAGTCCGCTGACGCCGACGGGGAGCTGGCACATCATGTAATGCGGATAAATGGAGTCCGTATTACTCATCCCGATATTGAGCAGCCCGGGATGTTGCTTGAAGAAGACGTAGAGGGCCGTCCCGATGCCGAAGAAGAGAACGGTGATCGGGATGGAGAGGATTCCGTTGAGCCACAGCCCCCGTTCCGTCCCCTTCGTATCCTTGACCGTCAGGTATTTCTGGACCACGGACTGGTCTGAGGTGTAGGTCAGCAGGGCGTTGGACAGGCCGCCGATGACGGCAACCCAGAAGACGGGACGGGTCCAGTCGAACTGGAAATCCGTCAGGTGGAGTTTGCGGTCCTGGACGGCCGTCTGCCAGAATCCGGACATGCCTCCGTCGATCCCCTTGAAGATCCAGACCAGCGAGAGCACGGCGCCGCCGACAAGCAGGAAGCCCTGGATCACGTCGCCCCAGACGACGGCCTCGATGCCGCCCATCGTGCAATACAGGATCGTGACGACGCCCATCAGCAGGATGCAGAGGTAGATGTTGATGCCGGTCACAGTGTTGAGTGCCAGCGAAGGCAGGAAAAGGACGATGGCCACGCGGGCGAACATGAAGATGCAGAAAAAGGCCGACGCAAGCGAGCGGACGCCGCCGCTGAAACGGTTCTCCAGGTACTCATAGACGGAGGCGACTTTCAGCCTCCGGAACAGCGGCAGGTAAAAGTTGATGACGATGGGCACGACCATCACGATCATCATGTTGAACATGAACATCCCCCAGTCTGTGGCATAGGCCTTGGCGGGAATGGAGAGGAAGGTGATGGCGCTCAGCGCGGTGGCGAAAATGCTGATTCCGGCAGCCCACCAGGGGATGGAACCTCCGCCCTTGAAAAACTTGTCGCTGCTGTCGCTCTTGCGCGCGAAATAGAATCCGACCCCCATCATCAGGAGCAGGTACAGGGCAAGGACCAGGTAGTTGACCCATCCGAATGAGACCGGGTCTTCGATCCGGGCCAGCAGGACAGCGTTGCTCCGGACACCGGGAGAAGCTTCGCCGGAGGGGATCAGGATGTCCTTGCCCCAGCGGACGGCTGTCGTGACGGCCGGGAGCGGGCTTCCCGTTTCCGCGAGGACGGTCCAGGTATCTGTGATCGTATGGTATGCGAAGACTTTGTCTTGAAATCCCGGATGACCGGTGAAAGCCTCGGTCAGTTCCGGGGAGCCTGCCCGGAGTGTATCCCGGCGCAGGAATTCCCGGCCGTCGTCACCGCCGAACACCAGGATGTGCGCGGATCCGTAAGCGAGGGCGGGCGCATACATCAGAGACAGGGGCCGGCCGTCCCGGTCATGGAATGCGCTTTTTTCAGACCAGGTGTCATGCGTCGGCAGATATTCCCAGACATGGCTGGCGATCTGCCAGCTCCCGTCCTCGCCCTTTCCGCGGCCGCCGATCAGGTAAAAGGCTTCTTCGCGTCCGTTATGCTGATAGACAAGGACGCTCCCTTCGCTCAGGGCCGGTCCGGGACAGGAGGCCAGTTCCTTGAACGAGCCCGAAGCGGGGGTCCACCGGAGCAAGAGGTTCTCTCCTTCCCGGCTGCCGCAGATATAGACGTTTCCTTTGTGGAACAGGGCTGCGTTGGGGGTGAACCCTTCCGGCAGCGTTCCCACCCGTTCGATGGCAAGGGCGTTGCCTTCTTGCCGGACGGACAGGATCGCCGGGCTGGGACCGTCCGGAGTCTGGCCTCCGATGCAGTAGAGGATCTTGCCGTTGCCGGCGCTGCAGCCGTTTCCGACAGGGAAGGGGAGCGAGGTCCCCTCCAGCGCTTCGCAGCGGTATTCCCCGCCGTCGCGCCGGAGCAGGTAAATCTTGTCACTCCATACCTTGGTGCCGCCTTCCCAAGGCTTCAGGTCCGGGAAGTCGGACCCGCCGGCGACCACGACCGTGTTGCCGAGGACCCCGACGAAGGCGCCGGCCGTGCCGTGTTTTTCCCCGGCAGGGAGAACTGTCGCGCGGGAGATGGTGCACTCGCTGGCCCAGGCCGGAATGCAAGCAGCCAGGCTGAGAAGCAGGATGAAGAGGGTTTGCCGGAGTTTCATGGCGGGTTCGGAACAAGGGTCCATACAAAAATAAAAGAATATTCATACATTTGTCTTAATGCGAAACGAAAATTTCTGAGACTTTGCGTATGAAGAGTCTGAAATGGATATTATGTGCGTTTTTGCCGATGCTCCTGACGTCCGTTGCTTCCGGTCGGGAGTGGCAGGACCTGTTCAAGGCCGGAGATGCCGGCGTCCATACCTACCGTATTCCTGCAATCATCCGGACGCAGGGCGGAGTCCTGCTGGCCTTCGCCGAAGCACGCCAGAAGGGCGGCGGCGACAGCGGAGACATCGACCTGGTTGTCCGCCGCTCTACGGACGGGGGAAAGACCTGGGGTGAAATCATTACAGTGTGGGATGACGGAGAGAATGTGTGCGGCAATCCCTGCCCGGTCGTGGACCGCAAGACCGGAAGGGTCATCCTGCTCTCTACCTGGAATAACGGCAAGGATCCTGAGTCGGCCATCCACGATCGCACCTCCGTCGATACCCGTCGGGTCTTTGTGCTCTATTCCGATGACGAGGGCCTGAGCTGGTCTGCGCCGCGGGAGATTACAGGCCGGGTCAAGAAAAAATCTTGGACCTGGTATGCGACAGGCCCCTGTCACGCCATCCAGCTGACCGGCGGGCGTATCGTCGCGCCCTGCGACCATGGCAATTATATCGATGGCAAGGCCGGTGAGAGCACTTCCCATGTCATCTATTCCGACAATGGCGGCCGGACCTGGAAGATCGGCGGCGATCCGGGCGTGGGCAACGAGAGCACCGTCACGGAACTGCCCGGCGGAGAGGTGATGCTCAACATGCGCGGCACCCGTCCGAAAGACCGCAAGTCACTGGGTTATGCCCGCTGGGTGGCGATCAGCCACGATGGCGGCAAGTCCTTCGACGCGCCCTTCCTGGAGAAAGGACTGGTTGAGCCGGTCTGCAACGCCAGCATCATCAATTATGCGACGGATGGAAGATTGACGGACACCTTGCTCTTCTCCAATCCTGCTGATACTACGCAGCGCCGCAACATGACGCTGCATCTAAGCCGGGACAGGGGCAGAACCTGGGAAAAAGCCCTGGTCCTGACAGAGGGGCCGACGGCCTATTCCGACCTCGTCGTCCTTCCGGACGGGGATGTGGGCATCTTCTACGAATGCGGGGACAAGCGGCCGTATGAACGGATCCGGTTCGAGCGTATTCCGGCATCCGTCATCCGTCTGAACCGGGATTCCGCTCAATAGTTGAAGCGGAATTCATCCACGTACAGGGTGCTTCCGCTGCCTCCGGTGAAAAAAGCGCCGAATTTGCTCGCAGCAGCTGTGATGACGACGTAAGTCGGGGTCTTGCCGTTGCGGTATTCGATGGGGATGTCGAAGTGGATATACCCGCCGGTGTCCTTTGTCAGGTCAAGGACGGCCCGGCCGATGACATGCGGGTCCGTGGCACCGTCGATGAATTTCTCGTAGTTGGTCACGATGTGGTAGGGCTTCTCCCAGTCGGTCAGGATCACCTCGACTCGTCCGACATCCGTTTTCCCTTTCATGTCCAGATAGGGTTCCCTGGCATAATCAACCGCGGCAGGGATGTAGTGGACATAGCCGGAAAGGCTTTTGGGCCGGGCGGAGAAGGGAACTCCGAAATTGAGCTCGGCTCCGGACAGCTTGACGATCTTGCCGAACCAGCCGGTGTACAGGTTGCCGGCCACGAAAGCCCATACGACCTTCTTGCTGACGATCTTGGCAGCGGCCTTGCCTTGTCCGGAGACAGCGACATGCTTGTACTCGGGGAGGGTCCCGTTGATGCCAAGGAGACTCAGGCCGTGGTTGGCGGTATCCCAGACTTTCTGCCCGGCCGTCGGTTTCTCCGGATAGAGGTTCCAGGCGCCGGAAGTCTTGGACCACGTGTCGAAATTCATGTTGTATACCTGGGGCTTTTCCTGTGCATCCAGGGAGAAACAGAGGACCGCCAGGGTCAGTAAGGATATTGCGAATCGTTTCATAATCAGTTTGTTATAAATTGTCTTCCCCCGCGTCCTTGAAGACTTTGGTCAGCATGTCGGCAAGATAGTTCCGCCAATTGCTCCAATTGTGTCCGCCATCGGAAACATGGAATTCGTGGGGATATCCCTGTCCGGTCATGTAGCGGTGCAAGGCCAGTGTCGTAGGATAGACGACATCTTTCCGGCCGACCATCAGGTAATAGGCCTGCGGCGGGTCGACCTTGAACTGGATATCCAGTTTATCCCGGAAATTCTTGTAAAAGGATTTGTATCTGCCGGTGTTGCCCCGGGTCTGGAAGAAGGGGGAGAACAATCCGACGTATCCGAAAACTTCCGGGAAATTGGCCGCCAGAAAGGCGCTTTGCTTGCCTCCGATGGAGAGCCCTGCCAGGGCCCGGCCGCTTTTATATGCCTGGGTCAGGAACAGGCTGTCGACGAGGTGGACGACATCTTTCGGAAAGGCGGACTCCACGGCACCGTTGACCTCCAGGATGGATTCGATCGCGTCCTTCATCCGGGACTCATCGAAATCCCGCTCATTGCGGTATTCATTCATGTTGGGCATTACGATGATGGACGGTACGGCGAGACCGTGCGAAAACAGGCTGTCGGCAATCCGCAGGATTTCTCCTTTCTTGATCCAGGATGTCTCATAGCCGCGGGCGCCGTGCAGGAGATAAAACACCGGATACCGCCTCTCCTCCCGGCCGTATCCTTCTGGCAGATAGACGATCATCCGGCGCTCGGAAGGGCCTTTGACGGAACTTTGGTATGGGACACCGACAACGGTCCCTCTCGGAACATACTCTTCCTGGATCGGAACCCCTGCATGATACTGGGGGGAATGCCGCTGCCGGACGACACCGCAGGAGACCAGTGCCATCACGAACAAGGGGAGGAGAAAGAATCTTTGCCCGATTTTCCGTATCATGCAGGAGGACATAACCGCAAAAATAATGCCCTGCAGGCCCCTCAGGGCCACCGGCCTTTCTTGCCAAGTGGGGGAAATTATGATATTTCCGTCAAATTTCGTTACTTTGCAGATACAAACGCTGAAAACTATAACCTGAGACCTATGCAAAGAAAGGCAAATCGGAGGGACCGGAAAGACGGCTGGTATCTGAGTGGACTGGACTCGATGCATGTGATGATGCCGTATATGTTCGGAAACCGGACGGACAACGAAGCTGTAATGGGAGAAACCGTGGACCTGACGGCCGTCGACAAGTACCTGGCTGAAAAGAATGCCGGCAATCCCGAATTCAAATATACCTGGTTCCATGTGATCACGGCCGTGATTGCCAAGGCCATCCTCTTGAGGCCCAAGATGAACTGGTTCATCGCGGGCGGACGTTTCTATGAGCGGAAAAAGATCGAAGTGGCCTTCAATGTCAAACGCAAGTTTGCCGACGAGGCGGAGGAGGCGATGGCCAAGTTTGTCCTGGATCCCGAAGGCGGATCTCCCCTGGAGCAGGTTCACGACTATGTACATCATTTTGTACATAAAGTCCGTGTCGAGGACAAGACGGAGGGGATTACCAATGTCCTGGAAGTCGTAAAGAAACTTCCGCGGCCCGTTTTCCGTTTCGTTGCCTGGACCCTCAAGCGGCTGGAATACTACGGACATTATCCGCAGGGGCTGGCCAAGGATGATCCCTGCTACTCCAGTGCCTATATTACCAATCTCGGCAGCATCAAGCTCAATGCGGATTACCACCACCTGTTCAATTGGGGGACCATTTCCTTTTTCGTCGTGATCAGCGAGAAAAAGCTGCGGCCCTATTGGCACGAAGACGGCAGTTACGACCTGCGCAATACGATCAAACTCGGCCTGACCGTGGATGAACGCATCGCCGACGGCTATTATTTCTCCAAGACCTTGCGTCTTGTGCGGCATCTTTTCGCCCATCCGGAACTGCTGGATCTGGATGCTGCCGCACCCGTAGAGTTTGAATAAGAGGCGAATACATTTTATCTGGACCATGAAATTCAACTATGACAACATTGCTACGCCGTGGCTGGACAGCTATGGCGAGGTGCCTTTTCACCTGAACTACAGTGATACTTCCATGTCTGCCACGGTGCTTGCGACCGCTGCGGCAGATCCGGACTTCACGGCCCTGTCTTTCATGGGCCGCAAGATCCCGTACAGGCTTTTGAGCGAAGAAGTGGATCGCACGGCCCGTGCCTTTTACGGCCTGGGCATCCGTCCCGGGATGCGGGTCCTGGTGTGCCTGCCCAATGTTCCGCAGGCCATCTACTGCCTGTACGGACTGAACCGGATCGGGGCTACGCCGGCCATGGTGCATCCTTTGTCGGCCGTCGGCGAGATTATTCACTATATGGATGAAGCCTCTTGCGACTATGCCGTGACCCTGGATCAGTTTTATGCCAAGTTCCTGGATGTCAAGAAGCAGCGCCCGATCAAGCAGCTGATCATCGCCCGTGTGTCCGAAGAGCTTTCCTTCCCGCTATCGCTGGGCCAGAAGCTGCTGACGGAGCGCAAGTTCCCGAAAGTCATTGAAGATGGGAGCGTTTTGCTCTGGAAGCATTTCATCGCCCTTGGCGAAAACGTGCGCGGGAAGTATGCCGTCGAGAAGGATCCGCTGAAGGAAGCGGTCGTGCTTTTCTCGGGCGGGACGACGGGGGTGACCAAGGGCATCATGCTTTCGGACTTGAACTTCAATGCTTTGGCGCGCCAGACCGAGGCGATGTGCCACGAGCAGGTACGCCATGGCAAGATGCTGGCCGCGATGCCGGTGTTCCATGGCTTCGGCCTGGGCGTATGTATCCATACGATGCTGGTCTGCGGGGGTACGGCCATTCTGGTGCCGCGTTTCAACGTGAAGAGTTATGCCAAGCTGATCCGCAAGACGCAGCCCAATTTCATTGCGGGTGTACCGACCCTCTTCGAGGCCATCACGCGCAATACCTACCTGGACGGGGCGGACCTGTCCTGCCTCAAGGGCGTATTTTCCGGAGGTGATTCGCTTTCGATCGAGTTGAAAAAGAAGTTTGACGCTTTCTTGAAAGAACACAAGGCGACGATACGGGTGCGCGAGGGCTATGGCACGACGGAATGCGTGACTGCTTGCTGCCTGACTCCGTATAACAAGGAGAAGGAGGGGAGCATCGGACTGCCTTATCCGGACACCTATTTCAAGATCTGCAAGGTCGGTACTTGCGAAGAGGTGCCCTACGGAGAGGAAGGAGAGATCTGCCTGACCGGCCCGTCCATGATGCTCGGGTATATCAATCATGAGGAGGAGAATGCTTCCACGCTGCGCCGCCATGCGGACGGTTATACCTGGCTGCATACCGGCGACCTGGGCGTGATGGATGAGGAAGGCTTCGTCTATTTCCGCCAGCGGATCAAGCGGATGATCATCACGAACGGATACAACGTCTATCCGTCCCAGATCGAGAATATCCTGGAGGGACATCCTGCGGTTCAGCGCAGTTGTGTCATCGGGGTCAGTGATCCGCTCAAAATGCAGAAAGTCAAGGCTTTTGTCGTGTTGAAAGACGGCGTGGCTGATACGCCGGAACTGCGGGACAGCATCATGGAGCATTGTCGGAAGCATATCGCCAAATATGCCCTTCCCGCCGAGCTGGAAGTCCGCGATTCCCTCCCTACGACCCTGGTCGGCAAGGTCGCTTATACGCAATTGTCTTAGCTGGCTGTAAGGCCCGGGGAGACCGGGTCACGCTTTCTTACGGCTATTCGTACTTTCCGGTGGATGCGTTGTAACGCTGAGGCTGGAGGGTACGGATATGCTCGTCGAGCCAGGCAATGCGCAGGATGTAGTCGCTTCGCAGCCGGGCTGCTGCAGCGGCCTGGTCGCGCAGTTTGAAATGGTCCTGGTTGTGCCGGTAGGCCAGCTTGTTGTATTCCAGCATTTTGTCGATGAATTCCGGAATCTTGTCCAGACGAGGCTTGTAGAGACTCCAGAGTTCCTGCAGCCGGGCCACGAAGACCTGGTCTTCAAACAGATACTGGTACCAGGTCGGACGGTATCCGTAGCTGTATCCGTTGTCGTAACCCGGATCACCGCCGCGCAGGCGGACAAACCAGCCATAAGGCCAGGTCTGCGGTACGTCGAAATCGTTCTGCATGTAATCGGCACCGCCGAAGGCCCGGTCAAAGTCCCAGACCATGGGCATGAAAAGCTTCGTGTCGCTGTCTTTGGCAAAATAGGTGGACAGGCGCATGTTTCCGTCGATGTTCATCGAAATCTCCTGGACCAGATAATTCTGGATCCAGGAATCCAGCTCCACGTAGGCCCGGTAACTGTCCGGTCCGGTGAAGGCCCGTTCCTGCAGTTTCTTCTCGACGATGTTGAAGGCGTCCTTGATCACCTGCTCCTGAGCGGATGTCGGCTCATCCGGGTCCTTGAACTTGATTCTCTTCTTGAAATACTGGGAATAGAAGTATTTGTCCGTATCCTCCTTGCCGTCCAGCTCGACGAGGAAACCGCCATCCGTCTTGCCCGCAGCCATGGGCGTGATGGGGATCTTGTTCTCTCGGTCGGCCTCCTTGTGCTCGACCATATAGTACAGGCCTTGGTAATTGCCGTTGAAATAGACCTCCGCCATGCGGTACTTCGGGGTCCAGGGCATCGAGACCAGACGTGAAATCCGCAGGGCAACGGCCGTGCGCATCAGGCTGGGGTCTCCGTGGTCTGCTAGCAGGATCCAGTCTTTGTCTCCCTTCATGCCGAAGACCTTCGTGTGGGTATCCAGTTTGAGGCGGTAAGACGGCTTCGTCCATCTGTAATCTTCCCAGGTCGTGTTGCCGCGGCCGCGGATCTGCATCCTGCCGGCCGGGACCTCCGTGATGTCAGAATACATCCGGGCTGGGTCGCAGAAGCGGATCGTACCTCCCTTGTAGGTAGTCTTGGACGTGACGTGCTGCCCGTCATCCGTGGTGATATAGATCCGGGGGTAATCCTCGATTTTGCCGACGGTGTTGTAAGAAGGATAAACGGGCACTTCGGCCCCGGTATCCGCCCACCGGCTGTCCGGTGTCGGCGTCGGAGTGGGTTCGGGAGTGGGCTCCGGTACCGGTTCTGCACCAGGTACCGTCACGAAGCAGGTCGCCCTGAATCCGCCGTCCCGGGTGATGACGGTGACCTGTCCCCTTCCTGCCCCGACGGCCGTGACGACGCCGTCCTTGACCGTGATGACGGCGCTGTCGTTTGTCGTCCAGCTTACGCCGGGGTCATCCGCATCGGGCGGGATAACGTTCGCTTGGAGCGTGTGGCTTTTGCCGGGCTCCAAAGTGAGTTGGAGCGGATCGATCCGCACGCCCTGAACCGGTTTGGAAGGGTCTTCACGTATGATGTCCGGCTGGCAGGCCCCGCAGAGCAGCATTGCGGAAGCCAGGATAGCCAGGAGAGATCGGGAACTTGTCTGCATGGTGTCAAATATCGGACTGCAAAGATAGTAAAATCCTCCGGGATGGTTCCAAGGCGTCAGTTTGTTTATCTTGGAGAAAGACCTTAATTTTGTGAGAAAGTACCCTGTCATCAGATGAAAAAACTCTCTCTTTTGCTAAGTGCGCTTTTCTTTTTCGGGATCGGGGTTTTTGCGCAGCCCAAGCTCAGTGAAAACAATATTCAGGAAATCGTCCGCGTGATGAGTCCTGAGGAAAAAGCTTGCCTGGTCGTAGGCTTCAATACCGGATGTCCGGGCTATGACCCGGGTCTGCCCGGCACCGGCGGCTTGACCTATCCGATGCCCAAATATGGGATTCCTTCGATTGTCATGATGGATGGCCCGACCGGCGTCCGGCTGGAGCCCGACTGGCATGATGGGAAGGGAGCAGTCCATTTCTCGACCAGTTTCCCGACCGGCTTGTTGACGGCGGCATCCTGGGACCGGGAAACGGCGGCCGCTGTCGGTCGCGGAATCGGCGAGGAAGCCTTGGACCTGGGGGCCGACGTGCTGCTCGGACCCGGCATGAACTTGCTGCGCAATCCGTTGAACGGCCGCAATTTCGAGTATTTTTCCGAGGATCCGGTATTGAGCGGTCTGATTGCTGCCGCCTACATCAACGGCCTGCAATCCGTCGGAGTGGGTACTTCGGCGAAACACTTCGCGGCCAACAGCCAGGAGACCAACCGCCTGGACGGGGATTCACGGCTCAGTACGCGGGCACTGAGAGAACTCTATACACGTGGATTTGAGCTTTGCCTGCGGGAGTCTGATCCCTGGACCGTGATGGCATCTTATAACCTGCTCAACGGCGAATACACCCAGGAGAGCTATGGTTTGCTGACCCAGATCCTGCGACAGGATTTCGGCTACCCGGGATTGGTCGTGACGGATTGGACGGGCAAGCGGAATACGCCGAAGCAGTTGCATGCCGGCTCGGACCTGTTCATGGGCGGAGCCAAGAACCAGACGGAGCACATCCTGGCCAGCCTTGCGGACGGGACGCTTTCCATGGCTGATCTTGACCGTGCCGTCACCAAGGTGCTGGAACTGATCGTCAAGACGCCGGCTTTCCGGGGCCATAAGGCTTCCTTGTCTCCGGACCTGGAGGCCCACGCTGCGCTTGCCCGGCAGTCTGCTGCCGAGGGGATGGTCCTGCTCAGGAATCAAGGCGGTGTCCTGCCCCTTGCGCCCTGCCGTGCAGCCGTTTTCGGCGTTCATTCGTATGATCTGATCCCGGGAGGCAACGGTGCCGCCTACGTCAGCGCCCCCTATGTCGTGCAGGTCCATGATGCGCTGAAAGAAGCGGGTTTCACGCTGGATGCGGATTTAGAAAGGATCTATCCGGCCTATGCCGCATTTGCGGATGCGGACGTGGCGCTCAACCATAAGGTCAATGTTCATGTTGGCAAGGCGCAGACCCCGGAGCTGGAGATCACGCGCACGCTGATCGAACAGACGGTGAAGTCTTCCGATGTCGCCGTCATTACGCTGGGGCGGACTTCCGGCGAGGCGCGCGACCGCATCCTGGGACGTGAATTCCTGCTCCAGGAAGATGAAGTCAATCTGCTGGAGAACGTCTGTGAAGTGTTCCACGCCGCCGGCAAAAAGGTCGTGGTCATTCTGAATATCTGCGGTCCGATCGAGACGGCTTCTTGGAATTACCTGCCGGATGCGATCCTGTGTGCCTGGCTGCCCGGCGAAGAAGGGGGACATGCCATCGCCGATGTCCTGACGGGACGGGTCAATCCTTCGGGCCGCCTGCCGATGTCTTTCCCGCTGGACTATTTCGACATCGCGGGTGCGGAAGATTTCCCTTACAATTTCGTCAGCAACAAGGCCAATGAAAGCGTCGTCCATCCGGAGCGGCGGGGCCTGCCGCTGAAGAACCTGGCCTATACGGACTATACCGAAGATATCTTTGTGGGCTATCGTCATTTCCTTACCGAAGGGAAGGAGGTCGCCTATCCTTTCGGCTTCGGCCTGAGCTATACGCAGTTTACCTACTCGAATGCCGTGGTTCGCGTCAAGGCCGGTCAGGTACAGGCTTCCGTGACCGTGACCAATTCCGGGCCCGTAGCGGGCAAGGAGGCCGTCGGCCTGTATGTATCGGCACCCCTGGGCTCTTTTGACAAGAAACCGGCCCGGGAGCTGAAGGATTTTGCCAAGACACGCCTGCTCGCGCCCGGTGAGAGCCAGACCCTGGAATTCCGTTTCCCGGTCCTGGACCTGGCCTCCTTCAATGCCGCCCTTTCCCGTTGGGAAGTGGCCAAGGGGCTTTATACGGTCTGTTTCGGCGCCGAGGCGGGCCGTGAACAAATGACAAGGCCCCTGAAATTGTCCAGGGGCCTTGTCAAGGAAGTTCAGCGTGCCTGCGAGCCGCAGGCAGGAGACTGACGCTGTTATTCTGCTTTTTCGGGTCTCATAACCAGCTCGACGAAGTTGCCGGAGTTCAAGAACGCGGCAGCGGCGGACTGGACGTCGGCGGCTGTCAGGCTGTTGATGACGCCTTCATACTCCGTGATGTAGTCGAGTCCGTAGAGGTACCATTGCTGGAGGCCGTTCATCCAATAGGCATTGCGGTGACGGTTCTCCGGGATCCGTTTCTGGAGATTCTTGACCGCTCTGTCGAAGTATTCGGCGGACGGGCCTTCCTCTGCCAGCTTCTTCAGTCCCTGCTTGGCCAGGATACGGAGTTTGTCTGCTGATTCGGGGTTGGTCTCGAAATCAACCTCAAGCATGTCTTCACAGACGGGAGCCTGACCGGCAGAGACGGAAACCTGGGCGCCGTAGGTGCCACCCTCATCTTCGCGGAGCGTGTCGGTGTAGATCATGTCGAGAATGTATTTGAGTGCATCCAGCGTCGCATCCAGCTTGACGGAATAGGGCTGCGTCAGGGAGTAGACCTGGCTGACGGTGACCTTGGGCGTCTCCATCACGGTGCTGAAGTCCTTCTCCCGGACACCGGGACGGATGCCGTCCTTAGGATCCGTCCAGTTGAGGGCCTTCTTGCCCTTCGGGATGGAGCCGATATATTTCTCTACCAGCGGTTTGATGGTCTCAGGATCGAAGTCACCGACGATGAAGGCGGTCAGGCCGGCCGCATCGCGGAAGAGGGTCTTGTGTACCCGTTCCATGGTCTGCAGGGAGGCTTTGGAGAGAAGCTCAGGGCTCAGGAACGGATGGCGGTCGCCGCCATAGACGGTCTGGAGAGCCTGTTTCTGGAACTGGAACTGAGGCATCTTGTCCAGGTTGCCGAGAATCGGCTCGATCACCTGAAGAGACTGCTTGTACTCGCTCTCGTCGAAACGGGGATCACAGAACTGAAGGTAGGCGAGTTGGAAGGCGGTCTCCAGGTCCTTGACATTGCTGGAGGCGGAAACCCCGTGGGTATGCGCACCGATGTAGGCTCGGGCGGAGACGTTCTTGCCGGACAGCATCTTGTTGACCTCGGTGGCCGGGAAACGGGACACGCCCTGGTTCATCTGGAATACGCTCCGGATGTTCTCTTCGAAGGAAGGAAGGTCTTCCGTGGCAACCAGGTCACGGCCGCCCTTCTGCGTCAGGCTCAGGCTGATCCGGTCTTTCTCATACTCCGTCGGGAGCAGGACGACCTTGGCTCCGTTTTTCAGGGTCCATTCCGTAGCGCCCTGGATGGACGGCTTGACTTTCTTGACCTTGGCCCCGCGGAGGAGCGCCTCGTCGACGAAGGAAGCGGAAACGGTCTGCTCGACGTTCGGCTGGATGTCAGCCGCCTTGACAGTCGAGAGGATGCCGGCGATCTGCTCTTCAGTCGGGTGTACGAGTCCCTCTTTCTGGGTACCGTAATAGAGGACGACCAGATTCTCCTCGGTGACCAACTGTCCGGCCAGCTCGTTGATCAGAGCGGCAGGGAGCTGCGGCAGGATGCCCTTGACCAGGGCAAACTTGTCCGTGGGAGACATGTAGTCGTGATTGTCAAAGAAGTTGTTGATCAGAGGCTGGACGAACTCTGCGTTCTTCCGGGTTGAAGCTTTGTTGGCAGCCGACTCGTAGCGGGCCAGGACTTCAGCCTCGGCGCGCTGGATTTCAGCCTCTGTGAGACCGAACCTGCGCAGTTTCTCCGCCTCGGTGAAGGCCGCCGCAACGGACTGCGCCCACATGCCTTCCTTGGGGACGGCAATCATGGCCGTCGCGTCCATGGTCTCGCAGACATTGAGGGTCGCGAACATCGCCTGGGCAAACGGGGATTCAGGCTGGGCGGACAGGTCTGTCAGTCTCTCCTGCATGGCGGTGCTGATGATGTCTTTCACCAGATCTGCGATCACGTTAGGGGCGGTATCGTTCATTATCTCCGTTTCAATGGGGGATTCCCAATAGAACGCGATGTTGGTGGAAGGGGTCTCGGGGTCGGTCAGGATACCGATGAGCGGGGCTTCGTGGCCGGGAATGGCGATGATGTCCTTGGCTTTCGGATCCACGGCGGCCGGAATGTCGCTCCAGGTGGAGACGATCTTGGCTTCTACCTCGTCGACATTGATGTCTCCGACGACGATGACGGCCTGGAGGTCAGGACGATACCAGGTCTTGTAGAAGGAGGTGAGGCTCTCCGGCTTGAAAGTCTTGAGGTTCTCCTCGCTGCCGATGATGGTGCAGCCTGCATATTTGGTGTCACCGTAGAGCAGGGGCTTGGCCTGCTCGTTGAGACGCCAGGATGCGTTCCGGCGGGCTCTCCTTTCCTCAAGGATGACGCCACGCTCCTTGTCAATCTCTTCCGGGGCGCAGGTGACGAAGTGGGAGTAGTCATGCAGGATCAGCAGGCAGGAATCGACGACCGTTTCGTTGACGAGGGGAATGTTGGTCAGCATGTAGACCGTCTCTTCCACACCCGTCGAAGCGTTGACATTGCCGCCAAAGCTGGCTCCGATGCTCTGCAGGTAGTTGAGAATTCCTTTCTCGGGGAAATTCTTCGTGCCGTTGAAGCACATGTGCTCCAGGAAGTGGGCCAGACCGTCCTGGTCCGGAGTCTCCTGGATGGCTCCGACATTGGTCGCCAGATAGAATTCCGCCCGCTGGGCAGGGATTTCGTTGTGGCAGATGTAATAAGTCAGCCCGTTGTCGAGCTTACCTTTCTTGACGGTTTGCTCGCCGGGCAGATGCTGGCCGAAGGCCGCTGCGCCGGATGCCAGGATGAGTGCGACGCAAAGGGATGCAAAATGTTTCATAAGCTTACGTATACGTTCGTATTATATATGTGATTTCAAAGATTGTGAGCGATGGCCTGTCAATCCTCCGTATCGCCGATCAGGATGACGAGCCGGTCTCCTGCGGACAACTTCAGGCTGCCGTGCGGAACGATGAACTTGTCTTTCCGGCGGACCATCATGACACGGATACCGTGCGGAAGATGCAAGTCGCGCAGCGTATCACCGTCGGCGAGGTCGTCTTCCGTGACGATGTGGTCCCGGAGCATGCCCATCTCCTCAGGGATGTCCATGCCGAAGGTTTCGACCTCCGGATCTTCCTGGTCGACCAGACCCAGTGCGCGGGCCATGGGGGAGAGGGTCATGCCCTGAATGAGCAGGGAAAGCAAAGTGATGAAAAACACGATGTTGAACATCGTATCGGAATCCTCCAGCCCGAAAACGACCGGATAGAGGGCAAACAGGATGGGTCCCGCGCCTTTGATGCCGACCCAGGACGTGAAGAATTTGGCCCGGAAAGACATCTTACGGAAGGGAAGTAATGTCAGGAACACGCTGGCAGGCCGTGCGATGAAGATCATGAACAGGCCGATCAGCAGGGCGGGGATGATTGCGGACGGGAACTGGGAAGGCCGCGCCATCAAGCCCAGGACGAGGAACATGAGCAATTTGACCAGCCAGGTGAGCCCGTCGAAGAACTTCAGGATGTCCCGCTTGTAGGGAAGTTCGGCGTAGTTGCCGATCAGGATGGCTGCCGTATAGAGCGCCAGGAGCCCGTTTCCATGAAGGACATTGGCAATACCGTTGGCGAAGAAGCCCAGGCTCAGGATCATGATGGCATAGAGAGGGCCGCCCTGCAGGTGGACTTTGCCCAACAGCCACTTGGCGGCAAAGCCGACTCCGATCCCGATGGCAAAACCGACGATGAGTTGCAGGAGCAGGATCAGGAAACCTTTGCCGACCAGAGGCCAGGCACTGCTGCCCGGGGGCAGGGCCTGGGCTGCCGAGAGCACTTCCACCAGGATGATGGTCAGGACATAGGCCATCGGATCATTGCTGCCGGACTCCAGTTCCAACATGGGGCCGAGATCTTCGCGCAGTCGCTGCCGTCTGTCCCGGAGGATGTTGAAAACCGTAGCCGAGTCGGTCGAAGACATGACCGTCGCGACCAGCAGGCATCCCAAGAGGGAGGCTCCTATGGCTCCGAGATGCGGCCTGGCCACCCAGTAAGTGAACACCCCGGTCAGCAGGATTGTCAGCATCACGCCTACCGTAGACAGCAGGAGACCCTGTTTCATGACCGGACGGGTCTCTTTCAGGGAAGTCTCCAGTCCGCCGGTCAGCAAGATGATGGTCATCGCGAAGTGACCGATGGACTCGGCTACTTCGTGGTTTTCCAGATGGATGCCCAGTCCGTCCCGTCCGGCGAGCATGCCGACCAGCAGAAAGAGCAGCAAAGTCGGAACACCGAAACGGGCTCCGACTTTGTTGACCAGAAGGGATATGAATACCAATACCGAAACCAGCAACAGGAGGTTACTGGACATGAAATTGATATTGAATATGGCCAGCGGGAGAAACATCGGGTCAGTCTTCGATCGTGAACAGATTCAGGAACCCTGTCATAATGAAGACTTGACGGATATCATTGTTGATGTTTCGGACGATGATCTTCCCTCCTTTGGATGAGGATGCCTTGCGCAAGGTCAGGAAGATGCGCAGACCGGAACTGGAAATGTAGCTCATCTCCTTGCAATCCAGAATCAGCGTCCCGTCGGCCGCATCGATCAAGGCGTCAACTTCCTTGGAGATCTCCTGGGAAGCCGGCGTGTCCAGGCGGCCGATGAAACGGGCCGTCGTCGTGTTGTCTTGTCGGGTGATAATGACGTCCATATTTTCAGATTTGTTTAGTCAGGTGTAAAATATTCTTTCCATCGGCGCGTTCATAGCTGACCGAGTCCATGATGCTCCGTACAAGATAAATGCCAAGTCCGCCGATCGGCCTTTCTTCTGCGCTGAGCGTGACATCGGCCTGCGGGGCTTCGGTCGGATCGAAAGGCTGGCCGTTGTCCGAAATGAAGAACTCCAGGAGATTGTCCTTGAGGATGGCTTCGATCTCCACCAGCCCGTCTGAGTCTTTCGGATAGGCATACATGATGACATTGCTGACAGCCTCTTCCAGTGCCAGATTGAGGCTCATGGCCAGGGAGGGATCCAGATGCTTCTCTTCAGAGAGGGTCTGAATGAAATTGGCCAGCTGGGAGATTTGACGGATGTCGTTGTGCAGGATCAGGTGATGCACTTGGGAATCCGGAGTGTCGGGATTCAGGTAGCGGATACAAAGCATGGTCAAGTCATCACTCTGGTCGGCTTCCTTGACAAAGGCGTTGACGGCGTCTTGCATATGGCTCAGCTGTTGTTGCGCGTTGCGGCCGGAATCCAGGCACCGGTCCATGCGGTCCTCTCCGAAGAGTTCCTGGTTCGCGTTGGCCGCTTCAGTCAGTCCGTCCGTATAGAAAAAGAGGGTGTCGCCGTATTTCAGGTCTATTTCCTGTTCTTGATAAGACATGCCCGGCAGGACCCCGATGGAGAGATTGGGAACGACCGGCAGGGGCTGCACCCGGTCAGAAATCCACCGGGGAGTGTTATGTCCGGCATTGCAGTATCTCATGTGGCCGGTGGCGAGGTCCAGGACACCGCAGAAGAAGGTGACGAACATGTTGTTCTCGTTCATGTCCGACATGGATTCGTTGATGGTCGTGACGATGCGTTGCGGACTCTTTTCGTGGGCCGCAACGGTACGGAACAGGCTGCGGGTGACCGCCATCAGGAGGGATGCCGGAACGCCCTTGCCGCTGACGTCTCCGATGCAGAAATACAGCTTTTCTTCCCGGATGAAAAAGTCGTACAGGTCTCCTCCCACCTCCTTGGCGGGAATGATGGCCGCGAACATATCGATATCCTTACGCTCCGGGAAAGGCGGGAAAATCTTGGGAAGCATGGCCATCTGGATCCCACTGGCAATCCGGAGTTCGTTTTCCATGCGGTTCTTCGACTCGGTGAGCTGGCGGTATTTCGACTGGTTGCGGAAAACGCTCCGGATGATCAGGACCAGCATGACCAGTCCGAGAAGTTGGAAGAGTTTCACCAGCCAGTTCATCTTCCGGATTTCATCGAAGATTTCATTGCTGGGGATCACGATGGACATGGACCAGCCGGTGCGCTCGATGGGAGCGAAATAGACGTATTCGGTGATATCCTTGTAGGGGATGGCGCGGGACCCGGACTCTCCGGCCAGCATGTCGCGGGCCAGGCTGTTGACGGAAGCGGTGTCCTGGACCGTTGCCAGTGCCTCTTGGATCGTCTGTCGCATGACCAGGGTTTCGCTCGGACAAACCATGAATTTCCCCTGGCGGCTCAGCATGATGCTGAAAGCGGACGGATAGACCTCGACGTTCCCGACCAGGTCCGTCAGCCAATCCAGGGAGATGTCGGCAGTCAGGACGGCTGCCGTGGTGCCTTGACGGTCCTTGATGGGGATGGAGTAGGTCGTCATCATGACCTCACCTCCGCCTTCGTCCAGGTATGGCTCTGACCAGTATCCTTGTCCCGTTTCGATCGGTTTGGTGAACCATTCCTTACCGGGGTAATTGTATTCTTCTGTCGCCAGGGACTTGATGATGACGCTGTCTGAATCTGCTGCCTGACAGGCATAGGGGGCATAGAGCGGACGCCGCTTGTTGTAACCGGGAACCAGGGCGACGGTTGAGCCGATGATGACCGGGTTGTCGGCCACGATCCGCCGGGTGAGCGCGGGCAGTGTGTCGAGATGATCCAGTCCCCAGAGCGCTGCCCAGGCCATGCTCCGTACGGCGGCTTCCGCCTGGTCTATGACGTTCAGGATTTCGAGACGCGTGGCCTCCATCTGCGCTTCTGCTCGCAAGGATGCTTCTTCCGTTATCCCCTTCTTTGCGAAGTGATTCTGGATCAGGCTGGTCGCTTCGAGGGTGATGGCCGCGACGAGGACCAGAAGCACACCTCCGCCCATCAGCCGGCGTAACCCTTTGTTTTCATTGATGTGTTGCGTCTTCATAAGATGGATTGTAAGGCTTTGCGGAATTCAGGTTTGGGGCAGTTGGCGTCTCTCTCGATGATCAGGGTCTTCAGTCCGGCATAGGGGAGAAGGGTCTCCGAGATTTTTCCCGGATCGCAGTCCGGTCCGAAATACGCCGGAATAAAGGCATCATAGAAACGGCTCGCCGTGTCGGCATCCATGTGGAATTGTTCCTTAGTGTACTCCTCGGACCCGAGCTTGCAGCAGAGATACACCATCCCCAGGTCGAAATAAGGATGGCCGTAACAGAAGTCTCCCAGATCGATGAAATAGCGTTTCCCGCCGGCAAAGATGGCGTTCCCGAACTGGAGATCTCCATGTATGGCCGTATCCGTGTCGGGAGCTTGGAGGATGAAGCGTTTGAGCTTGCTTTTCTCAGGGTCTGAGAAAAAAGGATTCTCATCCAGCAGGGAAATGTATTTTTCCTTGACGCTGGGGAACTGGGAGGTGTCCACGTGGGTTGCGTGGAGCTGCCGGCACATGTGGGCGAACTCGGCGGCATATTGATCCACCTTTTCTGGGTGGTCGCCGCATGCACGGGCGTAGGAGACTTTGTCTTCAATCCGCTTGAAACGGATCCCGTACCGGCCGTCTTCCGTGACGACGTATTCTCCCGGTTCGGGGGTCGGAATGCCGGCCGCAAAGACCTTGCGGGCCAGGTTGACCTCATTCAACGGCTGGCGGATCTTGCCCGGGTAATAAAGCTTGAGCAAGATCGACGGGTCGTCGCGGTGATGATAGCTTTCCCCGTTGTATCCGCCGCCGGAAAGGATATAGTCTGTCAGGGAAATCTTGTGCGCATCCATATCTAACGGGGGAAAACTTGGTCAACCAGCCGGACGAATTCCTGATAGGCAGGCGTATCGGACAGGTCCTTCAAGGCTTCTGCCAGCCCACGGTAGTGCCAGGCATGTTCCTGATGATTATTAACATGGAAAATCTTCCAAAGCTCGTCCCCTTTGGCGGAGTAATCCCGGGCAATGGCGCGCATGTTGGACAATTTGTCTCCCAGTGCGACCATCTTAACCTCCCGGGAAGCTTCGGAGAGGCGCCGGATGGCGGCCTGTTTCCGGGCGCGCCAACTGTGTTCTGCGCTGACCCCTTCCAGTTTTTCTTCACTCTCCGCCTCAACCAGGGCGGCGACTTTTTCGCCGAATTGGCTGCGGATATCTTCCAGGGTCACATCCGTATCTTCAACCACGTCGTGAAGCACCGCTGCAGCCAGCAGTTCCTGGTCCGGGGTCATGGTTGCAACGATCGCCACCGCTTCCATCGGATGGACGATATAGGGGAAACCCTTCCCGCGGCGTTCCATACCGGCATGGGCATGAACGGCGAGGATGATCGCACGGTCGAGCAGTTCGGTATTGAAGGAAGGCTTGGACATGGTTATTGGTTCATGAAAGGGAGCCCTGCGGACTGTTCCAGGAGGAAGCCGGCAATGGCTTCGTTGGATTCGTTCGGACCGTTCAGGATGTCGAACATCCGTATCAGCCCGGCTTTTCCGCCGCCGTTTTTCAGGATGCAGGCGATGCAAAGATTCTGGGGGCCGATGGAAGACGAGATGATATCCAAATCGGTCAGCCCCATTTGATAACAGGCGATCTGGTAGGCTCCGTCCGAGTATTTTTTGATGAGTTTCAGGACGTCTCCCAGGGTGTTGCACCGAAGTTCCTTGAAAACTCTCAGGAAACTCATCAGGGAGACTTCCTGGATTTCAGCCTGGTTCACGGTGGCAATCCGCCGGTTCAGCTGGCCGAAAGGATCGAGTTCGAGGAAATCACGGAAAGAATCGCCGTCCAGGGAAACATCGTCCAGGTTGCCGGAAGCCACCAGCGCTTTGACCCGGCGCCGGTAGTCCGTAAGTTCCGAACGGATCAGGCTGAACTGCTCGTCGATCAGCTCGAGCATGCCGGCCAGGCGGTTGATGTTGCGCAGGTAGTGCGTAGGCACTTCGACGCCGCTCTTGTATCCGGTATCATGGTTCATGTTGGCCCAGGCGTGCTGCAGGACCGTTCTCATCTGGATCTCAAAGCGGTAAGGAAAGTCGGGCTTCGAGCAGATGTAATGCAGGGACAGATAGCCGAAACTGTCTACCTCATGCGCCATGCGTTTGTCGACGGAATTCTCCCAGTCGATGGTGAATAGGCGCTCAATGGCGGAAGCGACCTTGTCTACATCGTCGATGTAGAAGGTGATGACACGCAGCCCGATGATGTCTGTAATGTCTTTCAGGCTCTGGTATTTGCCGCCTTTCAGCTCCAGTTTCCCGGCCAGGGACTCTTCGGCCTTGACCCTTTGCTCGATGCCGGCAACTGTCAGGCCAGCCTGGTCAAAGGTGTCCTGGAGCATGTTGCGGATGTTGAGAGCCTCTTCCCGGAACTGGGGAAGATGTTCCCGATACTCATTCAGTATGGCCTCAAATTTAGGATCCACCGGCATGGCAGTTCTGTCTGAAACAGGTGTTATAGATTACAAATATAATGGTTTTCTTTTTATTCGTAAGCAAACCGTATATCTACCGGAATATCCGCTTTTTCCAGCACCCGTTTGTCCGACTGGCTTTCCAGTCCGGCTGCGCCGTATTTGGCGATGCAGGCACGGGCGGCTTCGATGTCGCCGTGGGCCTGGATGCGCAGGATTTCGGCGCCCAGGGTCTCGAGGGCTGACCAGGTCTTCTCGTAATCGATGCTGTAGCGTCCGGACGGATTCCAGATGATGGCCTTGTTGTCTAGCAGGTAGTTATAGACGAGGATGTTGGCGATGCCGGTGGGATCCGCTGCGCCGAAACGGGTGGAGCGGATGGTGTTGGCGACAAAGGTCGCGAGGACATCCTCCTTATGGAAAATCGCTGAAATATGATAGGCTTCGGCCTCTTGAGCACAGAGCCAGGTACCCAGCACGTTGGATTTCGCTTTCTCCAAAGCCAGGGCCTCATTGCCCAGCGCTTCGGCAACCGTCCCTTTGCCGTTGACGGTCTCTTTCACACCCAGTCCCTTCGCAATCTCACGGAAGACGATGATCCAGTAGAATGCGCTGGCATCCACGTGGGGTTGTTCGACCTCCTCCAGGAGGGCTTTGCCGACCGGGAAAACGGTGCGGTTGAACTTCTCGCGGATGATGTTGTCGAAGATGATGGTCCGGGTGCCCAGTTCCTCCTGGATCTTGGCGTCGTAGGGGAAATTGATGCCGATGACTTTGAATCCGGCATTGGTATATCCGCTGCAGTACAATACGTTGCAGGAAAAGATGTCGGACTGGGAGCCGGGGACGAATTGGTGGTCGGCCGGATCTCCGGGGAGCATCTGCTGGAACTCCGGCATGCGGGCGGACAAGGCGTTGAGCTCGTCGGTGCGTTTGAGGTTTTTCAGGAGGACATAGGCTCCGTAGGAAGCTTTCGTTCCATATAGGGCATCGTCCACGGCCTCGATCGGTCCGATGACCAGATCCATCTTGCTGTCAGTCATCTCCAGCCAGGCCTTGTAGCTCTCGTAATAATCGTCTGTCTTGAGACCGTCGATCATCTTGAGAAGATAGTTCCGGACGCTTTCTTTGATGGTGACATCAGCGGCGCGATGGAGATAATCCTCGATCTTGCTGATCGACGCGGCGTAGGCGTCATGGTACCATACGGTTTTCAAGGCTCCGCCTTCCCGTCTGATCAGGGTGTAGGGGCTCATCTTGGCCGGATCGGCAAAGGTGTCAAATTCCTCCGCCGTCATGTCTTCCGGATAGAAGCAGGCTCCGGCAGGTCTGTTGCCATAGCCCGGCAGGAAAGCTTTCCCGTCGAGACGGTCCCAGGGACCATAGTTGATCTCTGCATACAGTTTCTGAGAAGGATCCGCCAGCGTGCCGGGGAAACTGTTCCCTTCGGCAAAAACCTGCTGCCAATAAATCTTGTCAACCTCATCGGCGGCTTGTCTGTATAGCCTCAGGACTTCTTTTCCATTGTCAGTGATGCCGGTCAGGTCTGGCGCGGGAATCGTCACCAGGGCATAATTCTCAACGAGGCGACCCACGTTGACCTCCTCTTGCGAGCATGAGACGGCCAGAATGAAAGCGAGCGCAGTCAGTAGGAAAAACTTTTTCATGACAAAAGCCGGATTAATGAGTTACACAATATGCAAGGCTCTCGCAGCGAGGAGGGCCATATAGCCCAGCACGATGCTGATGATACCAATGATAATTCCCGTCTTGGCCATGTCTTTCTGCTGGACGAGGTTGGTCGCATAGGCCAGCGCATTCGGCGGCGTGGAAATGGGAAGGATCATGGCGCTGCTGGAGGCGATGGCGACTCCGATCAGGACGGTGGTGGGACCGCCGATCGCAGCGAGTTTATCACCCATGGCCGTGCAGACCACCACCAGGATCGGCATCAGCAACGCTGCGGTTGCGGAGTGGGAGATCAGGTTGGAAAGCACATAGCAGAGCAGACCGGAGAGGAGGACGATCAGGATCGGAGGGAATTTGGCGAAGGGAATGGCCCGGACCATCAAGGCTGCGAGTCCGGATCCGTTCATGGCATAGCCCAAGGCAAAGCCGCCGGCAACCATCCAGATGACAGACCAGTTGATCTCATCCAAGTCATATTTGGTGATGATCCCTGCCATGGCAAAGACCGCAAAGGGGATGAGTGCCACCGTGTAGGTGTTGATTCCGGTGACGGTGTCCAGCATCCAGAGGAGAATGGTGACGATCATCGTGACGATGACGAGTGTGGTCTCCTTTCCTTTCTTCAGCTCACCTTCGATTTTCAGCTCGATGGTCTTCTGGGTGAAGGGGAACATCTTCTTGAGCAACATCCAGGCAATCAGGATCATGATGATCACGAAAGGAACCATGAACAACATCCATTGTCCGAATCCGATGCCCAGATTCAGGCCTTCCGGATTGTTCAGGTATTTCAAGGCAATGGTGTTGGGGGGAGTGCCGATAGGGGTTCCCATGCCGCCCAGGTTGGCCGCGATGGGGATGCTGAGCGCCATGGCGATCCGGCCCTTCCCGGAATCGGGAAGCTGTTTGAATACAGGGGCGAGGAAGGTGAGCATCATGGCCGTCGTCGCCGTATTGCTGATAAACATGGAGAAAAGCGCCGTCACCAGCATGAATCCCAACAGGATATTCTCACTCTTTTTTCCGAAGGGGGTGAGCAGCACCTTTGCCAGGTGTACGTCAAGGCCGGTTTTGGTCGTGGCTATCGCCAGGACGAATCCGCCGATGAAGAGCATGATCACAGGGTCGGCGAAACTGGCCATGATCTGACGGTAGCTTAGAAGCTGGCCTGCCGATCCGGGATCGCAGATCCATTTTATGCCGGAGTCGGAGGCACAGAGCAGCAGAAGGACCATGATGGAGACCGAGGTGGCCCAGGCCGGAACGAGTTCCATTATCCACATGAGGGTCGCGTAGACAAAAATGGCGATGATTCTCTGCTGAACCAGGGTCAGGCCGTCCATTCCGAAGGCCTCCGTCGGGAGGAACCAGAGTACGAGAAAAACTGCGGCGACAAAGAGCAAGCCGATCGTCTTCTTTTTCAATTTCATCGGGTTGAAACGTTTGCCGTGACGCAGTTTCTGCATCTCTTCAACCAGATTGAATCCCACAAAATTCTTGAACATAGGGTTAAGTCTATTTTTGCAAAAGTACGAAAAATGGACACGTATTCAAAACTCCAGTGCCTCAAACCCCCCATTTATACCCCATTTTTGGGTACAAAAAAACAGGGAACTATCCCTGGTTTATTCATAACGTATTGATTTTCAGCGCAGATTAACTGATAACCCTGTTAATATTCTTCCTCATTCCAGATATGTCGTAATTGTGTTTTAGTGTCTTATTATCAATGTTTTACGTCTGTGCTCAAAAACCCTGGATAGCCGCAGGGATAGTTTGAGGCTTGCCAGGAGCCTACAACTGACACTGTTATTCACAAATTACTATCCCTGATAGAAAGTAGTGCAATACTTTTCATTGGCCTTAACGAGTTTCTAGAAAAACCTATTCCTCCTGTTTTCCAACGGGTTGTATATAGAGAAGTCC